>SUWC01000051.1 GCA_015061665.1 Lentisphaerota bacterium
AACCCTCGTGACGCAATTACCCGAGCATGTAAATGGCTCGGGTAATTGCGTCACGAGGGTTCACATGACTTTAGACGCAAAGGACGCAAAGTTCGCAAAGGGAGAAAGTTATCTTGAGATCCCAGGGATAAAGGTCAAAGGGCTTGATGATTTTGAAGACTATGAATATGCCGTTGAGTTTGGCAAGTTGGGAAAAGGTATGTGTATGTCGGGTGCTTTCAATGGAGGAGAGTTCACATATTCAATACTGCCTACGGTTTAGGAAACCGTAGGTCGCGTATGTCTAAAACTGTAAAATTCTTTGCGACCTTTGCGTTCTTTGCGGCTAAAACCAAAAACAATGGCTCTTCGGAGTTTATATTTCTTAGCGGCATGCTGTTCCACTAAATTCTTTGATGAATCAAAACAATGAAAATCCTGTTTTTCTCCCACTACTACACGCCTGAAGGCAATGCTCCTGCAACCCGCGTTTCTGCGCTTTGCGAGCGCTGGGTGAAGTCCGGGCACGATGTCACTGTCGTGACTTGTCCGCCGAATGTTCCGAACGGAATTGTCTACGACGGCTATGCCAACAGGCGCACTAGCGAAGTGATCAACGGCGTCAAGGTTGAGCGTGTGAAGCTCTACATCGCCGCGAACAAGGGCGCGGTGAAGCGGATGTTCAACTTCGTCAGCTACTTCGTGAAATCGCTCCTTGCCGCGTTGCGGCTACCTAAGCCCGATGTCGTTATCGCGACGAGTCCGCAGATATTCTGTGGGTATGCTGGAGTATGGTACAAGCGGCTGAGGCATGTGCCGCTTGTGATTGAGATACGCGATATCTGGCCTGAGTCGATGGGCGCGGTCGGTGCCAATATCCCCAAGCTTGCATACTGGGGCTTGGAGAAGGTAGAAAAGGCGATGTACCGGACTTGCGATGCCTTGGTGACGGTTGGCGAAGGCTACAGATCGAGGCTTCTTGAGAAGGGGATTCCCGAGTCTAAGATGTCCATTGTCATGAATGGCACCGATCTTGCAGTCTACAAGCCGCAGCCGAAAAACGAAGACCTTCTTGCCAGATACGGTCTGGAAGGCAAGTTCGTTGTCAGTTACATCGGCACGGTTGGCATGGCCTGCGGACTGGAGGTCGTTCTTGATGCGGCAGAAATTATTAGCCGCAAAGAACGCAAAGATCGCAAAGTGGTTGTCTTTGTGATTGTTGGTGATGGTGCGCATAGGGAGAAGCTGGAGGCGGAGGCGAAGAGCCGTGGCCTCGCCAATGTCGTATTCACGGGCCGCCAGCCGAAGACCTCAATGCCGGACTGGGTCAGTTCGAGTGATGCGAACCTGGTGCATTTGAAGAAGACCGAGCTTTTCACGACTGTGATGCCAAGCAAGATATTCGAGAGCGCGGGCTGCAAGCGTCCGATAATCATGGGGGTTGACGGCTTTGCGAAGAAGCTTGTGATGGATGCGCATGCTGGTCTCGACATGACACCCGAAAACGCCGATTCGCTCGTCGAATGCGTTGAGAAGTTGGTCGGGGATCCTGAGCTTTGTAAACAGCTAGGTGAAAACGCATACAACAATATCGCCAAAGTCCATAACCGAGACAAACAAGCAGAAGAGTATCTGAAAGTGCTGAAAGAACTCCATTAAATCCTGTCAATCCTGTAAATCCTGTCTAAAACAATATGAAGATAGTATCAGTAGTAGGGGCGCGCCCGAATTTCATGAAGGTTGCGCCGTTTTGTCGTGCACTTAAGGCGTATCCCGAGGTGCAGCACATTCTCGTGCATACCGGACAGCACTACGATGTCCGCATGAGCGAGCAGTTCTTCAAGGAGCTCGACATTCCGAACCCAGATATCAATCTTGAAATCGGGTCCGGTACACATGCCGAGCAGGTGGGGCGCACGATGATCGCATTCGAGAAGGTGCTCAAGGCCGAGAATCCGGACTGGGTCGTCGTTCTTGGCGATGTCAACGCTACATGCGCCTGCTCGATAACGGCGAAGAAGGAACACATCAAGTGCGCCCACATCGAGGCGGGCTTGCGCAGTCGAGACATGGACATGCCGGAGGAGATCAACCGGCTCGTCACGGATCGACTGAGCGATCTTCTGCTGACGCCCGACAGATTGAGCAGCGCCAACCTCAAGGCTGAGGGTGTGCCGGACGAGAAGATCAAGTTTGTCGGCAACATCATGATCGACACGCTTGAGCGCGAGCGCGAGAAGGCAGCAGGATTGGACATTAATGAAATCATATCCGAAAATCTAATAGACGAGGAGATTGCCGCAAAGAGCGCAAAAGCCGCAAAGATTTCTTTGAAGGATAGGGGCTATGTTGCGATGACCATGCACCGTCCGAGCAATGTCGACCAGCGCGAGACGCTTGTTCCGGCGATGAGGTTCTTCTTGGATGAAGTCTCTAAGGAGTATCCGATCGTCTGGGCGATCCATCCGCGCGCACAGAAGATGCTCAAAGAGTTCGGGCTTTGGGACGAGGTGGTAGCGAACGAGAACATGATTCTCGTGAAGCCGCTTGGGTATCACGCGATGCTACGTCTCAACATGGGTGCAAGGCTCTTTATGACGGATTCGGGAGGGCTCCAGGAAGAATGCTGCGTCCTCGGGACGCCATGCCTCACAATGCGCTGGAACACAGAGCGTCCGATCACGCTGATGGAGAACGGGGGAGCTTCCATCCTCGTCGGCAATGCAGTCGAGAAGATACGTGAGGCATACAAATCTCAGATCGACGCTACGCGGCGTCCGTCGCGTCCCGAGCTTTGGGACGGTCATACGGCTGAGCGCATTGCAGAATGTATTGTAAAAGGGATTTAAGGAGAAATAGAAATGATCAAAGTTGGTATTGTTGGCTGCGGCTTCGTAGGCGGAGCCCTTAAGACGTGGCTTGAAGAAAACAACAAGGATGTCCATGTGCTTGTTAGCGATCCTCCGAAGGGGATGAACGATGACCTTTCGCAGATAGACATTGCATTCTTGCAGATTCATGTCCCGACAGAGGATGACGGGACACAAGATCTGACGCTGATGAAACAGCTCATCAAGGGTCTGCCTAATGTGCCGGTGTTTGTCAGGACGACGATTCTTCCTGGAACGAGCGAAATGCTATCGAAGGAGACCGGGCATCAGGTTTGCTATATGCCGGAGTTCCTTACCGAGCGCACGCATATTGAGGACTTCAAGAGGCAGACGATGGTGTTCACGGGCGCGGTCGATTTGCTCATCAAGGTGTTCCCCGGAAAGAAGTTTACAGTGATGAGTCCGTTGGAGGCGGAGCTGACGAAGTACATCCACAACGTCTTCGGAGCGTACAAGGTCACCTACTTCAATGCGGCGAAGGAGTACGTTGAGAAGATGGGCGGAGACTGGGCTAAGGTCCACACGGGATGCCTCCTTTCGGGCTACATCAACGATACGCATACGTACGTGCCTGGTCCGGATGGCAAATTTGGATATGGTGGCAAGTGCTTCCCGAAGGATGTCAATGCGTTTGCTAAGATGACGAAGGGTACGTCGATGGGCACGCTCCTTGCTCCGCTTCACGAACTTAATGTCCACTTCCGCGGATTTGAAGAGCACATTTAACGATGTACTACCTCAACAAGATAATCGGTTTTCTAGTCAGTCCAATTGGCGGGGCGATAGCCGGAGGCATTGCGGCTGTAATCTTTGCGCGGCTGGGGCGCAAGGGCCTCGCCAAGTGGATTGGCGGACTTACAGTCGCCTGGCTGTGGCTTTGGATGACGCCGATTATGACATGGGTTGTTGGAGTACCGCTGGAGAGGGAGTTCTTGGTGGACGGCAGGGTGCCGATGGTCGAGTCGTTTCCTAAGGCGGACGCAATCCTGTTGCTGGGTGGCTCGATGGGGATTGAGACTAACGTGAATTCATACGCCGAGATGGCGACAAGCGCGGATAGAGTATGGCAGGCGGCGAGATTGTTCAAGGCGGGGAGGGCGAGTAAGATAATCGCAACTGGAGATTACGCGAAGGACACAACGCTGCCGTTGCTGAAGGACTTTGGGGTTGGAGAGGAGGCGGTATCGTTTCTCGATGCGAGGACTACGGAGGAAGAGGCGAAGGGGATTAGGGAATTATTTAGCCGTGTAGAGGGGGGAGAGGTGAAGGTATTGTTGGTGACGAGTGCGTGGCACATGAAGAGGGCGAGGTTGATGTTCGAGAAGTATGCGCCAGAGATTGAGGTTGTATGTGCCCCGGCGGACTTCGAGAATACTTTTACGGCAGAGAAGACGCCTGTTTTCAAGATGCTCCTTCCGGATCCAAATGTGTTCATGCTCAACTCTGTGGCATTCCATGAATGGGTCGGGATTGTCGGGTATACAATTTTTCGATAAACTCTCTCTGCGTACTCAGCGTCTCAGCGCCTCTGCGTTAATAAATGTCGCACACTCCGCTATTTAGTTGCGTGATGCCAGTGAAGGGCGAGAGACCTTTCTTTGGCGAAGCTGTCGACTCGCTTAAAGCTCAAGGACTCGGCGATGACTTGGAGATCATCGTTCAGGATGCAGATGTTGAACCTGATGCGGGACAGAGCGATGCGCTGAACAAGGGATTCGCGAAGGCGAATGGCGAGTGGCTGTTTTGGCTGAATGCTGATGATGTTCTGTTGCCGGGGGCGCTGAAGAAGGTTTTGGACAGGATTAACAGGATTGACAGAGTTGAATGGATAGTTGGGAATCAGTTGTTGATCGATGACAATGGTAGGATTCTAAAGTGTTCAGTCGGTAACGAGTGGCATGATTGGTTGTACCGTCATGCGGTGCCGCATGTATATGGGCCGAGCAGTTTCTTTAGACGTGAACTATTCGAGCGCACAGGCGGTTTTGATGTCAGTCTCAAATATTGCATGGACTGGGATCTGTGGATAAAGTTCATGAAGACGGGTTCACGTTTCGAGCGAATACCAGACTATCTTTGGGCACAGCGCCAATGGGCAGGAAGCAAGACGCAACGGAAGTTGACGGCTGGAGAACTACAGGAACATCTTGCCGAAGTGGAGTGCATGAGCAATACCAACAACTTTGAGATTACAAGTTGCGGGGTGTGGTGTACACGAGTGACGAGACTTCTGAACGGCTGTTATTGGCGTGAGTTTGTGGACGGCATTCGATTGAAGGGCAAGGTTCTGTGAAAGCAGCCGTCATACTTACGCATCCCGCGCCGTACAGAGAGGCGGTGTTGAGGAGATTGAGGGACGATAGACGCATTCAAATCTATGCACCGGCCATTTTCGCTTGCGATTTCGGGCATCACGACATGGGGCTTGGCGAGGATTCTGCAGCAATAGCGGCAGATGTGCCGACGTTGTATCCAGGAATTATCGACGGAGTTAAGGTTGCTTGGAGGTTGATCCGTCGATTCTCCGGGCGGAAATATGATTTTGTGGTGTGGCCGGCTTATGCTCCATGGTGGTTGACGTTCCCCATTGCTGTTCGATCTGTGTTGGGTAGGCGCTATGCCATTGCGCTTGATACGGTGAGGGAGTCGGGCGGGGCGTTTTTGCGAGCCGTCAAAAGTTGGCTTTTCCGAAAGGCTGACTTCTTGTGGGTCCCTGGGCTTGCCTCGCGAAGGTATCTTGCTGGCAGCTATGGAGTGTCGGGGAAGAAAATAGTTGGAGGTCTTTACATTCAAGAGTTCGTGACGCATCACCGTAGGTGTATGCGGGGAGAAGGTCCGGTCTTCTTGATGGTGGCGAATAATCGCCCGTTTCGAAGAATGGATGTCGTATCTGATGGCTTTCGGAAATATCTTGCTGGAGGCGGGAAGGGACGTTTGATCTTCTGCGGAGTGGGGACAACAGCACTCGCCTGCAGCGGCATTGAGGCGATTGAGGGTGTGCCAAGTTCTGAGCTTCCAGAACTATATTCAAGGGCTGATGTCTATGTGCATAATGGAGATGAGCAGTTTTCAGTGGCACTTCTAATGGGCGCTATGGCGGGATTGCCGATTCTCGTCGGGGCGGAGGTTGGTGCTGTTGCTGATCTTTTTTCGAATGACGGAATGCCTGGGATAAAGGTGAATGATTGGACAAGTTCGGATTCATGGGCAAACGCTTTTAGAGCCATGACAGCAAAAGCTTCGAGTTGGTCTTCGATGTCTGAGGTGTCGCTCCGACAAGCGATGATATTTAATCCAAAGAACGTGGCTGCCGACGTTGCGTCACTAATCGTCAACGACAAGTCATAGACAGTTGCATCAGATGTCTATCTTTCACATAGTGCCCGGCACGGATGATGCCGCCAACGGCATGGCCGTCGTCGCGCGGTTGCTTGCTAAAGAGCAGGGCGATGCAGAGGTCGTCGATCTTAAGAGTGTAATCCACGGGAATATTGTGTCCGCTCTGACTGGGAGAAGCGGCGTCTCGCCGCTTCAAGGAAAAGGTGGTTTCGACTTTTTTAAGAAGCGGCGGGACGCCGCTTCCCCCAGTCAGTGCGATGAGCCAGTTGAGGGGAAGTGCGAGGACGTTGAGGAGGTGTGGGTCCATGGCATGTGGCTTCCTAAGGAGTGGCTTGCGTGCTGGCGGACAATTAGGTCGGGAAAGCGGTTGGTGAGGATGACGCACGGCAGTTTGAGTCCGCTTTATTTGAAGTATCAGAGTCCGGTGAAGAAGTGGCTTGTAGGTCCGATAGAGAGGTTTCTACTGCGCCGTAGTGCCAGGATTGTCGCGACATGCGAGGCGGAGAAGGAGTGGATCGAGAACTATCTGGGGAAGAGATGCCCAGTGGTTGAAGTGACGGACGTAAAGCGGTTCTTCCAGTTGGAGAGGGAGTTCGGAATTGATGGGAATATAGAAGCCGCGTCTCCAAAAGGGGAGCGGGATTCGCTTCACATTCTTTATCTCGGTAGGCGACATCCGCTGAAGGGCGTTGAGTACCTTGAAAAAGCTGTCGCAGAACTAAATTCAAATCCTGTTAATCCTGTAAATCATGTCCAAAACTCTTCTCTGCACGTTTCTACATGTTCTGCACGGCTAAAAATAGTCTCCTCCACCTTCGGCGAAGAGCTTGAGAAGGTGTGGGAGTGGTGTGACGTTCTCGTTCTTCCGACGCTGTCGGAGAACTTTGGCCTTGTTATCGCAGAGGCGCTTGAGCGCGGCAAGTGCGTGATTACCACCGATGGTGCACCGGCGTGGGGGAATGGCAACACGTATGGTGGGCGGCTGGTTTACCTTAAAGGTTACCGAGACGGAACTGCCGAGATGCGAGTTCGTCTGCTAAAAGATGCTATTGAAAAACTAAGGGCGCAATGACATGAATATTGCATTAATAGTTGTTGGGTGCGTTGTGGCGATGATTGTCATCGGGGCGGTCGCATTTGAGGTTGTCGGCAGGATGGTCGAGCGAAAGGCGCGCAAGCGGTTTGAGAAGATGACTCCCGAGGAGCGCTTCAAGTACCAGAACGAAATGCGAAAGGCCGAAATGTGATTTGCGCGAGCGCAAGGGTTTGTGGCCGTGTAGCCGCCTTCGACAAGGCTACGGTGCGATCTTTGAAAAATGATGGAGGAATGCCATGAAAGAGAAAGACATAGTAGAACTGGATTTCCTGACGCGGATTAACAAGGCCATGGAGGAGAAGGGAATGACCGCCACCGCGCTTGCGCGCAAGGCGAATGTCTCGCACTCCGGCGTCTTCCGCGTTCTCTCTGGCACCGTCGGACTGTCATTCGAGCGCGCATGCCAGCTGGCCGATGCGCTTGACCTCGAGTTCTATCCGATGCTGAGGCCGAGAAGCGGGGTAGGGAAGAAAGAAGCTGCGAACGGGTGAAGGGCGCTGCGCGCGACCACGAAGCTAAGCGCACGGCGATGCGGAGGCTGGCTAGATATACGTACAACGGAGTGACGCTGCCGCTGCGCGGATGGGCGAAGCGGCTCGGCGTGGCGGAGTCTGTACTTGAAGCACGGCTTATAGGCGGATGGAGCGTCGAGAAGACCTTGGCAACGCCCATCGCGCCCTGGGAGCGTCCGCGCGAGACGGAGGCGAAGTACCGTCCGCCGCGGACGAGCTACATCCTCGAGGGCGACGGACGCTTTATGACGGTCAAGGAATGGGCGGCGGAACTCGGATGCGCCAACCACATCATCTACTACTGCATCCGCTACAACCGTCCGTTCAAGTGCCGCGACGGAAGGTCTATCGCCTTCACGCGCCACCAGGCCTTCGAGCACGACGGCGTCGCGCTGCGCGCGTCTGAGTGGGCCGAGCGGCTGGGCATTACGCGCGAGGAGTTCCTTCGGCGCATCAGCGACGGACTCGGAGAGGCCGACGTATTCAGGGAGAACGATGAAACGTAAGACATACGAGTATCTTGGGTTCAGGCTGACGCTCATAGGCTGGGCGGCTCGCCTGGGGATCGACTACGACGTGCTGCGCCTAAGGCTGGCGAAGGGCTGGACTGTCCAGCGCGCGTTCGAGACGCCCGTGGAAGAGTCCGAACGCGCCTCAGCCACCGCTGCGCTGGAGGTACGCAAGGCGGAGAACAGGGAGCGGACAAAGGCGAAGGTGCTTGCGTACAAGGGCGAGCACAGGACTGTCGCCGAGTGGGCGAAGAAGCTCGGCATCCCGCGCGTCACGATAGACAAGCGGCTGCGCAAGGGCTATTCGGTCGGACAGTGCCTTGGGCTAGAGCCCATTGAGTTCGACGAGAGCTGGCGCTGCCGCAAGCTCACATACAAGGGCGAGACGCTGACCACGCGCGAGTGGGCGGACAGGCTGCACGTGTCGCTTTGCCAGTTCTGCGTCCGCATACGCAAGGGCTTCCCCGACGAACTGCTTTTCGCCGAGAACCTTCGTCGCAGGCGGAAGACGTCCGCAGCCTGCAAGGACAAATAGACAGCGCGCAAAGAGTCGTTTCTGAATGCTACAGAAAAGGCCGCATCCTTCGGGATGCGGCCTTTTGTCGTTACGTGTAGCTCGTGGCGCTTGGGAATGTCTCAGGCTTTTGCGGCAAGGGACTTGATCAGCTCCAGGCCTTTGGCGAGGCTTTCCTGCGAGACGTGGGAGTGGGGCTCGAAGACGACGTGGCGGACGCTGTGCATCATGACTTTCAGCGCGGCGAAGTCAACCTTCCCGTCACCTGGCGCAAAGTGGTCGTCGTTGATGTCCGTCACGTCGTTCAGGTGCATTCCGCGCACGATGTCCTTCGGCGGCGGCTTTCCCTCCGCGCTCTCCGAAAGCCAGCCGCAGCATTCACGGACCCTGTGGTGGCCTGTGTCGAACCACGCCATCACGGGCGCGCCTGCGAATTCGCCGGCGATTGCGGACATCTCGTCCTCGTTGGGAAATCCCTCGAGGTAGGGCAGGTTCTCCAACGCCAGCACGACGCCGCACTTCTCCAGCTCCGGCACTAGCGCGGCAATTTCGCCGCGGAACACCTCGAGCATCTTGCGTCCGTTTTCCTCACGGCGCTTCCTCGCCTTGGCTAGCATCTTTGCATAGCGCGGGGCATCGACCTTTTTCTCCGCCTTTTCGAGCGCCTTCCTGAGGTCCATCGAGCTGAACCCTCGGCGGAAGAACGTGCCGAATCCGACCCTGCCGGCGTGAAGGACCACGGTGTCCGCGCCGATTTCGGCAGCGAAGCGGATGTTCTTCGCCACATGGAAGCGGGCGATGGCCCGAGCATCGGCGTCGAAGCTTGCCAGCGTGTAGAGTTCGGGATATCCCTGCGGGGCGGAGATCGGGACGGGGCAGAACGCGTGGACGCTGCCTACGGGGATTCTTTCCGCCATTCGCTTGAAGCCGTCGACCTGGAACATGGATGTGTGGAAACCGAGCTCGAGTTCGTCGAATCCGAGCGAAAGGGCGAGTTCCGCTATTTCAGCTCCGTCTTCGATTCGTCTGTTGCACCAGTTGGTTGAAAGCGAGAATTTCATCCGCAGCATCCTGAAATTGGTTGTCCCGCCTGGGTTCGAACCAGGACTAAGGGTATCAAAAACCCCTGTGCGGCCACTACACCACGGGACAAACTGTTGTTACATGCCAAGCGCCGTATCCCTGCGACTTTAGCTTTGCGGCGATCAGGTCAGCCTCCTCGCCCGACTTGGCGATTCCGAAGACCGTCGATCCGCTTCCGCTCATCGTCACGCCTTCAGCACCTGCTTTCTGCAGCGCCGATTTCGCGTCCGCGATCTCGGGATGGAGCTTCATGGCAGGTGCCTCCAGGTCGTTCTGGAGCGACTCTGCGATTGCCGCAGCATCGCCAGACTTGAGGGACACACGTATATTATACAATATTTCGGCGTCGTTTGTCACGCGCGGGGAGCATGCCCTGAAGACGGCTGGGGTCGAGGAGAAGACTCCTGGATTGACTAGGACAAGGTCAAGATGCGGCAGGCCGACGCCGAGAGGGGAGACGAACTCTCCGCGTCCCTCCATAAGGACTGCGCCTGCGAAGCGCGAAAGGACAAGCGCGGGAACGTCGCTTCCGACAAGCGCGCCTTTTTCGGCGAGCTGCGCCGGGGAGAGCCCGAGGGCGTAGATTTCGTTGAGCGCGACTAGAGTCGCAGCGGCGTCCGCCGAGCCGCCGCCCAGTCCGCCCCCGGCGGGGATGCGCTTGGCGACGTGGATGCGCGCGCCGCGTTTGGAGTCCTCGCCAAGGACGACCTTCGCCGCCTTGACGCAGAGATCGTCGGGGAAGCCCGTGTCGGACGAGATTTCGCCGTCCGTCGGCTCGATTTCGAGCGTGTCGGACAGCGAAACGGGAATGACTACCGAGCGCAGTGCGTGGTAGCCGTCGGCCCTCTTTCCGAGAACCTCAAGGGTGAAGTTTACCTTGCAGTGCGCCTCAATCGTCATTGTCTGCATCGTCGTCCTCATCGGGGACGGCTGCTTCCTGCGCGGAATTCTTCATGGCGTTCATCATGATCTGCGCGGTGATGGCGTTTGCGGCCGCGCCGAACTTGCCGATGTCTTCCGCCGAGATGCGGAAGAGCGAATGATGCGCATTTCCTTCGCGCCACGTTATGGACGCTGTTCCGGACTCGCCGTCTTCGGGGACGGCTGCAAGGACTGGTGCCAGGCCCTCGGTCAGTTCGGGCCTGACGGCTGCAATCTGCGTGAGGACGGCCTTTGCGAACGAGTAGACGGAGGTCGAGCTTGCATTGTACACGGGCTTGGCCGCGGCCTCTGGCATCGTCTTGGCGAGTATCTCAGCGGGCGTGTGCTTCGGCTTGAATCCCTTGATCGACAGGGATGCCGTAAAGGGCTCGTTCTTCGAGGTGTATTCCGAAGCATCGGTGATGGAGTTCAGTTCATTGGCAAAACCCACCTTGTCGAGGGCCATGACGGACGCAAGGGCCTCGTTTTCGATGTAGTTGATCAATGCTGGGATGTCTATCTCAAACGAGAGGCTGTTGGGCGTGGACTTGAAGCCGAGCCAGTCCAGCTTCAAGCCGTACTTTGTGCAGAGCGACATGAAGGCGTTGATCTGTCCCCTGGCCTGGCCCATGCCGCAGTCGGCTGCGTATGCGGCTGCCCAGATGGCGTTCGTATCTACACTGGCGAGGGTATTGGGGGCGAGCGTCTTGAGGCCCGACTTGGCCGCTTCGGTGCCCTCGGCCGCTGCGAATCCACCTTCGACTTCGATTCCGGCGTCTGTTATCCTGAGCGCGACCGCCAAGTTGGTGTACATCTTGAGGACCTTCAGGTTTTTCTCGACGTTGGGCTTCGCTCCGAGGTCAAGCGCGGAGGCGGATGACTTGTCCAGGCTTGCGACAAGGTTCGCCATCTCGGCCTTTCCGACTTCAAGGCGTGCGACGCAGCCTTTCATGGACTTGGACGCGCGGTCCGTGAGGGAGAGCGACTGCGCGGCGAGCTTCGAGCATTTGCTGGCCGAAACCCACTTGCCGTCGGGGGAGAAGGCGAGAAACAGCTTGGACAGCTCGCCTGCATCTGGCGTTTCGACGAACGTCATGCCGTTCGAGGCTACGTTGCCAGGATGCGCCGCAAGAAACGCGTCCTTCCCGTCAATCGGGTAGAGTATTGCAAAGGCGAAGTCGTCCTGAAGCGTGGCCTTGCCGGCGCCGGCCTTTTCGCAGTCTGCGAAGATCGGAATCGCTATGGATGCGCCCTGGCGCGCCTTTCCGAAGTACTTGAACAGTCCGAGGTCGTTGATCTTTGCGGTCGCCATTGCGCTGAGCAGGGGGCTGCCGGACATCATTCCGAGCTTGTTTGCGGCGCTGGTGATTCCCTCGGCGTCCGCTATGCGGGCCGTTGCGATCTGCACGGGCTTCGCAAAGGACGCAAGCGCCGCGACCGAAATGAGGGTTGCGATTGTTTTTTTCATGGTCGGTTTTGTGTTTTGAGGCGGGGGCTCCCGCCTTGGTTTACTTCTGGAGGTCGCGCACCGCGCAGGCGACGTTCTCGAACAGCGTCGCGAGCTTGTCGGACGGAATCGTCGAGAAAGCGAGGCGGATGAGCCCAGAGAGGACGATTGTGCCGGTCGAGTACTTCTCGATGAGCCTGCGGCGGACGTCTTCCGCATCGACGCCGACAGGGCGCACGCACATGAAGTAGCCGGAGTTGAAGGGCATTACCTCGAACGACTTGGCGTATTCGGGGTGCGAGGCGAGGATTTCGCGTATCTTCTCGTAGCGCCTGCGGAGGACGGCATACTTCTCGGCCTTCTGGGACGCGTACTGCGGATCTGCAAACGCGCGAATCGCGAGGTGCTGCCCGATGGAGGTCACGTTGGAGATGCCGGAGCGGACGTTTCCTGCCGCCTTGGCTTCGAGGGCCTTGAGCTGCTCCGCCGTCGCGCCCTTGAACGCGAAGGTGATGAAACCGACGCGAAGACCCCAGACGTAGTCTTCCTTCGTCGTGCCGTCAAGCTTTACCGCGAGGACATTCTCGGAAAGATCGGAGAATTCGGCGAAGAGCGACTCGCCGTGGATGCCATCTTCGTAGACGAGCCCGAAATAGGCGTCGTCCAGAACGACGACGATCCTCTTGCCGGCGTCGGCCGCTTCCTTGACAGCGGCGACTATCTCGGTCGCGTCCTGGATGGTCGCGGTGTAGCCGGTCGGGTTGTTGGGGAAGTTCAGGATGAGAATCTTCTTTTCGCCAGGGGCGAGGAGGGCGGACTTCATGGCCGCCGTGTCGAAGCGTCCGTCCTTGAAAGTGTTGAAGTGGGTGAGCTTTGAGCCGACGGCCTCGGTGAAGACGAGCGCGTAGTTGTCCCAGAACAGGTCTGGCGCGACCACCTCGTCGTTTTCGCCCGCGAAGAGCTCGGCCGAAATGCGAAGCCCGTGGGTAAGCGCGTTGGTTACGACGGGGTTGGAGAACGTCTTGCCCTTGAGCGACGGATTCTTCTCGACCTGCTTGGCCCTCCATGCCTCGCGCAGTGCGGGTAGGCCGAAGCTTCCTGCGTACAGGAACGCCTTCTTGTCGACGTTTAGGGACTTGGAGAAGCACTCCATCACGAGTGGGGAGCCGTCTTCCTCGAAGGCCATGCCGATTGTTGCGTTTATGTCGCACGTCTTCGCTTCCGCGCCCTGCCCGAGTATCCCGCCGTAGGGAAAGTACATCCTTTTCCCGGTTGCGGAGAGGAATTCCGCCGCTGAACCGAGAGTTTCGTTAAGTTTTGTCGCCAATTGGTTCATAACGGGCTAATATTATACCATAACTTGGCCTCAACTTGGCAAACAATGTGAGGCGCGCTGCGCCTAGCCGAAAAGGCACTTGATCTTGTCTAGTGTGATCGGCTTGAGGAGAATGCTGGTGAAGCCGCATGCCTCCGCATTGTTGCGCGCCTCGACGTCGGCGGTGACCAGATAGACCGGCAGGCTGGAGTATTTCGCGTCCGAGCGGATGGCGCGGACAAGTCCGAATCCGTCAAGCTCCGGCATCCAGAGGTCGGAGAACACGATGTCGACCGCCGGATCTGCGTTCAGCATCTCCAGGGCCTCGCGTCCGTTCGCCGCCATCACGACGTCCGTCACCCCGCATTTCGCGAGCAGGGCCTTGAGGACCTTGCGGTTGACCGACGAGTCGTCGACTACCATCACGCGCGACGGAGTGTGGGCGCAGTGCGGCTCGGGGGCCTCGAGCTTCTCCTCGGTGGCGCTGCCAACGGCGGTCTCGACGTTGCGGAGCGTCACGGTGAATGTCGACCCGACGCCCACTTCGGACTTCACGGACAGGTCTCCGCCCATGAGCGAGGCGAGCCTGTGGCAGATCGGAAGCCCAAGTCCCGTTCCGTCGCGGTGGTTCTTGTCGACGATCTGGACGAACGGCTGGAGGATGCGGGAGATGTTTTCCTTGGTGATTCCCTTGCCGGTGTCCTCGACGGACAGCGTCAGCGTGCCGTCGTCCTGCCAGCTGGCCCGAACCGTCACCGTGCCCTTGTCCGTGTACTTGTACGCATTCGACAGCAGGTTGAAGATTATCTGCCTGATGCGCTGCGGGTCGATGTCCAGCAGCGGCATTTCGCCGATCTCGGTCTCGAGCGACAGCGACTTGCGCGAGCGCGCGACTTCGCACGCTGCGACGACTTCGCGCACCAGCTTCGGCACGTCGGTCGGCTCGTTCAGGATCTCAAGCTTCCCGCACTCCATCTTCGACAGGTCGAGCATGTCGTTCACGAGGCGCGCCAGAACCTTTCCGCTGGACCGTATCGACGAGATGTAGCTGGCGCGCTCCTCGTCGTCCGAAACGCCCTGGTAAAGCAGGTCAGAAAAGCCGATGATGGCGTTTAGCGGCGTGCGGATGTCGTGCGACACGGTGGAGAAGAAGAGGCTCTTCGCCTGCGCTGCATTGCGCTCGGATTCGAGCTGGGACTCGTATTCGCCGGCCAGAAGCTCCTTGCGGTGCATTTCGTCGCGAACCTCCTCCACGAGGAACACGTGCAGAAGGCAGCATCCGATGAGGCATCCGAGGGAGAAGTACGGAAGCAGCGCGTTGTAGTACTGGAGCGTGATCGCCGCCAGCATCGTAATGCCGAATATGAACACCATTCGGATGTGCCGCCGGTTGTCGCCTTTCGCGCGCAGGAACTCGTACAGCGTAAGGACTGTCCCAAGGAGGTTGAACGCGATAAGGAAGATGTGGGCGAGGTCGCGAAGCGGCCCCGTGTAGTACTCGCCGCTGGCGCTTACGCCGAACAGGCACTCGTTGAATCTGTTCACTATGAGGACGACTATGAAGAACGCCAGGAGTCCGCGACCCATCCAGATTATCGCCAACCGCACCCACTTCGCCATGTCAAGGTACGCGATGACGAATCGGGCCCAGGCAAAGAGGGACACCGCCACCATCATGAAGTAGAACACGGTGTCGAGATACAGGAGGCAGGACATCCTGAACCTTGCGAATATTCCCCACAGCACGTCAATCAAGAAGGAGAAAAGAAGGCATGTCAGGAATATGCGGTACTCGAGCGCGCCGGAGCGCACCCTGAGATTGCGCCAGTTCGCAAGCTGATGCCAGTTCACGATCAAATGGATTACGAGCGCCAAGCTTGTAAACGACGTGTAAAAGCTGAAGTAGTTCTGCATTGCTCGCGCCTCACGCCTTCATTATAGCAAATTTATGTCCCGAAATGCAAACTTTGCCCGTACGGCCAACGCATTAAAAGCCGATCCTTCCCCTTCGGGGGCCCTGGATCGTTTTTTAATGCGTTGGAAGTGTCTCAGCAACCAGCAGCCAACAGCGCAGTGTCCAATCCGAATGGTCGTGGCGCGTCTAGTGCGCCCCTGGGACATACTAGGGGCAACAAATCGGCCGCGCCCGATCATCTTTTGTGCGTAGGCATCGAGCCTACGCTCCGATGGCTTTTCCCTGCATGCGGGCTATCGGACCCGCGCGGGCTCGATGCCCGCGCGTTCACAAAAAAGGACGGGCGCGCCCGATGAATGCGCCTTGGACACCTCCTGAAAGTCCAAGATGCGCGCCACGACCGCCCGGATTGGGCGCTGATCGCTGGTTGTTGGCTGCTGAAACACTTCCAACGCATCAAAAATTCGTTCTACACCGCGTCAGCGGGGAGAAGGAATTTTTGATGCGTTTGCCGTAGTGGAAGATGCTACGGCAAATTTTGCGCCTCAGGACCTGCCTGGCGGCGGGTCGGCTCTATGTGGACGACTGCGTCGGTCACTCCGATGCCGGAGTCGGTGAGCGCGTCTGAGACGGCGTGGCCTATGGCGTGCCCCTCTGCGACGGACAGGCTTGCGTCTACGTGGACGTGCAGGTCTGCCGCGAACGCGCCTCCATAACGGCGGACGCGCACCTTGTGCACCGTCGACACCCCTGGCACGCCGCGCGCGATTCTTGCGACTTCGTCGGCCTTGTCGCCGATGTTTGCGTCTACCAGCTCCTGAAGGGCGGGGCTGGCGATTTTCCATGCGACGCGGACGATGAAGAGCGACACGACCAGCGCGCCAGCTGAGTCCATCCAGGACAGCGACGGCAGGAAGTGCGCAGCTGCGACCGCTATCGCGACCGGAATGGAGCTGATAGCGTCCGACCTGTGGTGCCAGGCGTTCGCCTCCAGCGCCTGCGAGTTGACGGACCGCGCCACGCGGCGCGTCCATATGAATATCCACTCCTTGGCGACGATCGATACGAGCGCGCAGAAGAGCGCCGGGAGGCCCGGGGACGAAGTCTCGCCTGCAAGAAAGGACTGCACCGCGTGAGAGCCGAGTCCGTACGCGACGGCCACCAGTGCGAGGGCGATGAACAGCGTCACAAGCGCTTCTATCTTTCCGTGCCCGTATGGGTGCTCTTCGTCGGCCGGCGCGGTCCAGTAGCGCACGCCAAGCACGACTGAGACGTCGGTCAGCAGGTCGGAAAGGGAGTGGACGGCGTCAGCCAGGAGCGCCTGGGACGCGAACGCAAGTCCGGCGAAACCCTTCAGCGCCGCGACTGCGACGTTGACCGCCATGCCGGCGTATGCAACCCGGCGAACCGCCTTGATCATGTTTCTTTCCTGCGACATGACCAATATTATACCACACCGGGGCGGAGACCATGCGCCGGGCTTTGTGCGGGGGCTGCGTCAACGCGCGCGGACGGAGAACTTCAGGCTATATGTTTTCGCGCCTCTGAGCCTGTATGCGTCGTGCGGCTGCGCGCCCCAGCTGTCGTCTCCTCCGACTCCGCGCATTGCCGCGTCTACGTTGACGACAAGCTTTCCGTCGACCTTCGGCAGCTCCTCCTCGTGGCTCGCCTTCGCCAGTTCCTCGGGCGTCCATCCGGACACGTTGAACTCGAACGGACCGGACACTGCCTCGATTACGACTCCTCCGACCTCAAGCCTTGTCGTCCCGCATCTGTGTCCGCATTCCTGCGGCCGAACGTAGTGGCTGTCATTGAGGGCCGAAACGGTCATCTCCCAGTCGCCGACGGTCGTGGAGGACCTGCGGTCGGAGTAGTTTTCGTGCGGTCCATTGCCGTGCCAGGCAACCCGCGTATCCGCTCCGAACGAATCGCCTTCGAGCGCGAAGGAGACACCGGCGCGCGGGAGCTCCGGCGCGCTCTCAGGAACCGTCAGCGAGAAGTCAACAGTCCATTTGTCTCCGTCGCGAGTGACGCTTCGCTCGACCTTTGCGCCCTCGGGGAGCTGTCCGTCGTCGGCCGACGCCGTGCGCCAGGCGGACATGGTCCTCTCTGCCTTGCAGCCGCGGTCGTTGTCCGTCGGCGCGCGCCAGAAGCACGGCTTCAGGCCTGCAAGCGCCTTTTCGATGGTCTCTGCGGAGACAGTGGACGGTTCCGCGCAGGGCTTGGGGGCAGGCGTCTCGGGGAGTTTGCGCCCGCGGTACCAGTATGCGACCTCAAGCGCGCCGGGGTGCGGGCGGCGGTACGCGTCGAAGAGTCCGTTGCAGTGGAAGTGCCTGTCGTTGGGCCTGTCGCCGAAGTCGCCGCCGTACTTGAGCGTGCCGTCGGCACCTTCGATCGCCTGATCTGCGAAATCCCAGATGAATCCGCCCTGGAAGCTGGCGTACTTTTCGGTCAGCGCCATGTATTCGTCGAAGTTGCCGTTGGAGTTGCCCATCGCGTGCGAAAACTCGCAGAGGATGTAGGGCCGGCGGAATCCGCGGCGGAGTGCCGCTTCGACCTTTGCCGGCGTTTCGTACATCGGGCAGATTATGTCGCTGCCGGGGACGTCGAAAGCGAGTTTTGCGTACGGATTGAAAAAGCCCTCGTACTGCACGGGGCGCGTCGGGTCCATGGCCTTGACCGCATCATAGGCGGCCTTCATGTTGGCTCCGTTGCCGGACTCGTTTCCGAGCGACCAGCAGATGATGGAGGGATGTCCGCGGAGAACCGCTACCTGGTTGAGGTTGCGCTCGACGAACGCCTTGCGCCATGTGCCGTCGTGCGACAGAGCCGACTTCTTCAGCGGATGTCCGCTTCCGTGGCATTCGATGTTGGCCTCGGCGACGACGAGTATTCCGTTGGCGTCGCAGAGGTCGTACCAATACGGGTCGTCGGGATAGTGGCTTGTGCGCACGGCGTTGATGCCATGGGCCTTCATGACGTCGATGTCGCGCTTCATCTCCTCGCGCGTCATCGCATAGCCTCCGGACGGGGCTACCTCGTGGCGGTCCACGCCGTGAATCACGACGCGGCGACCGTTTACGCACAGCGCCACGCCGCCCTGCATAGTGTCGGTGCCGGGGATGTCCTCGATGGTTACGGTGCGGAAGCCGAACCTGCGCTCGTATCTGTCGCCTGCGCATTCGACCCACACTTTGTATAGCGTGGGCCTGTCGGGGTTCCAGAGCTCCGCGCGCGGGACGGCGATCTCCTGCGCGCCGGTTCCGCGCCCGACCTCGTCGCCGCGCGAGTCAAATACCTTCCACGAATACGGTTTGTCGCTCTCGGCTCGGACGGACACGATTCCGACGCCGTTTGAGACGCGCGTCTCGACGTTGAAGTCGCGAAGCCCGCCGCGCGCCTCGCTGACGAGTTCGACGCTGCGGAAAAGCCCGCTGAGGCGCCAGAAGTCCTGATCCTCGAGATAGGAGCCGTCGCAGTGCTTGAGGACCTCGAGCTCGAGGTTGAACGAACCGCCCTTGACTACGTCCGTGAGGTCCCATTCGTTGGGCAGCCTGCCGTCCTCCCCGTAGCCGACCGTCCTGCCGTCAACTCGGACGTACACGGCGCTTGAATATCCGTAGAGCCTGAGCGTCAGGCGTCGTCCGCGCCAGGCATCTGGAACGTCGACCTTGCGGCTGTAGATTCCGCGCGGCGTCCTGAAGCGCATGCTTGTCCATGACTTGTCGTCGGGCTCCTTCGTCACCCTCGGCGGATCGTATGCGAAGGGGTAGCGCGTGTTGATGTAGAGGGGAGGATCCCAGTCGCGGCCGAGGCGCGCGCCCTGTATCTGCCAGCAGCCGGGCACCTTGAGGACGGCTCGGTCGCGCGTCTCGCCGTTCACGAATACGAAGTCCCAGTCGCCGTCGAGGCTCATCGTAAACGACTTGTCGCACGGGTTCATCACCGAGCGCGCCGGAGTGCGGTTTACGTCGCTGACATACTGGTCCTCCCATGGCTCGGGGAGCTCGGGCTCGAAGGTGTCGCGCCAGTCGATGCGCATCGTTCCGTGAAGGTCGTCGAAAACGATCGGCAGCCATACGTACCGGCCGTCGATTGCGTTTGACGGACGCCATATGTCGAACATGGCGAACGCCGTGCCGTTGTGCTCGAAGATGAAGGTGGACTGTCCGTCCCACGTCGTCGCCGGACCTGCGCCCGTCTCGGGGTTGACGCCGCAGACCGGGTTGCCCATGCGCTCCCACGGGCCCATGACCGACTTGGCGCGGTAGTACCTGGCGGGGTTGGGGCGCCATCCCGTGCAGCCGCTTCCGACGAGGTAGTACCATTCGCCATGGCGCACAAGCGCCGGAGCCTCGGTCCAGTCTCCGACGGCGGCGCGCGTCCAGCGGCCCGTGTAGTCCAGTCCGTTGGGCGCCACTTCGGCGATGTGCAGTGTCGAGTTGTCTTCGCTTGCGTAGACGTGGTAGACGATGCCGGAGGCAGGGTCGACGTAAAGCGTCATGTCGCGGCATATCTGGCCGTCGGCGAACGTGCCTGCCCAGGTGGCGGCCGTACCGCCCCAGGGGCGGCGGATAGTCTTGGGCGCGGACTGCGGGTCCATGGGGGTGCCGTTCTCGAGAGGCGCCACGCCCGCATGCGGGCGGACGGCCTTGACGAACTCGAATGGGCCGACTGGCGAAGCGGACTTCGCTATGCCGACGCGCGAGTCGGAATAGCCCTTGCCCTTGGCCTCCAGGTGGAACCACATCACGTAGCCGCTGCCGTCCTGCGCACGCACGACCTTGGGGCGCTCGAGGATGCAGCCTTCTTCGATTGCGTGCCCGGGCTCCTTCGAAACGGCGAGCGCGACGCCTTCGTTGCGCCAGGTGACTAGGTCTTCCGAAGAGTAGCAGCCAACGCCGACCCAGGCCTTGTTGCCAGCCTTGCCTGCGGTCTTGTGCTCGCCGTACCAGTACCATTTCGCGCCGTCCTTCAACAGGCCTCCGCCGTGCGCGTTAATGTGCACGCCGTCGGAGTCCCTCCACACGTCGCCGTTTCTTGGCCCGCCGCGAAGGACTGCGGCAAAGCATGCGAATACCGAAAAACATATTGCTTTTTTCATGGTGATGATTCTACCAAAATATCGGCGTCCAACGCATCCCCCGTTTGGGTGGGTGGTACGGCCAACATTTGACGCGCCTCGGACGAAGTTTTCACCTGCTTCGCTTGGAGGTTCCCCAATTTTTCGGGCATGAAAACGGCCACACCCCAGTAAACAAAGGGTGAAGTGGCAATTTTCATTTTGCATTAAGTGAAAATCGGGCAGCGGGAACGCGGAGGCATTTCCGTGCGTGAGTCAGAAATTGTGCGGTTTCAGATCGCCGTCATTCGGTGTCCAGCCAGAAGACTTCCGTCACCGTGTCACGGCCGCCGTGCTATCTGACTGGGGGAAGCGGCGTCCCGCCGCTTCAAATAGAGGAATTATTTATTTTTATCTCAAAGCTAAGTCCAGACTTGTTTCTGCTGGATTTTGAGATTACGATTATGAAGCGTGCGAGGCGTTCGTCGATTCTCCGATTCAGCGGGATCAGAAATACATGCAGCGTTCGCAGGAGTATGGCTCGCTCTGCACGCCTTTCTGGCACAGGCGCGCCATTTCGTTGTAGAATTTGCATCTCTCCGCGCACATGCTCCATGGGCGGCCCTTGATGAAATCCGTGAATCTCGCGCCTCCGCGTAAAGGCGGCATGGTCGTGCCGCGATGCGACGTGCCGGTGAGCTGGTATGCCCTGGCGTTTGCGCAAATGCGATCCGCCACCCGGTTCCCGTAGCGTGCCACTATTTCGGATGACGAGAGGTTTGTCGTGTAGTAGGTGGGCGCGCCTGTGCGCGTCCGGTATTCTATCACATGCTCCAGAAGCCCGGTGGAAGTTCCGTACGACGAGTATTCCCTGCTCTCCGCGCCTATGTCGTCCACGAGCATCGGCTCGTCTTCGTACGATTCCAGCGCGCGACCGAGATCGGACAGATTCCAGGCTTCGGATATCTTCATGTTCAGTGCCGCCTTGATTCCGGCGCAGAGAAAGAAGAACGTCTTGCCTGTTCCGACATTGCCGGATACGACGATCGAATAGCCGGAGAGGTAGTCTTTGAGCATGTCTAGCGTCGTCCGGTTGAAGCAGTACCCCCGTCGGGCCATCGCGCGCGCTTTCAACATGACCGCCTCGGCGTCGGCCTCTCTACGTGAAGCCACGGCTCTTTTCGCGATACCATTAAGCGATGCGAGCATATCGGCGATCTTGTTCGCGTCCGCTCCGGCTATTGTCTGTACTGTCTCTGTTCTGTCCATTTGCGAATATGTTCCTTTCTATTTTAGTTGTTGTTTGTCTGTTTCAGAAAACGATGGACATCTTGTATCCGTCATTTATGTATTTGCCGTTCGTGCCGGACAACGTACTTGCGGGCAAGGGTTTGTCTTCCCATGACCGGGAGCGCAACCATGACAAGGGAGAGCGTATGTACTTTCCGCCGTCCTTGGTCCATAGATCGCTGCGCTTCCAGTCCGCTATCGCCGCAATGCAGGCTTGTTCGAATGTCCTTGCGTCGCCCGATTCAGCTCGAAGCTTCGCGTAAAGCCGTCTGCACTTGGCCTTGTCGACCTTCCTGGGGCATTCGGCGGGATATGCGTCCCAGAAGGCGGAAAAGGAGTCATCTTCCTCGCACGACGGCTCGTTCGCGGGTTTGCATGGCGCGTCGGCGCGAGCGGCTCCGATCATGTACTTCGTCATTCTGCCTGTTTTGGTCTTGGACAAGAATCCGGCTCTTTGCAGGGAGTCAATGGCTCTGGCAAGCGTCGCCTTGGAAAGCGAGGTCTCGCGTCTAAGGGTCGCCACCGAGGGCCATGCAATCCCGTCCGGACTGTTCGCATGATACGCAAGCGCCAGGTACGTCAGCTTGCCGGACGCTGCGAGCTGGGCTTCGAGCACTTGTTTTAGCATGTTTGGTATAAGAGTCATCGCTGTTTTCCTTTCATTATTTTCCCGTTGTGGGTATAGTCCTTGCTTCTTACATTCACATAATTATATAGGAACACGAATTTGCCGGATTCTGCTTATTTTTGCAAAAACGAAAAAAATCTAAAATTGTTAGTTGTTTAGGGAATTTGCGTTTTTTGTCTGTTAGCCATTGCTATTAACCTACGAAGTTTGTCACAAGGCTTGTTTTTGCAGCATTGACTTTCCTTCGCACCTTATGGTAAGATAGGCCGCATGCACGGGAAGAATAGATTCAAATTGTTCGGGCGGCACACCGAAGAACGCAAGAAGCATCCGGTGACGGATCGGGAGAGCGCCGTTTCCGCCGCCGCAAGGTGGGGTATGTCCAAAAGGCGCGTTTTGCAGCTTTGCGCCGCCGGAAAGGTGTATGCGGCAAAAAAAGATGCGAGTGGCCGATGGACCATCCCGGTAAATGCGATAAAGCCGGTGGACGGGCGGCGTTACCTTGGGGTTTCCATTCCGCGGCAATTGATTATGGCCATAGAGAAGGCCGATACTACGGTTGCCGCCGCTTTGTCGGAGGTTGAGGCGGAAGCTGCGTTGAAGAAGAAAAAGCGCACACAATCCGCGCTCGCGAAGGAACGGTTTTTATGCGACGCGGTGTTTCACATGCATGTTACGGGCGATTCGTCGCTCACTTATGCAGACATCAGGGAGATAGTCGCCGGAAGGGCAGTCGCCGGGAAGAGGGTGACCGACCAGTTTGCGGCGGTCTGTCTTTGCGAGGCTTTGAAACACGCCATTGACGCAGCCTGGCAGGGCAGGCGTCTAAGCATGAAGCTCATCCGTGAGATATGCGGACTCGTCAAAGCCAACGACACCGGAGTGCGAGTGTGTGACAGGGGATACAATCTTGTCAGGAAACTCGTGCGAGATATCGCGGCTTCGTCGCTACATCCTGTCATCAAGGCGGGAAAGTTCTTCACTGGCTACACGTTTATAGCGTCAGAGGGCAAAATCGACCCAATTGTCGCGTTTGTTTTGTCAAACTTCATGCTTATGCGCGCGGGGTATCCGCCTATCGTCCTCTGGCGTGGCGTAGTCGCGTGGAGGAGCATATTCGTGTCCAAGAATAGTGGAATCGGCGAGTTCGAATATCCGCCTTCCGAAGACGTCCGTGACGAAGACTTGTATGCCGAGGATGAGTGGGGACCGGTTGAAGACAAAAAGCCATTCGAGCTTGACGAAAACGGCCTCACTTGGATTTACGATAGCCCTATGGGCGAGCGGGGGGAGGAGTTCCGCAAAGAAACCACCGTTTTCGCGAGTCTTTACTGCAAGGCGATAATTCGTTCGTGCCGTGTTGGCTTTGCATCCCTCGCTTCACCGCGGCGCAAGTCGGTTCCGATAAAAATATGGGACAATGATTATCGCCCCACCCATCCACCGCGGGTGGATATAGAGGGTGTTAAATGATATTGTTAGTTCTTATGTTCTATTCTATTGTTAGGGGCCACATTTGAGACCTCAGGAGTCTCAAATATGCCCTTTGCCCGTCACATTTGAGACCTCAGAAGTCTCAGATAATAAGGTCGGCGGCGGGGGCAAAATGGCTGAATGGGGTCCGAGGAAGTTTTGATGCGCATCATTTAGAATCTTGGC
>SUWC01000164.1 GCA_015061665.1 Lentisphaerota bacterium
AGCTTCGAAACGAGGAACTTCTCGACGTCCGCAGCGGAAACGCCGCAGACGAAGACATGCAAGTCGTTGTCTGCGCCCGTCGCCGCGCATCCCGCGCCCGCGAAGCCGTCTTTCACTAGATTCTCCACCTCCTCAAGCGAGACGCGGTTGCCGAAGATCTTGAGGAAGCGCGACGCACGCCCTGTGAGCGTGACATAGCCGTCGGCGTCGATCTTCGCCATGTCGCCAGTCCGCCTGACGCCCTTCCACTCGTCGCCCTTCATGAGGTCCTCCGCGCACACGGCGTATCCCATCGCGACGATTGGCCCCTCGTAGATGAGCTCGCCGTCCTCGACGCGGAACCTGCCGCCGTTTTCGGACTTTCCTATCGAGCCGATCAAGTCGAGATGCACGTCCGTCCTGATAGTCGTCATAACTCCCGTCGTCTCGGTCTGCCCGTATCCCTCGCAGAACGCGATGCCGCGCCCCTTCGCGAACTCCGCGTACTTGCGCCTTAGGGCGGGGGCAAGCGCGCCGCCGGAAACGAGCAGTCCCCTTAGCGACGGGAAATTCCCATCGAAGAAACGGAACCTGTCGAGCGCCTCGTACATGTACGGAACGCCGGCGACATGCGTCGCGCGCGCGCCGCGCATGACGTCGGCGAGTTCCGGGTCCATGACCGTCTTGCGCGTCATGACGAGCGTGCCGCCGGCCTCGAGAACGGAGCATGCGACAGAAAGCCCCCACGCATAGCAGATCGGGAGGATCATCGTCATCCGCGTCGAAGTGTCAAAACCGAAAAGCACCTCGCTCATCTTGTTGTCCGCCGCGAGGTTGGAACGGCTTATGCGGACGAGCTTGGGGCTGCCAGTCGAGC
Organism: Lentisphaerota bacterium; assembly: GCA_015061665.1. GTDB lineage: Bacteria > Verrucomicrobiota > Kiritimatiellia > RFP12 > UBA1067 > UBA1067. Next base: position 857 of record SUWC01000164.1, read on the forward strand.
CGCTCGTGGTGAGCAAGAGCCCGAGGGCCGGGTCGGTTGGCTTTCCTTCGTAGGTGGAGCGGAGCCGCTCGAAAAGCCCGCTGTCCATCGTGTCTGGAAGCATCAGCGGAACAACGCCACGGTTGACGCAACCGACGAAAAGCGCGACCGTGTCCATGTCCTGCTTGTTACGCACGATCTTGACGGTATGAGGGGCAAGGCCATCCGCCGCACGAGACGCAAGCGAGGCGAGTTCGCGGTACGAGACTTCCCGCCCTTCGTCTATCACAGCGATTCCATCGCGATCGAGGTTGAATACAAGGCCGGCATCGCCATTCTCTGCGCCTCTGCGCCTCTGCGTTAAAAGAGCAACCGCATCGGAATAGGACCTGAGGCGGTATATCTCCTCAGGCGAGAGCGAGCGTCCGAATTCACGCTCAATCGCGGAGGCAAGCGCCATCTGCCCTGCGGAATCCCACGCAGGATGTCTCTTGTAGGTCATGGTGCGCGCCTCTTCAGGAGTCACGGAAAACACGCTGCAGAAGACGTCGTCAAGTCTCGCGTCACTGACTCCTGACCCCTCGGCACTCGCTCCGCTCGGCTCGGTCGCTTCCCCAAGGGTCGCGCCCACCCGCAAGGGGCGGTTACGACCCCTGACTCCTGCTCCACCACTCTCCAACTCCAACTCTGAACTCCAACTCCTCCCCCCTGGCACCTCAACCGGCTTCTCCCCCGCCGCCACTTTAAGCTTGTTGTAATGGTCGATGTCGCGCCAGCCGATTACCTTCGCCGGGTTGCCGGCTACAATCGCGCACGGCGGCACCTCGCCCATGACGACGCTTCCCGCCTGGACGATCGCGCCTTCGCCTATGCGGGCGCCTGGAAGCACTATGCACTTTATCCCGATCCACGCATAGTCGCCGATGCTCGTCTCCGGATACGTGAACCCCCAGCCAAACGGCAAGACGTCAGAATGGTCGTAGTCGTGCACCTGCGTGTACACCACGGTGTCCTCGGCGAGCACGGCGCGGCGGCCGATCGACACAGGACCGTCACCGAATATCTTGACCCGTTTGCCAAATCCTGCGCCATCGCCTATAGTCGTATTGCCGGTGACGTTGACGCCAGGACCGAGGACGAGAAGATTCTTTCCGCACGACTTTGCGCGACGACGAATCGCTATGGAGTACAGCTGCGAGGTAAGCTTCGCCTTGAAGCCCTTGCGCCAGTTGCTGGGCTTCCAGAAGAAGAACTGCACTACGATCTTTACGAAGAACTTAACCATGAGAACCTTTCCAATCTGCGGTCAATAGACTGCCGTTTGCGCGAGCCACGGCGAGTGAAAAGACGCTGAAGCCGCATCCCGAACGCGATAAGCGAGAGTCTCGCGCGAACGCCCGCCGAAAGCGGGATCTCAAGCCTAAGACGGCCGATTCGCGATCTCGCGCTCTTGTCCAGGGACGGCAAAAGCAGCGTAGAAAAATCTGCGTCGTCCCACCACGCGACTCCGTTCTGCAGGACGCCAGCGAACACGGTGAAGTGGTATGCGGGATGACGCCTGAGCCACGGGTCGATGCGCCTGTCGTTCCAGTCGACGGCAAACTGGAAGTCTATCAGCTTGAGATGCCCGTCGGGCGCGATGAGGAAATTGGCGGGAAGGATGTCGCGGTAGACGACCTTCGCCTCGTAGAGTGAGTCGAGGATCGCAAGCACCTCGTCAGCGTACTTGTCGTCGGGCTCGTCGGCAAGCGTCTTGCCGCCTTCAACCCTCTCGGTCACGACAAAGGCCATAGGCCCCGGCGAAAAAGCGTAGACTTCAGGGAAATGCACAGGATCGAGCGCATGGAGGCGCATGGCGAGCTTGTATTCGTTTTCTATCGACTCCGGCGCGCGTGAGGAGCACTTTACGACGCAGGGCCGCCCCTTGAAATCGCCCTCGTAGAAGATGTCGTTGACAAGCTTGTTCTCGAGAAACGCGCGGCAATCGGAGAGCCCCATCTTCGCGCCCTCTTCCCTGACGAGCGCATCCCACGCCGCGCGCTCGCGCCAGGGCAGCGGATTGTACTTGGCGGCCACATGCTGCCAGAGATAGCGCTTGACGCGGCGGCGCAGCTTCATGCGGCGAAGCGCTGGACAAAGCGAGTCTATCGGCAGAAGCGTCCGCGACGCCGGCTCGAAGTCGACGATCCTCAGCCGGAACTCGCCCTCGAAGGGCTTTCCCGACCACTGGACAAGAACGTTCTGCGGATCGTAGAACCTGACGGCCGCGGCCTCGAAGGCATGTG
>SUWC01000165.1 GCA_015061665.1 Lentisphaerota bacterium
CACCGATCCGTACGTAAAGGACGCCGCCGATCCGCGCATCGCATGCGTGAAGGAGGTATGCCTCGCGGAGGACGTCGGCCCCGACGACGACACCCTGCTTCTGCAGGGCGCGCCCGACGGGCTGCGCACGGAGGAAGGCCGCCGCCTCATAAGGTTCGGGCGCGAGCTCGTGTCGTACGAGGGCTTCACGGAGGGCAGGCCCTGCCGCCTGGTGGGCGTGGGGCGCGGACAGTGCGGAACGCCGCGCACCAGTCATCGGCGCGGGGAGTACGGCCGCCACCTGGACGTGGACGACTGGTACGTCTTCCACCGCGTGGACCAGTCCACCGGGATACAGGACGAGATCGCGGAGCGGATCGCCGGGATCGTCGACGCCTGCGGGTTCAGGGTCCTGTACTTCGACGGCGGCGAGGACGTGCCTCCGCCGTACTGGTACAACGTGCCACTTGCGCAGAAGCGCGTGTGGGACCGCATCAAGAGGAAGCCGCGCGGCGCCGAGAGCGCGCTGAAGAGCCACTTCGGCTGGCATATGCTGAGCCGCGGCAACGCATTCGACAAGTTCTACCCCGAGCGCACGCGTCAGTCGCTCGACAGGTTCGTGCTGCCGGCCGCGAGGCTGGCCGCGGACGACTTCTCGGTCGTGGACTTTGGCTGGCTGGGCTTCTACCTGCCGGGGACGAAGACGCGGCGCGCGGCGGCGACCCTCATCGACAACAGCTTCGGCGACGTCACTGCCGGGTCGTCGCCGAAGCAGGTCGACATCGTCGCCCGCACGGCCTACGAGAACGGGGCGCCGATCTCGATACAGGTTTCGCTGGAAAAGCTCCGCGCGCATCCCAGGGCCGACGAAATCATGTCCGTCTTCCGGAAGTACGAGGACCTGAAGTTCCCCGGCGGCATGACGCTTCTCGACTGACGGCCCTAACTGGTGGCTTGATTGCGCTGCGGCAAAGCCGCCGCGATTTTTGGTATAACCCGAGTTTGCCACTTTGATTTGGCAAAAAGGCGTTTTCAGCCAATGGCGACGCGGGTTTGGCGCACGTCGCCTTCATAATAATTTGGGGATACGCCTTAGAATGGGCTTGCCGTCGACTTCATCTCGCGGATCTCGCCCCTGGTGTAGAGCTGCTGCTTGAGTTCCATTCCGAACGCCTTGAGGATCGCAAAGATGTCGCCGCCTTTCGGCTTCAGCACCTGGTAGTACTCGCCAGGGAGCTCGAGGACCTGCCACCCCGCGAGTGCCTCCGAGACGCGCGCGCCGGGAATCCCGTACGACCATTTCGACTCCCCCTTCGCGGGCTTGGCCGACAGGCGCGTCTTGCGCTGGATGATCCTGATCATCGTCAGCGCCATGAAGCAGACCATCAGGTGCGCCTTGATGTGCTCGGGCGTCTGGACGAACACGGGCCGCGTCTCGAGCGTTCCCTTCATCTCCCGGAACTGGTCTTCGATCTGCGTGAGGCCGTGGTACTTCTCGATCACCTCGCGGTCGCCCATTTCGAGCTCGGAGGTGACGATCTGGTAGTAGCCCATGAGATCGTTGAACTCCGTGAGCTTCGCCTCGTCGATCATCGGCATCAGGTCCGCCGAATCTACCTTCTCGCCCGTGACCTTGTTGACGTACTCCTTTTTGAGGAAGCGCCGCAGCCCCTTGCTGTGCGAAGAGGAGATGCGGTAGCTGCCGGGATTCTCCCTGAGCTTCCCCAGGAACTCCATGAACGACGCGTTCTCGCTCCTCTCCCGCTCGTAGAACGCCTTGCTCCAGTAGACGACGACCTTCTCCCGGACCTCGTGCTTCTTGCCGTTCTCGTCCTTCACGACGCGTTTCACTATGCGCGACTTGTGCCGGAAGTTCTCGCTGACGACGGTGTAGCCCTCGGGGTCGATGGCCCATGTGCGCTCCGCCTTGTCTGTTTTCCTGAGGCTTTTCGAGACGATGTAGCCGTTCCCGGCCTCGCGCACCGCGTACATGTTCGTCCCCGAATACATGCCGCGATCAGCGACAAGGACGAAGCGCCTGATCCCGAGGTCGCCGACCGTCTCGTCCATCGCGGGCCTGAGCGTGTGGTGGTCGAGCGTGTTTCCGGGGAAGGTCGCGAAGGAGATCGGGATTCCGTTGCCGTCGAGGAAGAGCCCGAGCTGCACGATTGGCTGCCTGCGGTTTTCCTTGCTGACGCCGAACTTCCTCAGCCCCGCGACTACGTTCCCGTCCGCGTCCTCGAAGTCCTCGTCCGGCCTTGCGGTCTCGAAGAAGAAGTTCGTCACGTCGTAGAACACGGTGTCCGCGCTCCTTCCGATGCCGCGGGAGACGCAGGTGTTCATGCGCTGTACTATCTGCCTTCTGTTCGCGTAGATGACGTCGAGCGCGTCGTAGACGTTGTCGGGGTTCGTGCTCTTGACGAGCGGGGCGTAGTACTGGCCGTTCTGCCCCATCGTCGACCACTTCGACTCCGGGTCTATGATCCGCCCGTAGGTCAGCAGCCGCACGATCCCCGTGAGGTCGTACTTGATGCGCGAGGCGCACTTGACGCTCGCGAAGAGCTCGTCGAGGCCGAGCGCGCGGAAGACGGGGTCGAGCACGCACGGCGCCATCCGCTTCGGCTCGCCGATGCACTTCGCGTCGCCGCGCTCGAACGTGACCGTCCACTTGCGCACGGGCGCCTGGTCCACGTACGGCTCGAGCTCCTTGATGAGGGGCCTGCCCTCGGAGAAGGACTCGCGCAATCGCTTTAGGAAGTCGGGCTTTCCGTCGTCGTGCTTCGCAAGCGCGCCAAGGCTGACGATGGTCTTCTTGCCTATCATCAGCTTCCCGTTGCTGCTCTTCATCCGCTTCAGGGACACGAGGCGAAGGTACTCGTTGTTGCCGGACTTCTGCTTTTCGATGTGTAGTGACATGCCGTCCTTTTTTGTAGAATATGGAGATAACGATATTATTATACCATAGATGGTGCACTTCAGTCAATAGGGGACGCAACATTTCGTAAATTATTCAGTCAGCAAAGTGGCAAACTCGGGTTATAGCATATTTCGCTGTTCAGTGTCT
>SUWC01000166.1 GCA_015061665.1 Lentisphaerota bacterium
AACGCGCACCACTGGGAATTCAAGCATCTTGGCGCAGGGCAGTACCGTATCGTCACGAAAGAGGGAGGCGGCGTTCTCAACAGGATATTCTTCGGAAGCGACAAGGTGAACGTCGTGTGGTATGGCTGGGACAGTCCCTCGCGCGACCAGCGCTGGCTGCTGCGTCCAGGGAGTGAGAAGGGATTCTTCCGCATCGCACCCGTCGCAACCGGCTATGACGTGAAGCCTGAGAAGCCTGAGTCAGGCGCAAAGCTCCAGCAGGGCAAAGCTCCGTTCGCGGGCGAAGGCGAACGCCAGTGGAAGGTGGAGAAACCATGAACATAAGAACAGTGCATATCGCTGCAGCAGCAGCGGCGTTGCTGTCGTCGCAAGCATGCGCAATAACAGTGGAGGTCGCGCCGGGCGAGCCTGAGTGCGTCCGCCGTGCCGCCGCAGGTCTCAGGGCAGATCTGGACCGTGCGTGTCCCGGCCACGGAGCGGATACGCGCCGGATCGTCGCGCGAACCGTTCCCGACGGACGCTGGGAGGCGAGCGTGCGCACCTATTCCAATGGTGTCTGGACGGTTACGGGCAGTGACGCGCGCGGCACGGTCTTCGGGCTCTATGCGATTTCGGAAGAGCTCGGCGTCAATGCTTTCCACTGGCTTGATGACGTGCCCGTCGAACCGCGAGAGTTCGCGCTTCCTGAAGAATGTTTTGAAATCGCCCCTCCAGGTGTTAAATACCGCGGGCTTTTCATAAACGACGAAGACTGGGGGCTTATGCCGTGGGCGAAGGAGAATTTCGAGGCCGACGGTTCAAAGTCCATCGGCGCGAAGACATATGAAAAGCTTTTCGAGGCGATGCTGCGTCTGCGCCTCAACCTCATCTGGCCCGCGATGCATCCGTGGGGATACGAGTTTGTCTCGCGCGAGGAGAACATGGCTCTCGCCTCGGCGATGGGAATCGTCGTCGGCGCTTCGCACTGCGAACCGATGCTCAGAAACAATGTCTACTGGGACAGGAAGACGCAGGGCGAATGGAATTACGCGACAAACCGCGAAAAGATCGACGAATACTGGCGCTGGTCCGCGGAGAAGTACGGACGCTGCGAGGCGCTCTGGACGATAGGGATCCGCGGCACGCACGACGAGCCGATGAAGGGCGGGAATGACATGGAGGCGAAGAAGGCGCTGATGTACGAGGTGTTCGCCACGCAGACGAATCTGCTCGCGAAATACGTCGCCCCGCATCACGACGCACCTCCGGCCACGACGTTCATCCCGTACAAGGAGGTTCTGCCAATATACGACAGCGGGCTTGAAGTTCCGGCTGGCGCCTCGATCATGTGGGTTGACGACAACTTCGGATACATCAGGAGGCTTGGCGGAAGCGCGGCGGCGTCTCATCCCGGCGGCATCTACTGGCACGTGTCGTATTTCGGAGGACCCCATTCGTATACGCACGTCTGCACGACGGCGCCCGGTTTCATGTGGTATGAGCTCGCGGCGAAGTGCGCGGCGAACAACGCGAGGGAAGTGTGGATGGTCAACGTCGGGGATTTCAAGCCCGCAGACATAGCGATAGACGCATTTGCGCGGTTTGCATGGACGCCGGAGAAGTTCGGTCCCGACGCGCAGCGGGAGTTTCTCGACGGCTGGGCGCAGCGTTTTCTCGGTCCGTCCAACGCGGCACTTGCGTCGCGCATCGCCGCCCATCTTGCGGAGTACTACCGACTCGGCACGATCCGCAAGCCGGAGCTTATGTGCTGGCAGTGGATCACAAAGCTCACGGATGCCGAAAAGAAGTCCCTCATGGCGCAGTATGCCGCGCTTGCGGCGGAAGACATTGCCATCGAAGCCGAACTCGCGAAACAATGGAAAGACCCTTGGTTCGAGACGGTCGGCTTTCAGGTGCGCTTCCTCGCAGAGGCGGGTATGGCCTTTATGTCCGACGACATCCTGGAGGAAGGCGCAAAGGACAGGCTGAAGCCGCGCTTTGCCGCGCTCAACGAGCGCTACGAAACGGTTTTCGGCGGCAAGTGGCGCCGTTTCTGGTTCGACACGATCGACGAAAAGGAATGGTGGTGCCAGGGCGGAAACAACTGGGCGTCGCAGATGCAGTGGCCGTGGAAGGAGCCGGGCGACAGGCGCAAATGGCACAGCGCGACCGCTGGCGGCGACGGCATCGGTGAGAAAGACTGGAAGGATGCGGCCGATTTCATCAGGAAGTCCCCTGCGAACGGCGGCTCCTGGGAATGTGTCGCAGGGCTTGGCATTTCCGCGAGGGCGATGGCGCTGCTCCCTGTCGTCGAGGGCGCGGGCAAGGGCGCATGGATGGAATACGAGATTGAGGGGAAAGGGGAAATGGCAACGGGGAACGGGGAACTCGTTCTTCAGTTCCTTCCGGACTACCGGCTGTATCCGGGTATGAAGCTGTGTGTCGAAGTCAGTGTCAACGGCTCCGAATGGCAGTGCGTCGAAGTGCCATTCTCCGACGGGACGAAGGACGAGAACAGTCCTGGACGCTATACTGCCGTGCAGGACAATTTCGTAAGAGCGTTCGTGAAATGCCCCTCGCTCAAGGAAGACATCAACACCATCCGCATCCGGGCCGTCGATCCTGGAGCGGTTCTGGACCGAGTCGCGGTGCGAAAATGAAGCATCGTGCACGCCGGCAACTAGATGGCCCGAATGGGCTATAGCGGTCTGCGACTGTTTATAGCGGCGCTGAGCTAGAAGTTGATGCGGGCGAGAGTTGTGAATGTTCGTCTCACACCCGAATGGACTATTGCCCAAATGGCGGGAGATTGCGTATAATGGGCGCATGAAAATCAAAAATACTTTTGTCGTTTCCGCCGCGGCGATCGCCGCCTCGTGTGCGTCCCTCGCGGACGGCGCGAGAATATCAATCTCGCCCGACGCAAAGGGCATGGATATGCCGAAGACGATGTACGGCATCTTCTTCGAGGACATCAACTATGCCGCCGACGGAGGCATATACCCGGAGCTCCTGGCGAACCGAGGCTTCGACTGGAAGACCAAGGACCTCGAGGGTTGGGAGG
>SUWC01000052.1 GCA_015061665.1 Lentisphaerota bacterium
GCACGGCGAAACTGATTGAGGCTAAGCGGCAGTCGGGAAAGACGCGCATGAAGCGCGGAAAGCGAAAGGGGAAACTGAAGCACTATAAGCCTACGCTGATTCCTCTTGGTCTTCAGAAGGCTGTGAGAACAGGCGATCCAATACCGATTGTAAAAGATAGGTTCCCTGTTTGTCATAAATGCGCCGCGTTCAAAAGTAAACGCACGTTCTGAAAGTAAACGCAAGAAAGTTAACTCCGAGCGTTTGGGCTCCCGCTAACGCTCCGCAGCTCCGCACCACTCAACGGCTTTGCATATGTCGATAGAAGTATTTGGGGATGCGACTGCGTCGCATTAGGGCGGGCGTTAGCGAAGCCTGTCCGTGTAGTCAGTGGTTAAAATACTCCAGAGTATAACGCGGCTGGAAGCCGCGTCTCCAATGGGGGCAGCTTCTCAGTCGCCGAAATATCGCGGCTGGAAGCTCGGCTCCATCGTTGGTCGCTGTTCGGTTGCCGAGGCGGACTTGGCACAACCGTTGCGGCGCGCTCGGTGATCGCGCCCTACCGCATGAAATTCGCTTCAACAGCTTTGGGGGGTCTGGGGGCGGTGCCCCCAGATATAGAAAATCTAGTCGGAGGCAAAAATTGTGGTTGCGCGCCCTACGAGCTCGGCTACGCCGCCGCGATGCCCTGATTTGGTATAATAGTTGCATGAAAAGCACCGTCATATTGTCCGTCGCCGCTTTTGCGGCAGGAGCCGCATTCGCATCCGGCAGTCTTGAGCGCGACGTGGAATTCCTCCGTCGGTTCGCGCCTGAACGCGACCGTCAGCTCCCTGGCGCGTTCGTGACGAACAACTGCGTCCTCGCGTCCGTTGCGCGGGATGGCGCGATCGAGAGGTATCCCGACGAAATATACCTCGACTACGTGCTCCCGTACACCGTGATCAGGGAGGAGGTGGACGACTGGCGCGCGGAGTTCCGCGAACGCTTCCTGCCCCTGGTCGAAGGCTGCGCCGACAACTACGAGGCCGCCGTTAAGCTCGACAGGACGATATGGGACATGATAGGCGTCCACTACTCCCCGAAGCGCGACAAGGCGAGGCAGTCGCCGAGGCATTCGATGCGGATCGGCATGGCTTCCTGCACCGGCATTTCGATCATCCTCATCGACGCCTGCCGCGCCGTCGGCATACCGGCCAGGCTCGTCGGGTGCTGCTGGACGACTATCGCCGGCAACCACTCCTGGGTCGAGGTTTGGTCTGGCGGCAGGTGGCGCGTCCTCGCCTCGGGCGAAAAGGAGCGGGAGGACAGCATCTGGTTCCTCGAATACGCCGCGCTCGCCGACCGCACGCGCATCGACAGGCGGATCTACGCCAGCCGCTATTCGCCGTCCCCGGCGGGGACTCGCTTCTGGCTGACCTGGGACCACCCCCAGCGGGTGAGCGACGTTCCGGCGGACGACGTGACGTCGCGCTATGCCAAAAGGACCCGTCTAGCGGTCGTCGCCTCGAAGGAAACGCTTGACATGGGGGAATGGCGCGAGGCGGCGTACGCGCTCGTCGCCAAGCATTCGGACGAAGCCGACGCCAGCATCGTCTGCGCGAAGCCGGCGGACTCGCTTGCCCAGCTTCGCGAATCAAAGCCGCGCTATGTAGCGTTCCTGATGCGTCCCGATGAATTTGACAACGACGTACTCGTCTCGCTGAAGCAGATGATGAGACGTATAGACGACGATCCATACGACGACGCCATCTGGGGAATCGTGACAGGCCCCGATGCGGCGACGGCGAAGCGGATTGCGGCGTCGTGCAAGCCAGACGCTGTTTCGTCCGTCCTTGCGACTACGGGCGTAGACGCAGACGTCGTGACGGGCGAGGTTGCGGTTGTCTCCGACGCATTCCCGAAGGGAGTATGGTGGCGCAAGGACGCCGCCGGCTCAGTTGTCCGCGGAACTGTTGAATCCGATTCGTCGCCTGTGTTCGCGAGCGCGTGGCGCGAGATCGACCCGGAGCTGCTCTTGACAAGCTCGCACGCGACGGAGCGCAACCTTGAAATGCCGTTTTCCATGGGCAACATCGTTGTGAGCGGAGGTGCGTTCGCGCGAGTGCCGCGCGTTGGGGCCCTTGACGGGCTGGAGGCGCTTTGCGCGCCCCAGCGCGAGAAAGTCTGGGTGGCTGCGGGCAACTGCCTGATCGCCAACCACCTTGACGGAGGCGACATGGTGATGACGGCTCTTTCATTCGGCAAGGTCAACCAATTCGTCGGCTATACGCGCAAGACGTGGTTTGGCTTCGCAGGGTGGAACACATGGAGGTATTTCGGGAAGTTCGGCTATCCGCTGAACACGAGCCACTACGCAGCCTGCGTCTGGCTTCAGCGCAGGCTTGCGACGCGCGACTGGAAGGACGAGCGCGACAAAATGGGGCTTGCGTGGGACCTTGACGCGACGGTGCTCTACGGGGACCCGATGCAGCGCGTGTATGTGCCGAGGGACGAGCCGTCCGACGACGACGCGCCGAGTCTGGTCGTCTTTCCCGATTCTGGCGACGGACACAGGATCAAGAGCATCCTGGAGGGCTACAGCGTATTCGAGGCGGACGACTTCGCCCTGGTCGAGCGCACGGGCAAGTGACCGGGTTCGGGCTAGCGCGTTGCGCGGCCCTTGTACAGCGAGAAGGCGAGTATTGCGCAGCCAAATAGGAATACGCCTAGCGAAATCGTCTGGGCGATGGAAAGAAAGCCGACCTCCGCGCGCGGATCGCCGCGCAGGTATTCCATCGGGAATCGCACGAGCGCGTACATGACGAGATACGCGCCCGCGACGAGTCCGGGCGAAGAGCGCTTCGCCTTTATGAACTTTACGTAGAGCGTCGCCGCTACGGCGAAGAGAACGAGCAGCGCGCCCGCTTCGAAGAGCTGCGTCGGAAGGACCGGAAGAGACGACTTGGCGCTTGGGGCGATTAGCCCGTCCCGCACCTGTTCGTACCACGCGGGGGAATGGACGGGGAACCTGATGGCGAAGACAGAGTCGGAGATGCGTCCGTAGCAGCATCCGTAGAAGAAGCATCCGATTCGTCCGAAGGCGTGCCCGAGCGGCAAAACCGCGCACATGATGTCCGCAGTCTCCAGGAACGTCACCTTCTTGGCCTTGCACCAGACGAAGTACACGACTACGGCGAGGATGAGTCCGCCGTAGAAGACGAGCCCGCCTTGGTCGATCCTGACAACCGACATCGGATTCGCCGCGAATTCGTCTTTCCAGTGTTCGATGACGTAGGCGATTCTCGCGCCGAGGACGCCTGAGATCATGAGGTACATGAAAAGGTCTCCGAGGTCCTTGCGCCCGGACATTCGCTCTGCCAGCTTCCAGCAGAGGATGAAGCCGAGCGCCATGCACGCGCCGTATGTCTTGATGTGGAGGAACGCTATGTCGATCAGGTCGGGATGCATGGTCTTGTATTACTCTTCGATTCCGCACCAGTCCGCTATGCCGCGCGCGACGGCCTCGGCAAGGAACTTGCGCCTGGGGATGGAGAATATGGCCTCTTCGCCTTCCGGCGAGGTGAGGAAGTCGAATTCGATGAGGCAGCTTGGGATCTCGGGGTTGCGGGTGACGGCGAAGTTGGCGTGGAGAGAGCCCTTCGATGGAATGTCGCCGTCGAGCGCGGCTGCCAGGCGCGCGGAGATGGCGTCCGACAGCTCCTCTCCGATTTCGTTCCACGAGTAGACGGCCGAATAGCGGATGCTCGCGGCGTCCTTGTCCACGGCCGGCGCGTTGTGGTGAATGGAGACGAAGGCGTCGGCCTTTCGGTCCACGGCAAGGCGCGGACGCTCCGTGAGGACGAGAGTCTCGTCGTGCTCGCGCGTCATGAGGACGTTGAACCCGAGCGCTTCGAGGGCCTTTCTGACCGCGTTTGCCTGGAGGAGGTTCGCGTTCTTCTCGAAGAGCCCGTGGGGCGAGAGCGCGCCCGTGTCAGTTCCGCCGTGGCCTGGATCGATGACGATCGTTATCTCGGACGGCGTCTTCCCGACGGGACGCTCGCGCGGGGTGTCCGAGCAGTAGTCTAGCTTTGTCCACACTTTCGGCGGCGCCGGGACTATGGCCTCCGCGGCGGAGGTGATCGCCTTCGCGATCGGCTTGCGCTGGACGAAGAACGTGTGGTTCGAGGTGACGCCAAGGGCTTCGACCTGGACCGTGTTCGTGCCTTCCACTACGTCGACAAGCGTCGCCCATGCGCCCGAGCGCCATACGGGGACCTCGCGTCCCTGCACGACGATGGCGTTCGTCGACCCGATTGGAACGGCGCCTATCATGTAGGCCTTCTCGACCGTGGGGAGCTTCTGCCCCGCAGCCGGGAAGGCGATGGTCGTCGCCAGCGCAAGAGATAGCATTGACATTGCGTCAGCCGAGGTTTGAGAGGATGGCCTTGAGGAAGTCGTCGTACGTCTCGAAGGCGGGGATGTCGGGGTTGTCCTTCTTGATCTGCTCGGTGGAGCGGAAGAGGAACCCGGCCTTGGAGGCGCGGATCATCGCGAGGTCGTTGTAGCTGTCGCCTGCGGCTATGGTGTCGAATCCGCAGCTCTGGAGCGCCTTGACCGTGGTCAGCTTCGACTGGGGGCAGCGCATCTTGTATCCGGTGACGCGTCCGTCATCCCCGACGGTGAGCGAGTTGCAGAAGATCGCGGGCCAGTTGAGCTTCTTCATGAGCGGACGCGAGAACTGGTCGAACGTGTCCGAGAGGATGAGAACCTGCGTGCGTTCCCTGAGCTGGTCGAGGAACTCCTCCGCGCCGATGAGCGGCCTCATGGAGCCGATTACGTCCTGAATCTGCTTCAGCTTGAATCCGTGCTGGTCGAGGAGGTCGATTCGGTAGTGCATCAGCTTGTCGTAGTCGGGTTCATCGCGGGTAGTGCGGCGGAATTCGGAGATCCCGGTCGCCTCTGCGAACGCAATCCATATTTCAGGCACCAGTACGCCTTCGAGGTCTAGGCAGACGATATCCATTTTTTTTTGCTCTTTTCTGTAGCTTGTACTTTGATTTAGATGTTATATGTCCAACCATAAAATTTTACCACAGATGGACTTCGCGCGCAATCCCCCCGCCATTATAATAAACGGCCGACGCATCAAAAATTCCTTCTCCCCGCTGACGCGGTGTAGAACGAATTTTTGATGCGTTGGAAGTGTTTCAGCAGCCAACAACCAGCGGTCAGCGCTCAATCCGGGCGGTCGTGGCGCGCATCTTGGACTTTCAGGAGGTGTCCAAGGCGCATTCATCGGGCGCGGCCGATTTGTTGCCCCTAGTATGTCCTAGGGTCGCACTAGACGCGCCACGACCATTCGGATTGGACACTGCGCTGCTCGCCCCGAGCATAGCTCGGGGGTTGCGCCCTATAAACGGGCGCCCCCGCTAGGGGCGGATACGGCTGCTGGTTGCTGAGACACTTCCAACGCATTAAAAAACGATCCAGGGGCCACGAAGGGGAAGGATCGGCTTTTAAGGCGTTGGCCAATAATGCACCTGTGCGCCTGCGGGGAAGATATGGTATAATCAACAGACAACAAGGAGAAGGCAAGATGAAGAAAACAGTGCTTGCGGCTGCGGCCGCGATCGTTATGTTCGCCGCCGCAGGGGTGGCGGAGGGCAATGCGCTTTCAAGCGCGCAGGACATCGCGCGGCTGGAGTCCGGCGGAGAGCTTGCGCGCGATCCCGCCGAGAAGCCGGTGGATGCGCCGAAGGACATGAAGCTCATCCTCTGCATCGGACAGAGCAACATGGCAGGGCGCGCCAAGCCGACGGACGAAGACCGCTCTGTCGTGGCGAACGCCTACAAGCTCAACCGCGACAACAAGTGGGTGGCCGCGAAGACGCCCTACCACTTTGACCGCGATTATGCGGCTGTCGGACCGGTAGACGACTTCGTAAGGCTCTACCTGAAGGACCATCCCGGCGATACAGTCGGAGTCGTGCCGTGCGCTGTTGGCGGCAGCGGACTTGCCAGCTGGACGCCGTCCGCAGATGGTCGGCGCGGGGCGAACCTGCGCGTCGCCCTGGAACGCGCCAAGGCGGCGAAGGCGAACGGAACGTTCATCGCCATCCTTTGGCACCAGGGCGAGACGGACGCCGCCAAGTGCAGCGCCGAGAAGCTCGCCGGGTACTATCCGCGCGACTTCAAGTCAATGGTGGAGGCCGTGCGCAGGGAGATCGGCGATGTTCCCGTTGTCGCCGGAGAGATTGGACGCTGGATGCGCAAGGACGGGGACCATGCCGCGAATATCAATCCCGTGCTCAATACATTGCCGCAGACGGTTCCCGGTTGCCGTGTCGTCTCCAGCGAAGGGCTCAAGAACCAGGATGCGCACCATTTCGACCGTGAAGGCCAGCGCGTTCTGGGCAAACGCTACTACGACGCCTTCAAGTCACTGGCCATCGAGAGGTAGCGCCACGGCTTTCCCACAAATTTCCCATTTCCCGCAAGATTTATGGTATAATACAAATCATGATAGAACTGCATACATCCAGGGCCACTTTCAAAAGCGGCTTCTTTTGGGCGTTGCGCGATGCGATGCGTTGCGCTGGGCCGTGCTTTGCAGTTCGCCCATGCCGGCGGGGGTGCGTCTCATGAAGGTCCGCAAGGCCATTGTCCTTGCCGCTGGGCTAGGTACGCGTCTCAGGCCGTTCACTTGCGCGACGCCGAAGCCGCTCATGCCCGTTTGGGGCGAGCCGATGCTTTCGCGCATAGTCTCGATGCTCCGCGGATGGGGAGTAGACGACATCGTTTTCAACGCGCACTGCCTGCACGCCCAGGTCGAGGAGTGGGTCTCGAAGTACGCTCGCGAGGCCAGGTCTGCTGGCGACGGGGTGTCCGTAAGGGTTAGCTACGAGCCGGAGATCCTCGGCACGGGAGGCGTCCTGAACCCGCTGCGCGACTGGATTGGCGGCGAGCCTTTCTACCTTGTCAACGGCGATATTGTCGTGGAAAACGCGCCCGATCCCGCAAGGGCTTCGCATGGGCTTGACCGTCCAGACGTCGTAGCCGCGGCACTTGTCTCGGAGATGGGTCCGCGCACGATCGAGGTCGAGCCCGAGAGCGGTTTTGTGACGAACTGGAAGAGCGACGACGCCGGATGCGAGGGGACCTTCACCTACTGCGGAATTGCCGCGGTCAAGCCGCAGATACTGGACTTCGTCAAGCCGGATGGCTTTTCGTCCATAATCCAGGCCTACGAGTCGGCGATGATGCAGGGGCTGTTCGTCAAGGCGGTCCGTGCGGACGAAATGCTCTGGGCCGACGCGGGGACGGTTCAGTCCTACATCGACCTGAACCGCGACGGGGATGACAATGCCTTCGACGACCTCCCGCAGGTCAGGGCGGCTCTGGAGTCCGTCGGCGCCAAGCCTGCCGTCGCCTTCATGGGCGCGCGCGGAAGCGAGCGCGTGTTCTTCAGGTGCGACAAGGGCGTGATTGTCGTTTACGACGACGCCAATCGCGCTGAAAACGGACTCTACGCGGGCCATGCGCGTTACCTGAAGTCGAAGGGCGTGCCCGTGCCGGACGTGCTGTCCGACCTTGTTCCGCTGAAGACGCTCGTCCTCGAAGATGCAGGCGAGACGAAGAAGATGACGTTCGACGACTACGTGAAGGTCGTTGAGGCGCTTGCGAAGTTCAATGCGCTGGGGAATGACCCGTCCGTCGGCGAGCTCTCGCTTCAGCCTGCGTTTGACGACGCGATGTGGAAGTGGGAGCGCGACCTTTTCCGCGAGCACTGCCTGGCGACTCGGTTCTTCATGGAAATGCCGGAGGCGGTTGGGCGCGAACTAGAGTCAGTCGCCGCGCGCCTGGAGAAGGAGCCTAAGGCCCTTGTCCACCGCGACTTCCAGTCCACGAACGTCATCTGGAAGGGCGACGGCTTCAAGTTCATCGACTTCCAGGGAATGCGCATCGGCCCTGCGGCCTACGATCTTGCGAGCCTTCTCTACGATCCGTATGTTCGGCTGAGCGACAGGCAGCGCGAGGCGCTTGCGGCGCTCTACGCCAAGGTCTCGGGACGCCCCGAGATCGTCGACGTCCTGCCGTTCGCCGCCGTCCAGAGGCTGGTCCAGGCGCTTGGCGCGTTCGGGCGCCTGGCGTCCGTAGGTCAGCCGCAGTTCGGCGAGTTCGTGCTTCCCGCCCTCGAGAACCTGCTGGCCGCCGCCGACGAGGCGGGGCTGGACGCCGTGGGTGCGCTTGCAGAGGACCTGATAGCGAAGGAGACGCACAGGCGCAAGGAGAAGTCGCGCCATGCGGAGGAGAAGTGCGCCTGCGGACACGACCACGGGCATGAACACGGGCACCAATGCCACTGTCACGACCATGGGCATGAACACGGGCACTGCGGCTGCGGGGGTGCGTCATGACAGCCATAAGGTCGTTCATCTGCCGCGTGAAGCGTGTGGGCGTGAAGCGTCCGGGCGTAGTGCGGACCGTCGCCATGGGTCGGGAGCGCGAGTTCCTTGCGTGGGACGTCGGGGACGACACCTTTATATTCGAGAAGGGCGTATCGAGGCATCTTGGAGAGCATCCCAGCGTGCTTGTCGTGTCTAAGTCCTCGCTTCGCAAGAAGACGCCTGGCCGCGTCCTTACGATGACGACGGGCAACCATTCGGTGGCGGCGTTTCCGCTTCTGGACGGACGCTTCTGGAAGCTTTCCCGCGTGCCGAAGGCCAAGCAGGGCGACGTGCTGATGAAGGAGATACTCTGCGCCAACGTCGTCAAGGGGACGATCGAGATCTCGCAGCGCGACGTGCCTGGCAAGATCCTCTATCCGGCCGACGAGTGGCTCCTTTCGCCGAACGGCGCGGGCTTTGCGCTCAACGACATCGTGATGGGCGACAGAAACGTCGACACGCTTGAGTACTACAGGCGCAAGGGCGAGGAGTGGCGCGTGAAGCCCCTGGCATGGACCGAGGAGGGCATGCGCGTGGCAATCGCGGCGTCGAAGAAGCGCATTTCCACGCGGATTCGCTACTACCATTCGATGCGAGGCGTCCATTTCATGTCGTTTTCGACGTTCAAGGCGTTCGCCGGCAAGGCGGAGACCGACTACGAGGAATTCGTGAAGGAGCTGAAGGAGCTGGTGTCCATATACGAAGGCCAGCGCTATTCCTTCGTGCGAATGCCGAAGCACCGCTTCCACCACGAGATAGAGCTGTTCGGACTCGGCAAGGGAGCCGCGCAGGAGAAGGTCATCCCCGCGCTTGAACGGCTTATGGAGTCCATAGCCCTCGGACGCTTCGAGCAGCAGGAGGCGATACGCGCGATGGGTGAGATAACGTCGCTCTACGAGTCGCTGCTGACCAGCCCCGAGATGGCCGACGAGTCGACGCGCAAGTTCGCGGAGGCGCTCTACATGAACCTCACGGGCGAGGTGTACTCCAGTCGAGGCGAAGGCGCGATTGTCGCGTTCGACGACAGGCGCACCGCCCTGCCTGGCGCGTCGTTCGAGGACGGAATCAGGCCGAAGATGCATCCTGGCTCCGACGCGAGGACCAAGATACTGCTCACAAACCTGCGCGAGCTTCTTTCCAAGGACGAGCGCATCGAGTACGTCAACATATACGAACTCCATTCGGAGCACGACGCCGGGGGGAAGATCGGCGAGGGCAAGACGCGCGAAATCGTGTACAAGACGGACAGGGGTCCGTTCGAGCACAGCCGCATCGAGAAGCCGCTTTCCAAGGCGGCGAAGGGATATTCGAGCTACATGCTTGCGCGCATCCAGTGCTTCAAGGCGCTTGGAATCGCTCTTGCGAGCTACAGGATCCTTCGCCGCCAGATGATGAAGGACCAGGGCCGCATGAACGACTTCTTCATCCGCAACAGGCTTGAAGGCGAGTCGATGGAGGCGATTCCTGCGGACTATTTCTGCAACTCCGACGATTCGTCGGTTGAGGAGAAGGACGTCGTTCTTGCCGTCGCGATGCTGATGGGCGACGCAGCCGCGCAGAACATGGCGATGAAGAAGTTCGACCCGCAGACGCGCTCGCCGCTCTACGGAGTCGGCAAGGAGATATACGAGTTCGAGTTCGACATCATGCGCGGACGGATCGTCCCGAAGAAGGTCTCGACCTGCTCCGTGCGCGGGAGCT
The DNA here is from genome assembly GCA_015061665.1 of Lentisphaerota bacterium. Classification (GTDB taxonomy): domain Bacteria; phylum Verrucomicrobiota; class Kiritimatiellia; order RFP12; family UBA1067; genus UBA1067. The sequence goes on from SUWC01000052.1 coordinate 10,110, forward strand.
TCGGCTGGCCCGACGTCTCGATCGACGAGGACAATCTGCACAACATGGCGACTTTCTACATGGCGCACTATGCGCATGCGCTGAAGATATTCCAGAAGCAGCACAACGTCACCATGCTCGAGGCCGCCGCGAAGTTCATGGAGGGCTTCGAGTACCGCACGAAGGCGATGGAGTGGCAGCTCAGCGTGATGCGCGACAGGTTCGAGGACTTCGACCCCAAGCTTCCCGAGAACTACCGCTTTGTGCGCAAGTGGCGCTTCGTCATGTGGTCGCTTGAGCGACAGATGCGCCGTCTGCCGATTCTGAGAAGGATGTTCTACAAACGAGTGGAGATTGAGCAGAATGAAGACATACGGAGTGATTCCGAGCAGATTCGGTTCGAGTAGGTTCCCCGGCAAGCCGCTTGCGATGCTTGCGGGCAAGCCGCTTGTCGCATGGGTCGTCGAAGCCGTGCGCAAGGCCGGTGCGCTCGACGAGGTGCTTGTGGCGACGGACGACGAACGCATCGCCGACGCGGTGAAGGCGCACGGCGGCAAGGCGGTCATGACCCCGAGCGAGCTTCCGAGCGGAACCGACCGCGTCGCGTGCGCCGTAAGGACTTATCTCGCGCAGACGGCGCAGAAGGGCGACTTCTCGGACGACGACGTCATCGTAAACGTGCAGGGCGACGAGCCGCTGATCGACCCGGCGCTGGTCGACGCGCTGGCGGTCAAGATGAAGACGGAGGCGAAGTGGGACATGGCCACGGCCGTCACGCCCATAAGGAGCGCCGCCGACTTCAGCGCAAAGACCGTGGTCAAGGTCGTTCTCGACAGAAACGACGGGGCGATGTACTTTTCCCGCGCGCCGATTCCGTGCAGGCGCGACGGCGAGCCGGATCTGGCGGGCGGACTTCTTGTGCGCCACCTCGGCATCTACGCGTACCGCGGCGCGTTCCTCAAGCGCTACATCGCCGAGCCGCCGTGCGAGCTGGAGAAGACGGAGAAGCTCGAGCAGCTGCGCGCGCTGTGGATGGGCGCGAAGATCGCGGTTGTCCGCACCGAGGACGAAGGCGTGGGCGTGGATACGCCGGAGGACGCTGTCCGTGTCGAGAAACTTCTTGCCGAGAGAAGCCATGCGTAGTGCGCTGCGAGTTGCGTTTGCCCTTCTGCTTGCGGCGGTTGCGTGCGGATGCGCGACGTCCAAGGTCAAGTACCTGAATCTCGACGCCCGCAATCCGTCTATCGAGATTGCGCCGCAGGGGATAAAGCTCAACGGAGAGTACATCGACCCGTACGAGATCCCCAAGATACTGGAGCGCTTCGAGATTCCGAAGAAGCGTGTCATCAACATCAGGATATCCGATCCGATGCAGTTTGACGGGCGCACCGCGATGTCGCTCAAGAAGCTCCTCGCCATGCACGGATACTCTCGCACCGCGCTTGTGACGAAGGAGAACGCCGAGGCGTGGAGCGACTCCGAAAAGGCCGGCTTCATCTATCGGGTGGAATAGGTCGCGTCGCTCAGTCGACTGCGTGAGACAGCCGCAGATCCCATATCGGCGAATGCCGCTGCCAAAGGAAGTCCACTTAGGTGTACTTCCCGTTTTCGGAAATAGATGGTAAAATAGTCGTAGTCTAAGGAACTACATAAAGAAAGGACCAATCTATGACCATAGCTACTGTTCTCGCGGCGCTCCTGCCTGTGATCCCACAGCCCACGCAGTGGACGCCTTCAGGAGGTGAGTGCGATCTCGCCAATGCGAGGGTCACTGTGTCCGTCAGCCCGTCCAGCAACCTTGGTGAGGAAGGGTACCTCATGAGCATCGGCGCAGGCGAAGTCAATATCGTCGCCGGAGGCACGGTCGGACGCATCTGGGCGGCGCAGACGCTCGCGCAGCTGAAGGCCAGCGGGGCGAAGGTGCAGTGCGGCGAGATGCGCGACGTTCCGAAGTACAGGACGCGCGGCTTGGTCATGGACGTCGGCCGCATGTACCATTCGATGGGGTTCATGCGCGACCTGGCGCTCACGATGTCGTACTACAAGCTCAACACCCTCCACGTCCACCTCAGCGACAACGAAATCGTCAAGGCCAGCCAGGCCAAGACGGCCGACTGGTCGAAGAAGTACGCAGCCTTCCGCCTCGAGTGCGAGACGTGTCCCGAGCTCACAGCCAAGGACGGCTCGTGGACGAAGAAGGAGTTCCGCGACTTCATGAAGTGGTGCAGGACGATAGGCGTGACCGTCGTTCCTGAAATAGACGTGCCAGCGCATTCCCTCGCCTTCACGCGCGTGAGGCCGGACTTCGCGTCCAGGGAATACGGCGCAGACCACCTTGACCTTGACAAGACGGACGAGATAATCGCGTGGCTAAAGCCGATCTTCGCGGAGTACATGACCGGACCCGACCCGGTCTTCGCAGGACCCTACGTGCACGTTGGAACGGACGAGTACAACAAGAAGGAGGCCGAGAAGTTCAGGCGCTTCACGGACCTCATGCTGAAGATGGTCGCCGAGTTCGGCTACAAGCCCTGCGCATGGGGCGCGCTTACCCACGCCACGGGGGAGACGCCAGTCATAGCAGGCAAGGACATCACGATGGACATCTGGCACAACCCCTACTACCAGCCCGAGGCCGCGCTCAAGGCCGGCTATACCATCGTCTCCGTGCCGGACGGACTTGTCTACATCGTACCCTTCGCAAACTACTACTACGACTATCTTAACTGCAAGGCCCTGTACGACGGCTGGGAGCCCCGTAACGTTGCGGGCTACACTGTGCCGGACGAGTACATGGGTCAGCTTGCCGGAGGCAAGTTCGCGCTGTGGAACGACCTCATGGGCAAGAAGCCCGACGGCTCGCGCTATACAGAGGCAGACAACTGGGATCGCCTCCACCCCGCAATGCAAACACTTTCGCAGAAGATGTGGACCGGTGCGCGCGCCGACGAGCCGTGGGACGCCTTCGCGTCCATCGCGGACGCCAAGGCCGAGCCGGCTGGCGTGAAGTCGAGGCATTCCCGCAAGCTTGCCGCGCCAGCCAGGTGACTGTCCGCGCCTTTACTTCCATCGCCGATATGTGGTAAAATTATGTCTCAACATTAAAAGGGAAGGGACGCCAAATGTCTGCCATCGACAAGATAATAGCCAATCAGGACCAGTATTCTTGCAACGTCGAGACGCTGGGCGAGTGCAAGATATGCTCGCCTGTCCACCACCATGAGTTCGTCCGCGAAGGGGAGCGCATCCTCGTGACGGAGAACGAGTGCTACCTCAAGGAGATTTCCGAGAAGCTCGGCCACACGCCAACGTTCGAGCGCGCCGGTCCGCGCGAGAAGATATTCCACGACCCCAACTGGACGCGCGTGGGCATCGTCACGGCAGGCGGCCTCTGCCCCGGCCTCAATAACGTCATCAAGGGCCTTGTCGAGATACTTTCCTTCGACTACGGCGTGAAGACCATATTCGGCATACGCTACGGCTATGCCGGGCTCAACCCCGACCTTGGCTACGAGCCCGTGATGCTCAATCCAGACTCCGTCGACACGATTCACGAGCTCGGCGGCACGATCCTCGGCTCCAGCCGGGGACAGCAGCCGACGGACAAGATCGTGGACACGCTCGTCAGGATGAACATCAACATCCTCTTCTGCATCGGCGGCGACGGATCGCTCCGCTGTGCGCGCGACATCGGGGACGAATGCTGCAAGCGCGGGCTAAAGATATCCGTCGTCGGCATTCCGAAGACGATTGACAACGACCTTCAGTTCATCGGACGCTCCTTCGGCTTCGAAACCGCCGTCGCGACGGCAGCTGAGGTCATCCGCAGCGCCCACGTCGAGGCCAAGGGCACGGCTGGCGGCATCGGGCTCGTCAAGCTCATGGGGCGCGACTCCGGCTTCATCGCCGCCTACGCATCCATTGCAAACCCGGTCGTCAACTTCTGCCTTGTCCCCGAAAGCGTGTTCAAGCTCGACGGGCCGACCGGACTCTTCGCCGCTCTCGAGCATCGCTTTGCGGCAGGGAAGGACCACGCGGTCATCGTGGTCGCCGAAGGCGCGGGGCAGGAGATGTTCGAGGGAATGCCTGACGAGCGCGACGCCTCGGGCAACATCCTCAAGAAGGACATCGGCGAGTTCCTCAAGCGCGCCCTCGAGTGCCACATGAAGAGCCGCGGGATCAAGAGCTCCGTCAAGTACTTCGACCCCAGCTACACGGTTCGCTCCGTCCCTGCGAAGGGAACGGACGCCATCCGCTGCTACATGCTGGCGCGCAACGCTGTCCATGCCGCGATGGCAGGCCGCACGAACTGCGTCGTCGGAAACCTCGGCGAGAGCTACTGCCTCGTCCCGATCAAGCTCGCGACCATCGAGCGCCAGAAGATTTCGCTCAAGAGCGACCTGTGGCGCAGCGTCATGGACGCGACGGGTCAGGAGTACTACTTCGACGACAAGGTCACGCGCCGTCGCGCGACAGACCCTGCGTTCATGGCTCCGTAAAGTCGCCTGATGGAGCACTCCGACATAGCGATCGTCGGCATGAGCTGCCGATTCGCGGGATGCAGCACGTCGTCCGCGCTGTGGGATGCTGTCATGTCCAGCCGCTCTTGCCTCACGGTGCCCGGTCCCGACACGGAAATCCCGCTCGGGACCCGCAAGGTCTTCGACCGCCCGTATCCAACCCGTCTCGGGCAGCTCGGCGAACTGTATTCCTGCGTCCAGGCGATGCAGACATTTCCGCGCCAGATCAACGCAGGCGAGAACCAGGACCTTTATTTCGCGACGCAGCTCGCGTTTGACGCGCTCGTCGACGCGGGCATGAAGCCCAAGCCGAACGATCCCGTGCGTGGCTCCATCCGCCTTGGCTACGCGCCGCCTTTCAACAGCTCGACGGTGAACTGGCTGCAGCACACCGCGTTCCTAGACCAGACGATGGACATCCTCCAGCGCTTCATGCCTAACGCTCCGGAGTCCGCTCTCGACGACGTAAAGTCCAAGCTCCGCGATTCACTCCCGGCGCCGAACGTCGAGTCGTTCCTCCTGGGCTCGGGATTCCGCTTCGTCTCGTGGATCGCGCGCGAATGTTCGTTCTCCGGCGCGGCGACGATAACGGACGCAGGCAACCTCACGGGCGCGGCAGCGCTGATGGAGGCGATGCGCGACCTCAGGTGCGGCGATGTAGACGTGGCGCTTGTCGGTGCCGTGAACCCGCCCCTCAGCCGCGCCTATCTGGAAGGGCTTGCAGGCGAAATCCGCTTTACCGCACGTGCGTGGCTTCATCCGTTCTCAAGCGACGACGACGGCACGATACCCGGAGAAGGCGGTGCGTTCTTCCTCCTCAAGCGTCGAGAGGATGCACTTCGCGACCGAGACAGGATCTACGCGCTCGTGAAGTCTGTCGCGATCGGACACAACCCGGAGAACGATCCGTCCGTCATGCTGGCGAACGCTATGGAATCAGCCAAGGCCGATGCGAAGTCCATTGACCTCATCGAGGCGGACGGCTCGGGCGTTCTAGGTCCGGAGGAGCGCGAGATCGAGGCTGTGCAGAGGATATGGGGGTACCACAGACCAGGCGGACCCCTGGTCGGAATCGGATCGGTGAAGGGCAATGTTGGGCACTGCCTCAAGGCCTCGATCGCCGCGTCGCTCGTAAAGACGGCGCTTGCGCTGCGCTACCGGGTGCTCCCTCCGCAGCTTACGCCGGAGCACGTAAACGAAAAGCTCTCACACCTCGCGTCCAGCGCCTACCTTTTGACCGAGGCTAGACCGTGGATCACGGGCGACAGCTCGTCTCCGCGCAGGGCGGCCGTCCTTGGCGCGAACTTCGACCCTGGAACTCCGCGCGGCAATGCAAGCCACGGCGGACGCTCTGCCGCGATCATACTAGAGGAAGAGCCCGAGAACAGGATCTGAGGGAGTGCTCCTATGCGGAGGCCCTTCTTACGCCTTGGCTTTTTCGATTTTTTCAAGGAGGAGCTTGCGCATCGACTCGAATTCGGGCGAGTTGCGGGCCTTGTCGTTCCAGTCGATGAACGTCTGCTGGAGGTCAAGGAAGAACTTGCGCGTCTGGTCCTTGTCAGTCATCGAGTACTCGGTGAAGAGCGCCTTCTCGACGACCGCGAACATGATCTTCTGGCGTTCGACGGGCGTCGTCGCGTCGGATTCCGAGAACGCGTTCTGCTGGAGATAGACGGCGTCGAGGAACTCGGCCTTGAGATACGTCGTGAAGTCGGCGAGGGACGTGCCTTCTTCGCCGACGACCTTCATCATCTGTCCGATTTCGTTGCCCTTGCGGAGGATGGCGCGGGCGGCTTCGACTTTGTCCTGCTCGATGACCGACTTGTAGTGGCTCCAGGAGTCGAGCGGGTCGATTGCGGGGTAGCGGCGCGCGTCAGAACGGGCGCGGGAGAGTCCGTGGAATCCGCCTACAACCTTCAGCGTCGCCTGGGTCACGGGCTCGTCGAAGTTGCCGCCTGCGGGCGAGACGGTGCCGCCGATCGTGACGGAGCCGCACTGCCCGTTGCGGAGGCGGACGCGTCCGGCGCGCTCGTAGAACGCGGCGATTCGCGATTCGAGGTAAGCCGGGAAGGCTTCTTCGCCGGGGATCTCCTCGAGTCGTCCCGAGAGTTCGCGCATGGCCTGGGCCCAGCGGGAGGTGGAGTCGGCGAGTACAAGCACGTTGAGCCCCATCTGGCGGAAATACTCCGCTAGCGTCACGGCGGTGTAGACTGAGGCTTCGCGCGAGGCGACCGGCATGGACGACGTGTTGCAGATGATGATCGTGCGCTTCATCAGCGACTGGCCGGTCTTCGGGTCGATGATCTCGGGGAATTCCTTGAGGGTTTCGACGACTTCGCCGGCGCGTTCGCCGCAAGCTGCGGAAATGACGATGTCGACCTTGGCATAGCGTGCGGTCGTCTGCTGGAGAACCGTCTTGCCTGCGCCGAAGGGGCCGGGGATGCAGTACGTTCCGCCGACTGCGACGGGGAAGAACGTGTCGATGGTGCGGACCGTCGTCTCGAGCGTCTCCGTGGGCGCGAGGCGCTCGGCGTAGCACTTGATCGGGACCTTGACGGGCCAGCGCTGCATCATCTGCACCTTGATCTCCCGTCCGGAGGCATCGGCGAGCGTCGCTATGTCGTCCGTCACCGTGTAGTCGCCGGCAATCGCGATCGACTTGACCGTGTAGACTCCGCGGAGCGCGAACGGGACCATGATCTTGTGTCCGGGCATCGTCTTCTCGTCGAAGATGCCTTCTGTGACCCAGCCGAGGAAGTCGCCGGCTGAGACGCGCTGGCCGACGGTCGCGATCGGGTGGAAGTCCCACTTCTTGTCGCGGGGGAGTCCTGGCAGGTACATTCCGCGCTGGAGGAAGTATTCGGCGTCCTTTGATATCTTGGCCGCTTCCTGCGCAAGTTCGGCGAGCGGGTTCTGGAGTCCGTCGTAGACCTGCGTGAGCATTCCAGGCCCGAGCTCCGCCGCAAGCAGTTCGCCCGAGAACTCGACGTCGTCGCCGATCATGAGGTCGGTCGTTGCGTCGAAGACCTGCATGTCGCACTTCTCGCCGCGGACGCGGACGATTTCCGCCATCAGGCGCAGGTCGCCCAAAACGGCGTATCCGACTTCGTTCTGGGCAACGGCACCGTCGAACTTGACGGTAATCATGTTTCCGTTGACGGCGGCGATTTTCCCCTTGGTTGTCATAGCTGTATCTGCCCTTTGGATTTAAAATGTGGTTGTTTCAGAACGTTTTCTTCGTTTCGGAAGTCAAGTTGTCGAACGCGGCGTTTCCGGCGTCCTTTGAAATTTTCGAGCGCTTGATCGCAATCCTGAGCCTGATGGCGTATGTCGCGAGCGCGCCCGACCCGAGGGGCGATGCAGGCGGGGTAAGTTCGCCTGCGGCGTCCCACCACACGCGGTCGAGCATCTCTTCGCGCTTGTAGACGTCCTTCTCCTGAAAGCACGCGAGGACGCGGTTCTTCCAGTATACGCTGCATCCTTCGGCTGGGCGCCTGTATTTCTCGCCGCCGCCGCGCGCCTCGGCCATCGCGTTGCGCAGCTGCGTCTCGATGTCCGCCCAGCCCCTGCATTCGGGTTCGCGACCCTCGGGCTCCATCAGCGACAGGAAACGCTCCCAGCTCATGGGCGCGGGCTGGTCGAAGGCCAGCACGGGGAGGGATGCCACGATGTAATCAGTGCTCACGGCGTTGACTCCGTCCTTGCGTCACTTGACGAGCTCGGCCAGGTCGGGCCTGAGGCGCTTGGCAAGCTCTTCGGCGATGACCTCTTCGGTGTAGGAGTGCTCGACGCGTCCGCCGTCCAGCTTTACCGTGAAGCCGGTGTCGAGCGTCTCGTCTGTAACGACCTTGAAGTTGCCCTTGGCGGCGAGCGACGCAGCAAGCGCGGCTGCGACCTTTGGCGCGAGCGCTACGTCGACATCGCCCTTGGAGGCGAATTCGACTACTGCGTCCCCCACGAGCTTCTGGACCGTCGCGGGATCGGAAAGCGCCTTGCCCACGTTTTCGGCGAGAAGCTTGTCGAGGAGCGCGTCCACGGAATTCTTGGCGTCCAGCACTATGTCGCGAGCCGCCTGGCGGATCGTCTCCTTGGCGCGCTCCGCGTATGCGGCCGCTGCCTTGTCGGCGTCGGCCTTCGCGGCGGCTGCGGACGATTCCGCCGCCTTTACGATCGCGTCCGCCTTGGCCTTCGCGTCGGCGACGATCTTGTCGGCCTGCGACTGCGCCTTCTGGACGCCGTCGCGGTTAATTTTCTCGAGCAAGCTCTGCAAATCTTCAGACATTGACTGACCTCCGTGAGTTTCAACTATAAAATTATACCCTTTTTAAGGATTGGAAGTCAAGGCGCGACCGCTATACGAGATAAAAATGGTTGCAGGATGGTGGGCTATAGTGGATTCGAACCACTGACCTCTTCCATGTCAAGGAAGCGCTCTAACCAACTGAGCTAATAGCCCTGCGTTTTGCCCCCAAGTCCAAACGGACCTGGTGGGCTATAGTGGATTCGAACCACTGACCTCTTCCATGTCAAGGAAGCGCTCTAACCAACTGAGCTAATAGCCCGTGCAAAAGTGACATATAGTATACCACATCCGTTCATCGACCGTCAATGGGGTATCTGTGGAAAAATTTTGCGGATTTCGTGCCGTATCGCTGTCGGCCAACAACGCCCTCCAAAAAGGCTAATGTGATATAATAGACGGGTCGGGCCTTCGTCTGATCTTAAGGTAATTTGCGGGAGGGCTGTGCTCCCGAGCGGACGCCGAAGGAACGGCAGATCAATATGGAAACGGTTCTCATAACAGGTGCCGGCGGATACATCGGGTCGAACGCCGCCGAATACTTCGCGAAAGCGGGGTATCGTGTCGTCGGTACTGTGCGCAACCGTGTCGCGGAGCGCTTGACGCGGCTTGGAGTCAAGACGATAAGCGTCGATCTCGCTGACGCGGCGAATCTGCCGCGGCTCTTTGAGGGACAGGTCGACTATGTTGTCCACATCGCCGCGCGGGCGAGCGACGTCGGGCGCGACGAATGGTTCCGCGAGGCTAACTACGAGGCGGTGAAGGGGCTTGCGTCTGCGGCGATGGAACATGGTGTGAAGCGGTTTGTGTATCTTTCCACCGCGGATGTCTACGGCCTCCACGATTTCAGCGGCGAGAGCGAGGATGAACTTTCCTTTGACGAAACGGTGACGAATCCGTATCCGAAGTACAAGATTCTCTCCGAGAAGTGGCTCGCGGCAAATCTGCCGCGCGAGCGCTTCAGCTGCGTGAGGCCGTGCGTCGTCTACGGACGCGGCGACACGTCCATCACGCCGCGCACGGTAGCGTATCTGAAGAACTCGCCGCTTGTGTTCCATTTCGGGAAATGGCGCGGACGCAACCGCTGGCCGCTCGCCCATGTGGAGAATGTCTGCCGCACGCTTCATGCTGCGATGGTCCTGCCGGAGGCGGGTGGGAAGGGCGTGACGGTTCTCGATTCGAAGCGGACGACATTGAGCGAATACTACCATGAGCTTGCGGCTGAGTTCCTGCCAGGAAAACGCCTGCGCGAATGCAGCATTCCGATGTGGGCGATCCGTCCTGTTGCGTGGCTTTCTACGTTGCTTTCGCGCAACCGCAATCATCCGCTGTTTGATCCGACGCTCTATGCGCTCGACACTGTTGCGCACAACCTCGATTTCAGCAACGCGCGCATGCTCGACTGGTTCAAGAAAACGGGATTGGAGGAATTTCGCCATGATAGTTATAGATAAATCCAAATGCGTCCGATGCGGAGCCTGCATGCGGGACTGCATCGTCCATATCCTGCCGAAGGGGGAAGATGGCTATCCGTCGTTCCGAAAGGAGGACGAGCGGTACTGCCTGAATTGCCAGCACTGCCTTGCGGTGTGCGCACGCGGAGCAGTCATATGCAATGACGTAGGGTTTGGCGAAACGCTGGACATTGAGACGATTCCAGACGGACGCGCCGAGGCGGCGCTTCTGCGTCAGCGTCGGAGCACTCGCCAGTGGCGCGACGATCCGATTCCGGAGGAAGTCTGGACTCGGCTTGTCGACACGCTTGCCTGGATGCCGACGGGATGCAACGACCACCGGCTCCATTTCACGATCGTGCGCGACCGCGAGAAGATGGACTGGTACCGGCGCGAGGTGACAAGATACTTGCAGAGACTGGTCCGCACCCGCATACCGCAGATTCTCTTTCCTAAGTTTCGCCGCTACATGGACGAAATCATGCGGGGAGAAGACGTTGTATTCCGCAATGCGCCGTGCATGATCGTCGCGTCGACGCCGAAAAAGGCCCCTTGCCGCGAGGCGGATCCGTGGATCGCGCTAAGCTACTTCGACCTGCTGGCGCAGGCGAACGGACTCGGCACGTGCTGGAGCGGATTTGCCGTCCATGCGTTCAAGGGCATGCGCGGTGTTCGCAAGGCGCTCAATCTGCCGCGCGGATACGAAGTCGGAGCAGTGCTCCTCTTTGGCGTTCCAGCCGTCGAATACGTGCGCGTCACGCATCCGCGCCCGATGTCCGTGGAAGTGCAGTAGCCGCGCCGTTGCGCGGCGCATTTGTCGCGGATTTGGTATAATATCGAAAACAAAACAGTTAAGGAGGAATGAGGAATGGAATCAATGATTTCAAGGGTTGTTGCGGCTGCTGCATTGCTGATTGCGGGATGTCGTATGTTCACCTGCGAGCCGACGATGCCCGAGGTCGATGCCGCGAATATAAGCGGCGACGAGCTTGTTGCGCTGCTGGCTGGTGTTGAGAAGGTGCCAAGCTTCAGGCAACGACAGAACTTGGCTAGCCAGCTGGAGGGGCATCGCTTCACGTTCCACGATCTGAAACGGGCGTCATGGCGCGTCGGGAAGGATCAATACCATTTAGAAATGGACATGACAGACCCAGGAGGGATGCTGCTGTGTCCGGGCGACGTCAGGCTCTTCTGGTTCACGCTTGACGTACCGGGCGTGACCGAGGAGCTTCGTAATTTCGCACGGAAGACGAAAGACGGTAAGTTCTCGTTGAAACCCGTGGTCAAGGAGCTGGACTGCACTTTTGGATCGAACTTCACGGTGACGGTGAACCGCTTCGTTCCGGCAATAGAGCTCGCGGAGCTTCCCAAGTTCGACGCCGCGTCCATCACCGGCGATCAGCTGGTGGATGTTCTGCGCGGCATGAAGGGCAGAATGAGCGACGCCGTCGGCGAGGATCTGGCGGCGCGGCTGGACGGTCGGGAGCTGACGTTCACGAACGCGCAGGTGACAGGGGTCGCGACCATCGACGACGACACGGTTGGGCTTCTCTTCCGCGTCTCGTTCGGCAAGGAATGGGACCAGGCCTTTGACGCCGGGGCCGTGATCCCGCGGAAGGCTCTTGCGGGACTGCCGTGGAACCTCTGGGCCACGCCTTGGAATTATGGCGACGAACTGAGTCGGCTTAAGGGCACGGTGTCCAAGCAGGTTGACGGTAATCTTCTTCGGCGCTGCGGGTTCTTTCCGGCGCTCATGCTCAAGAACGTTGAGTTCGACGTGCCGTGGAGGAACGAGAAGCTTCCCGACTTCGACCCCCAGTCGATCACGGGCGAGGAGCTTGTTACGCTTGTCTCCAAGTTCACGGACAGGGGCGCGAAGGCGAAGGTGGACACCGTTCTCGAGCGGCTGAACGGAAGGAGGCTCACCTTCCCGGAGGTCGTCGTCCAGGATGTTTCCACGCCGGCAGACAAGGACAAGAATCCGTCGTGGCCGCACTCGGTGCGGATTGATCTTGATCTTTCGGTGTCGAGGGTCGCGCTTCGTGCCGCGGGCAAGGACGGAGGGGAATTCGAGTTCTACGCCTTTATGCCCAGCGACAAGGCGAAGGCGCTTTCGGACAACGTGCGGCTCGTCAACTTCACTGGGACTGTTGTCTTCCACCGGACGCCGTTCCAGCCGGACTTCTCGGCGTTCGAGGATGTGGAGTTTGTGCAGGCGGACAAGCCCGAGCCGCTCCCGAAGTTCAACCGCAAGACGGTTACCGGCGACGACATCGTGAAGCTCGTGGAGTCCCGTTCCGTCGCGCTGACCGGCGAGCAGGTCAAGG
>SUWC01000167.1 GCA_015061665.1 Lentisphaerota bacterium
GCCGATGCCCGAGGCATCGTCGATGATGAAATATGCGTTCGTCTCGAAGACGTCCCGCACGACGACTCTCGCAACCATGACGCGCCTCCTTATTCAAGTCGGCATCCGTCAGGACCGCAGACATGCGTTTTCGGTTTCGCTTCCCCGGCAGGTTTTGCGTCGCCAATAAACTGGTTCAGCGCGGCGGCAAAGTCGTTCTTCGACATTGCGCCCGGGATGGCGAGCTTGCCGTTTATGACGAAATACGGCACGCCGTGGACGCCCATCCTCGCCGCAGCAGCCTCGTCACGGCGAACTTCGTCGGAGAACCTGCCGGAAAGGAGGACCTTGGAGGCTTCGCCCCTGTCGAGTCCCGCTTCTCCGGCCGCGTCGAGCAGAACGGCGTGGTCTGCGAGTTCAAGGTTCTTCGTGAAGTAGGCCGCGTATAGCAATCCTTCGAGTTTGTGTGCTTTCTCATCGTCGCCGAGGCTTTGCGCGTAATGCGTCAGGCGATGGGCGTCGAACGTGCTGGTGTATCGCGTCGTTGCATAGCGGAAGTCCAGCCCCTCGGCCCGCCCAAGCGACGAGATGTCCTCGATCCGCGCCTTTGCGCCGTCAAGCGTAAGACCGTACTTGTGCGCGAAGCGAGTCGCGGTGTCGGTCTCCGTCCTGCGCGGGGCGGACGGATCAAGCTCGAAACTGTGCATCATGAGCGTCCATCCTCCTTTCGGCAGAGTCTCTTCCGCCGCCTTTTTGAGCCGAGCTTCGCCGATGTAGCAGTATGGGCAGGCGTAGTCCGACCAGTAGTCTATCTGAACCATCATTTCATCTCCATTCAAGTCTTGCTGTTGCATAACGCCGCAGATTATACTATACTATGCATCCAAATAACAAGAACGCACTATTTTGTATCCTACTTCCCAAAAGGAAACCATGCGTCATGACAAGAGAGGAACTTGAAGGCTTCCACTGCGCGGTGGAGGCGTCGATTGCCATTCTCGGCGGCAAATACAAGGCCATCATCGTCTGGTGGCTTACGGAAAGCGGCACCATGCGCTACAGCGACATCAAGCGCAAGATTCCGCAGGCGACCGCCAAGATGCTCAGTCAGCAGTTGCGCGAACTTGAGGCGGACGAGATAATCTCACGCAAGGTCTATCCCGTCATTCCGCCCAAAACCGAATACACCCTGACGGCACTTGGCAAATCAGCCGCAGCAATCGTCAGGGCGATGGACAAATGGGGGCGCGGATATTACGCCCACCACGGCGTTACACCTCCATGCGACAGGCAAGGCGACTCCTCGTAGCCGCGTCGACCGCCGCGACGTTACCCTGTGTCGCCTCCCGCATGAGGGGCGAACGACACCTCGACAAGACGCAGAAAGCCCGACACGCGGCAACGTGGCGGGCTTCGACCACACGGCACGACCTCGGCAGAAATACCCGCCGGGGCGGAGGCGGCGGTTGCGGCATCCGCCGGAACTTTCTGACAAAAGATTTCGAGGCGGCGCTTTGACAGAGCCAAACCCCCATTTTGGTATAATATTACGCAAAGGATCATGCGTGGGCGTATGATAGAAGAACAGGCAGAACTCGTCGGACGGACGTTCCGGCACTTCAAGATGCACCTGCGGCGAAGCCGTCAGGTTCCCCGACGAGCAACGCGAGGAGCTTTGCGAAGCAAAGTCGCAAGGAGGATGCATGACAATGATCGGATTGGGTTCCATAGTCAATGCCGCCGCCATAGTCGCGGGAGGATGCGTAGGGCTTGTCGCGGGCAAGGCGATCAGCGAGCGCGCAAGATCGACGCTCGTTTCCGGAATGGCCGTCGGCACTCTGTTCGTCGGCGCGAGTTCGACATTCTCCAAGATGCTGGCGGTCGGCGATGGCGGTGCCGTGGAGTGTCGCGGCGCGCTTATGCTCGTGATGTCGCTTGCGATTGGCGCGGTGGCCGGGGAGATCATAGACATCGACGGCAAGTTCGAGCGCTTCGGCGTATGGCTTCGCCGCGTTTCGCGCAACGAGAACGACGGCTCGTTCCTTGACGGTTTCGTTACGGCATCCCTGACATACTGCATCGGGGCGATGGCGATACTCGGTGCGCTGGAGGACGGGCTCAGGGGAGACCCCTCGCTCCTCTACCTGAAGTCCGCAATGGACGGCATTTTCACCATTGCGCTCACGGCTTCGCTCGGAAAGGGCGTCGTATTCTCGGCCATTCCGATCCTGGTCTACCAAGGGGGCATCACTCTCGCGGCATATCCTCTGCGCCCGGTGATGACGACGGACGTGCTTGACGCGATTTCCCTGACGGGAGGAGTGCTCATATTCTGCGTCGGATGGAACATCCTCTGGCGCGAAAAGAAGATCCGCGTAGCGAACCTGCTGCCGTCGCTGGCCGTCGCCATCGTATGGACGCTCGTCAAGGGCGGGTTGTGAACCAAATCAGGGTGATGGGCTGGACTCCGCCGGGGACAGACCCCGCGAAACCCCGCTTTTTCGGCTCTTTTCGCAGGCGAAGCCCATTATGTGGCTTTCGACGCTGGCCTCGAGACTGGAGGAGAGAAGAGAGAAGTCGCGCGTGTCCACGGCCTGAAGGAAGTCGCGTATGAGCGCAAGGTCGCCGCCTGCGTGGCCGCTCTCCCTGTACCGCCCCCCTTCCGGCGGAGTAAACGACCACGGATACGACTTGCCGGTGTCGAAGCGGTGCAGGGCAAACGTCTTGCCGTCGCCCTCTATGTACCCCATCGTGCCCATTACGCGCGTGCGTCGCCCGCCCCACGGCGTGAACGCGTCCATGGTGAAGCTGGCCGTCACCCCGCCCTCGAAGAGTAGCGTCGCCACGATGTGGTCGGGCTGGTCGTTGTCCATGTGGTAGACGCAGCGCCCGTAGTCGGTCGTGCGCAGCTTCTCGAGAATCGCCTCGGAAGGACAGTCCTTGTTCAAGTCGAAAA
>SUWC01000053.1 GCA_015061665.1 Lentisphaerota bacterium
CCCAGCTCGGGCTTACCGACCCGCGCCCGTCAGGTACATCTGCGCGGCGGACTGCTTTCCTCCGCGGACTGCCTTGCGCGGGTCGGTAAGCCCGAGCTGGGCCTGTTCGTCCATTATCGTTATGTCCGCGCCGGACGTGGAGCGGTCGACGAACCTGAACAGGCGCGAGCGGATGAGCCGCATGCGGATGGAGTCCGTTATCGCGCGCATGTCGACGATCATCTGCGACCGGTTCTGCATGGGCTCGATGTCAAGAACGGGCCTCGCTCCGTTTGTCGCCTCGAGGACGCCTGGGTCTGAGATGAGCGACTCCGCCATCTTCTCGACCGTCGCGCGGATGTCCTGCGCCTCGATCTTTGACGTGAGCGGACGTCCGATTCCGTCTGGTTCGGTCACCATGACGCTGCGCGTGGCGCATCCGGCTCCGGTCAGCGCGAGTAGCGAAAGGGCGGCAATGTACTGAAGTTTCATGTTGTGTGTGCTCCTTGATTGTCTTGTTGTTGTTCGTTCGTTCACTTTGCGGCGCGGATGCGGATCCTCGACGTCACGGCAGCGGGGCTGTTGGCGACGCCCGTCACGGTCACGGAGTCCATGCCCTGAAGGACGAGCGGACGGTAGGTGCGCGACTCGGCGTCTATCTCCATGCCCTCGGAGTTGTACCACGAGATCCTGTACTGGAGGTTGAGCTGGCGCTGCACGAGGGACGTCAGCTGGAAGTTGGCGCGGTTGAGCCCCGCGGGGACCTTGTCGTATGTTACGGCGGTCACGGCCATCGAGTTGTGGAGGCTGGTGCTTCCTTCGTAGAGGGCCGACGCCCCAGTGTCGTGGTTGAGGACGACGGAAGTGCCCGCCGTCGATGCGCATCCTGCCGCGAGCGCCAGCGCGGATGCGGCTGCCAATAGTGAGAGATGTTTCATTTGATCATCCTTTCGTGGTTTCGGACTGGTTATTCCTGAGGGGCCTCCACCGCGGGCGACGCGGGAGCCTGGATTACGGGAGCTACGACTGCCGGGGGCTGGACCATGGTCGAGGAGGAGACGGACGTCGCGTCTGCGCCTGGCGCCCAGGTAACGGTCTGCCACGCCTCGGTGTCGAAGTTCACGCGGCAGCCGCGCTTGAACGCCGCCTCGGCGTACGCGAGAGCGAGCTCGGCCTTGAGCGAGTCCTTGGCCTTGTAGCGCTCGAATCCCGCAGGCGAAAGCTCGAGCGCGACGTCGAACACGGCGCCGTCGGTGATGTAGACTGTCTTGACCCACGGCTGCATCCACTGGCGGCTGACCTTGAGCTGGTGCGTGCCGGGACGGGCCTTGAACGTGCCGCCCGACGAACCGATGGCCGCTCCGTCGAGCTCGACCGTGATTCCGCCTGCCACGACGCGAAGGTCGTCCTTGATCGGCTTCTCTGCGTCGACCGTGATTTCGAGCGGACGGAAGTATGCGTCGAGCGTCGTCTTTACGGTGAAGGACGCGAGGGCGGTCTCCTTGACGGGTTCAGGCCAGCTTGGGCGGTCTGCGGCGAGTTCCTCGGCGGTGTCTGCGGTCCAGCGGTCGACAAGGTCGTCGTATATGGCCAGCGGGTTGTCGCCGTTGCCGACGGGAACGCCCTGCCTGTTCACCCAGTTCTTGCCGAAGACGGTTCCGCCCGTCGTCGCGTCTAGGACCTTCGTCGTCATGCGGAGCGTGTAGACCGTCACCGGCCTGTCTCCGGCGACGCGGTTGGCGTTGGACGCGCCGTTGATTGACGCGAGAAGGACGTAGTCCGCCTCGATCATCTGGGCGACGCGCGTCACGCTTCCGCCGGTGAAGAGTCCGTCGATGAGCCCGTTGCGCTCCTCTGCGGTCGAGACCTTGTACCTGTTGAAGGCGGCGACGATTTCGTTGGAGTCCATCACGGTGAAGCCGCCGATCCCAGCGACTTCCGCAGCGAGTCGATCGCGTATTCCGTCCACCTGGTCGTCAAGTCCGCGGGTCGTCGAGTTGTTCTTGACGAATATCGCCATGACCGCGGGCTTGGCTCGCTTGGGCGGCAGCGGCGCGAGGACGGCCTGCCTTACGACTTTTTCGTCGACGCCCACGACCTGAAGCTCGGGATGCGCGGCGGCCACGCGGTTCCTGAACGCCTGGAGCTCCGGGGAGCTGCTGAGGTCGCGCGTCTCGGATTCGGCGACTGTCTGCAGTTCCTGTGCCTGCGCTGCGACTGCGAGCGATGCGGCTATCGCCGCCAGAAGGAGTTTCTTCATTTTCGTTTTCCTTGTTTTAGAAGTGCCAGTTGATTATGGGGAGGAACGAGACGTCGGCCTGCGTTATCACGTTGACAAGGCCGATCTGCATGCCCTGGAGCATGTGGGCCGAGTTTATGACGCCGATCTGCAGACCCTGCATGTCGTATGCGCCGTTGTATATGCCGATCTGAAGCGCGTCGCCCGAGCCGATCTGGTTGGCGATTCCGATCTGCAGGCCCTTGAAGTCCCCGCCCATGTAGTTGACGAGGCCCGTGTGAAGCCCGACGCCGTCTCCGTACGCGACGTTCACGATGTCGAAGAGCCACCCGTTGGCATGTCCGTTGACGATGCCGACGAGGCCGAGGTTGAGTCCGTCGAAGTTGCAGCACTCCGAGTAGAACAGCCCTAGCCCGAGTCCTGCGATGTCCCAGTCCTGCGATGGAAACTGGATCGGATTGAAGAAGTTGAGCATGACGGGCGACACGCCGACGCCGACTACCGAATCCTTTGCGAGCTGGCGCGCCGCGGGCTCCATCGCCTCCTGCGCGCCGACGGGCATGACGCCTGTCCCCGAGTTGTACACGGGCCTAGTCCCCGGGCGTATCTGCTGGACGTTCGCGACTACGGCGCAGGCGGACGCCGCTGCGAACAGCATTGCGCATGTAATCAGTTTTTTCATCTTTTGTCTCCTTGTTGCTTTGTTTGCTGATTGGTTAATAAGCGGCCCTCGCCCCGGTGTATCGCGGCGGCTCGAGCAGCGACTCGGTCTTTGCCCACGAAGGGGCGCCGCTGCGCCCGAACGGCATCACGGTGACCGTTGCGAATCCGCGCGCGTCGGTGAACCACACTATCGTCGTGCCGGATTCGGCGGGAAGGGGAATGGTGCAGCTGCGTCCGTTCATCGCGTTGCGGAGCGTTATGGAGCCGTTCGCAGAAGGCACGAGCAACCGGGCGAGATGGACGTGCTCGGGAACGGTCTGCCACGCCCGCGTATCCGCCTCCTCGATGACGGTCTTGAACGCGTTGAACGCAAGCACCCCGAGCTTCAGCGCGAGGTCTGCGCTGGAGTTGCCGGTCCTGACGTGGTTTATCGCCTGCTGCGCCGCGATCTTGACGGCCGCGCGCGACACGTTCCTCGCCGCGATGCCGGGGATGCGGTCCTTCAGGTCCCTGTACGCGAGCGCCTGCACGTTCACTACGGGGACGCACGAGGCGGCAAGCGCTCCGCCGACTTCGACATTTACGTGCGCAGGCGGCTTTGCAGGCGCGCTGTAAACGGGAAAGTCCACGCCCCACAGGGTTCCGCCGAAGGGCAGCGGAATCTTGATGGGCTCCTTCATGTCCACGAGGTCCTCCTCGTATACGACGATGACGTCGCGTCCTCCGCCCGGGGGCGCCTTCGTGAACTGCCTTATTGCGGGGGAGATGTTCGCAGCCTCGCCGTAGGCGATGCGCGCGTTGCCGCTGTCGTTTTCCTTTTCGAAGAAGAGCCCCATCAGGTACCACGCCAGCGCGTTTTCGTACGACGCGCGGACTGCGTTTGCGACCGGGTCGAGCTTCTGCGCGATTTCGTCCGTGGCCATGGCTGAGTTCGTCGCGTTCTGCGACTGCTCGTCCTCCGTGTCGGTCGCGTGCTTTTCTTCGATTTCGTTCTTCAGCTGCGTCTGCGCGGCCGTCGCGCGGCTGATGTAGACGCGGGCGTTTTCGGGCCTGCCGGTGCAGATCGAGTTGATGGCCTGGTACTGCAGCCCAAGTATAAGCTCGAACGCGGGAATCTGGTAGGGAATCGCCCTGTCGTCCGCCAGCGTGCCAGCGAGGATGTTCCCCGCGATCGCGCCTTTTTTCAGTATCGGGCCCTCGTTGGAGTCGTCGAAGAGTTCCTCGAGCTGAGGGGCCATGAAGTTGGAGGCGGACTCGAAGTCGCCGTTCAGCATGAAAAGACGCCCGAGCTCCATGTTGCCCAGCTGCTTGCTGGCGACGCTGTTGACCATGTTCGTCGCGCGTCCCCGGGCAATGTCGCCTGTTCCGTACATGACGTTGTTTCGGGCGGCAACGGCGTCGTTGTAAGACGTCCTGCATCCGCACGCGACCGCGCACAGGCCGATGGCAATGATGTTAAGGGCTGTACTATTCATTGTGGAAGGAACCTTGTCGTTCAGATTCTGTTCGCCAGCTCGCAGACTATTATATCAAAAAAGCTCAATGGCGTGCGATGTGCGCCGCGCTTGCAGAATCGTGAAGCGCACCTCCTATTGCTGGCATTCCGCCCACTTGGCGTCGAGGCGCTTGGGGCTCACCGGCGACGGGG
Source organism: Lentisphaerota bacterium (assembly GCA_015061665.1). Classification (GTDB taxonomy): domain Bacteria; phylum Verrucomicrobiota; class Kiritimatiellia; order RFP12; family UBA1067; genus UBA1067. The sequence continues at coordinate 4,530 of SUWC01000053.1, forward strand.
TGCCGACTTCCGGCGCGAATACGTTTATGCGGTATTCCTCGCAGAGCCACCTGTATTCGGACAGCGCCGCCGCGTTTGCTGTCTTTGTCTTCTTCGTCACGACCGCCTCGCGGTAGCGCTCCCAGTACGGCGCAAAGCGCTCTTCCTTCGTCCTGTCGCCCATCGGATTGTTCTTCGCGCGCTCGATCCTTATTCCGAGCGCCTTGAAATACGCCGGATACCGCTTCAGCTTCTCGTACGAGACGCTGCGCATGAATCCGGGGAACACTAGCCACGCAAGCTGCGTCTCGATGGAGTCCAGCGCCTCCGGCATGAGACCGCATGTCTCCGCCTTCGACGCGCACCGACCCGCTTCGTCGAGCGTCCTCTCGAACATCCCCGTCATCTCGGCCTGCCGCGCGGCGATTCCGCCGCGCATCGTCCTCAGCCGCTCCGCGAACGACTCGGCGTCGCGCACCGGCGGAAGACCCCGCACCGCCGCGTCCCGTATGGACGCGAAGAGAATGTCCTCGGCAACCTTGGACGTGTCGTATCCAAGCGACTTGAAGTAGAGTCCGCCCTGGATGGACAGCCTGCGCGGACTGTAGCTTGGACGCGACATCTTCGTCATCTGGAGGAACATCAGCCGCGTTACGCCAGCTTCGTGCGACCTCTCGGCGGTTTCGCGCGAATTGAACAGCCTTACCGTAACACCAGCTCCGGCGTCCGCAAGCGCCGGATAGTGCGTCAGCTTCCATCCGGACGAGCCGCCTTCGTGGGTTTCGTCAAGGGGAGGGAAGTCCCACTGTATGTGGACAGTGTCGTCGCCGCGAATGGCCGTTGGCGCGGCGGTTTTGCCGCGCACGCCCGCGGAGTCAAGAACGGACGCCAGGTCGCGTCCCTCGGCGATGACCTTTCCGCCTTCGTCCTCTCGTATGCGGAAGCGGACCTTGAGGTGAGGTGGAATCCTGACGCTGTCCCACGCATCCTGCGGAATGCGTATTCCGCTCTGCTCTCGCACGACGCGCCGCACCGCATCGCAGAGGCTTTCGTCGCCCGGCTTGAGGAGTGGAAGGATGACGGCCAGGGTGTCCGAGATAGGGGATAGCACGCGCCTCGTTGCCGACGGAAGCGACGAAAGCAGGAACGACACCTTTTCGGGGAGAAAGCCGGGGACGAGCCAGTCGGAGCGCCAGACCGAGAGGATGCCCGCGTCGGATTTCCTGACCGTGCACGTTATGCCGTCCGCCTCAGGATCGTCCGGCGAGTGGCGGTAGGAAAGCGAAAGCTTCGCGCCGCCGATGCGTATGGAGTCTGGATAGAGCGCTGATGTCGACGATCCGCTTGACTGCAGCCACTCGCGCCTGTCTAGTCGGAAACGTTTCTTCTCCTCGGGCGTGGCCTTATATAGCCAGTTCTTCAGCTCTCCCGCAGAGACTATTTCCTGCGGAATCGCCTCGTCGAAGTGCGCTGAAATGCGGTCGATGTCGAACAGCTCCGGCTGGCGCATGCGGTCCGCCCGCTTTTTCATCTCGTCGATCACGCCGAACGCTTCGCGCAGTATCTGCGGAGGGTTCGGGAACTCGCCGAAGACGAGTCCGTGCAGGAGGAAGAGCTTGCGCGACTCCACGGGGTCGATGCGCGAGTAGTCCCTGCGGCGCGAAGGGACGATGACGAGCCCGTATAGCGTCACCTGTTCCGTCGCCCTGACGAATCCGCTGTGCGCGTCCCATACGGGGTCGCGGTAGCTGTGCTTGCACAGCGCCCCTGCTGCGGGCTCGATCCACGCCGGGTCGATTGCGGAGGCGTTGCGCGCGAAGAGGCGCGAAGTATCCACTAGCTCGCCCGACATGATCCATTCGGGGTAGCCGTGCTTCTTCGCAAGGATCGACGCGGGATGGAGCGAGAAGCGCAGTCCGTGCGCGCCCCTGTATTCTGGCTTCTCAGGATCGATGTGGCCAAGGCGCGAGAGGAGTCCGGCAAGCAGCGAGCGGTGTATGGCGTCGGCCCCTCCGTTGTCGCTCTTGACGTCGAGCTGGAGGCGTTCCGCGAGTTTCGTAAGCTGTCGCACTATGTCGCGCCATTCGCGCATCTTCGGGAAGGAGAGGTATGTCTTCTGGCAGAGCTTGCGCAGCTGCGTCTGCGAAAGCGACTCGGAGTTGTCCTCCCACCACTTCCAAAGCTTCAGGGTCCCGAGGAAGTCGCTTCCCTTTTCGCGGAACTGCGCGTGCGCCTGGTCCGCCTTTTCGCGTTCGTCGACGGGTCGCCGCCTCGGGTCGTCGCAGCTCATCGCGGCGACGAGTGGGATTACGGACGGAAGGGCGGCGAGGCGCGAGGCCTCGATCATCATGCGCGCTAGGCGCGGTTCCACTGGTATGCGCGCGAGCTGGCGTCCGGTCTTCGTGAGGTGGATCGTCTTGTCCGTCGCGTCTGGCGCGCGCGATATTGCGCCGAGTTCGATGAGTTCGCGCAGTCCTTCGCGCACCATGGCGGGGCGCGGCGGGTCGATGAAGGGAAAGTTCTCTATGTTGCCGAGGCGCAGGTCGAGCATCGAAAGTATCACGCCCGCGAGCGAGGAGCGAAGGACTTCGGGCGGCGTGTACCTGTCGCGCTCAAGGAAGTCCTTCTCGGAATAGAGGCGAATGCAGATGCCGGGGCCCGTGCGTCCGCACCGCCCGCTCCGCTGCTTCGCGGACGCCTGCGAGATGCGCTCGATCTGGAGGCGCTGCACCTGCGTCCTGTGGATGTAGCGCGATATGCGGGCGAGTCCCGAGTCTACGACTGCGCGCACGCCGGGTATGGTGACGGACGTCTCGGCCACGTTTGTCGAGAGGATGATGCGGCGTTTCGGCGAAGTGCGGAAGGCGCGCGCGATCTCACCCGCGGGGAGCGACGCCATGAGCGGGATGACTTCGTCGCAGCGGAACGAGGGCGAGCGGGAAAGGTGGTCCGCCGTCTCGCGTATGTCGCGTTCGCCCGGAAGGAAGACGAGCGTGTCGAATGTCGACGGAAGTTCGCGCAGCGCTGCGGCCACGGCGCGCGGCAGATCTGCCGCGGTCTCCTCGTCGTCGTCTTCGGAAAGGTGGCGCACTTCTATCGGGAAGAGGCGCCCTGGGACGGAGACCACCGGCGCGTCGGCGAAGAACTTGGAGAAGGACTCCGCGTCGAGCGTTGCGGACGAAACGACTACCTTCAGGTCGGGGCGTCGCGGCAGTATGCGCTTGACGATGCCGAGGAGGAAGTCGATGTTGAGCGAGCGTTCGTGGGCCTCGTCGATGATGATCGCGTCGTAGGCGCGCAGCAGCGGGTCGTGGCGCGTTTCGGAAAGGAGGACGCCGTCCGTCATGAACTTCACGCGCGTGTCGTCGGAGACCGCCTTTGCGAAGCGGTGCTGGTAGCCGATGATTCCCCCGACCTGCGTCTTCAGCTCCGCTGCGACGCGTTCGGCGACTGTGACCGCAGCCAGTCGGCGCGGCTGGGTGCATGCGATAAGGCGTCCGTCCGCGCCGCAGCCGAGTTCCATCGCCATTTTCGGAAGCTGGGTCGTCTTGCCGGAACCAGTGTCTCCCTGCACGATGACGACCTGGTTTCGCCGGATTGCCTCGAGGATCTCGTTGCGGTGTTCGCTTATCGGCAGTGATTCTGGGTATTCGAAATGGATTTCTGGAGTCATTTTACTGGAGGCGCACTGTGCATGCCGAGGCGCTGAGCCCTGCGCCGAATGCGGCAAGCAGGATGCGCCCGCGCGGGACGTCGCGCGTGGCGAGCGCGAGCGGGATCGATGCGGAGCCCGGGTTGAGGAACTTGTCGTCGGCTGTGACGAGCCTGTCCGTCAGGCCTAGCGACTTTGCGAGCTGGCGCACCATGTAGGGGTTTGCGTTGTGTGGGAGGAAGGCGGATATTTCGTCCGCGCCGCAGCCGCCTTCCGCGATGAACTTCTTCAGCCACGCCTGTACTTCCGTCGCGACGAAGGTGAAGACCTTGAAGCCGTTCATCTTTATCGGGCCCTGCGACGGGCATTCCAGCGCGCCGTCGAGTCGGGAGAAGAAGTCGAAGCAGGAGCGTGAAGGGGAGTCTGGGTCGCAGGAGACGAGCGAAGCGGTCACGGCGTCGGAGAAGATGTGCCCCGTCGCGTGGTCCGACTTGTCGACGAACGGCGACTGAACGTCGCCGTCGATGACGACGACCTTTCTGCCAGTGTCGGCGGCGAGGCGCCCTGCGGCGTACAGTGCGTACGGATATGCGCTGCACGCGAGCTGGATGTCGAATGCGGGGATCGCGGCAAGCCCGATGTGCGATGCGACGCGTATCGACAGCGCGGGGAATCGCTCGGTGTTCGTGAAAGTCGCGGCCACGACGCCTCCTATTGCGTCGCGGCCGGTATTCGCGAGGATTTCGTCCACGGCTGAAAACGCGAGGTCCTGAAGAGAATCTCCGCCGCCGCTTGTGCGGGCGGCGACGGATTCTATGCGGACCTCCGGAGTCTGGATCATGCGATAAGATCCTCGATCTCGGGAATCTTGTTCGTGAGCCAAGTGCGGCAGGCGTCGAAGATTTCCGCGCCGGTCGCGCCGGGGTGAAGCGAGTCCGGGACCTTCGCGTACTCGTCAAGGTCTTCGGAGGAAAGCCGCGAGAGAATGTGCGAGACGCCGGGGATGTAGGTCGCGGACATCGAGAGCGTGTCCACTCCGACCGCGACCCAGAACGTTCCGATGACTGGGTCGGACGCGGATTCGCCGCAGACGCTGACGTGGATTCCCTTCGCCTTTGCGGCTTCAACGGTCATTCTCACGAGCTTTATGACGGCTCGGTTGAGCGGCTGGTAGAGGTACGAGACGGAGTCGTTGCCCCTGTCGGCCGCCATGGTGTACTGGACGAGGTCGTTCGTGCCGAGCGAGAAAAAGTCGACTTGGCGCGCGAGGTCGTCCGCGGAAAGAGCCGCTGCCGGGACTTCGATCATTGCGCCGACGGCGATATTCTCGTCGAACTTTATTCCTTCGCCAGCCAGTTCGCGCTTGACGGACTCAAGCTCCACGGCCGCGTCGCGCAGCTCCTCTGTGCAGCTGATCATCGGATACATGATCGCGGTATGCCCGAAGGCGGACGCGCGGAGTATTGCGCGCAGCTGGCGTCTGAAGACGTCGCGGTGGGTAAGCAGGTATCGTATGGAGCGTTGCCCGAGGAACGGGTTCGCCTCCTTTGAGGAAATTCCCTTTACGAGCTTGTCGCCTCCGAGGTCGAGTGTCCGGATGACGCATACCGAGTCCTTGCCGAACTCGCGGGCGGCTATCACGGCCTCCGAATATGCGTTGAACTGCTCGTCTTCCGACGGCTCCAGCTCGCGGTCGAGCCAGAGGTATTCGCTGCGGTAGAGTCCGATTCCCCTTGCCCCAAGCTCCTTCATGCCGGTGTACGGAAGGCCGGGGTGGACGTTTGCATAGAGGAGAATCTCGCGTCCGTCCTTGAGCTTGCCCGTCGGCGTCTTGGACGATGCCCCCTCCAAGGCCTCGCGCTGGCGGTTTATGAGGATGTCGAAGCGTTCCTGCGTCGACTTGTCGGGGTTCAGTATGACGGCGCCGTTGGTGCCGTCCAGCAGCATCTTTTCGCCGGGGCGGACGTTTGCCGTGACGGACCCGAGTCCGCACACGCACGGAATCGCGAGGGCGCGGGCGAGAAGGGCGACGTGGCTGGTGGAGGATCCTCCGTCAGTCGCGAACCCGAGGACGTACTCGCGCGGGAGCTGGACTGTTTCCGACGGCGTCAGGTCGTCCGCAACGACGATCGAAGGGGCCTTAAGCTCTGTATGGGTGGTGTGCTCGCAGCCGGCGAGCGCCTTCTGAAGGCGTCGCTCGATGTCGTCGAAGTCCCTCACGCGCTCGCGGAAATAGGGGTCGTTCATCTTCTCGAACTGCGAACGCGCGGAGTCCATGGTCTTCCTGACCGCGGTTTCCGCGTTGACGCGTCCGTTGACGATGCGCTCCTCGATCTCCTGCTGGATCAGCTCGTCCTCAAGGAGCATCAGGTGGCATTCGAACACCCTGACGTCCTCTTTCCCCGTCCTCTGCTTGAGAACGGCGACGAGGCTCTCCAGGTCGCGTCTTACGGTCGCGACCGCGCGTTTCAGGCGTTTGAGCTCGTCGGCCTCGCGGCCTGGGTCGATCAGGTACTCGGGAATGGGAAGCTCCCCGTCGCTCCTGAAGACGAACACAGGGCCCGAGGCGAAGCCCCTGGCCACGGGTATGCCCGCGAGAGTCTTCATTGCGCCGTCACTGCTCATCTGGGATGTCGAACTTGCGGGCGACAAGCGCCTCAAGCTCTTCGAGCACGTCTTCGGCCTCCGGGCCGGACGCAGACACCTTGAGCACCGTGCCGCAGGTGGCCTCGAGCGTCATGAGGGCCATGATAGACTTTCCGGACACGACGTTGCCGTCCTTCTCCACTTCGACATCGGCGTCGAACCTGCTTGCGGTCTTGGCGAAGAGTCCGGCGGGTCGGACGTGCATTCCGTACTTGTTGAGGAGCTTGAGCTCTTTTGTGATTTTGTCTGCCATTGGTCTAACCCTTCTCTTTTTAGGACTTCTGTTTTCCGGCACGATTGTGCAGGCGTGATGAAAGCACTGAAACGGGATCGTATCCCGTCAGTAGCAACTTGTGCTGCTGGGCGGCGGTCTCGACCAGGTTTACTAGGTCGCGTCCCTCAGACACAGGTATGATGATGTTTGGCACTTTTACGCCGAGGATGTCGCGCGTCATGCGCGTCTGGCCCGTGCGGTCCATTTCGCCGGCGATGTCCTGCAGGCGCTTGAACGTTATCACGAGCTGGAGGCGCTTTTCGCCGCGTATCGCGTTCACGCCGAAGACCTTCAGGACGTCTATTATCCCGATTCCGCGGATTTCCATGAAGCCTGCCGTCGTGTCGTTTGCACTTGCGAACAGCCGGTTCGACGCGACATCCTTGCGGATGCATGTCAGGTCGTCGGCGATCAGCGCGCAGCCGCGCTTGATCAGTCCGAGGGCGGTTTCGCTCTTGCCCATCCCGGGCGCGCCTTCGAAGAGGACCCCGAGCCCGCAGACTTCGATCATCGTACCGTAGATGGAGGTCCTTGGCGCGGCCAGGGACTCCATGATGAATATCGAATGCCTGCTGAACTCGAAGGTCTCGACGGTTGTCCTGAGGAGGACGGTCCCGGCCTTCTCGGCGAGCGTGATGATCGGCTTCGGCGGGGAGTGGCCCGCCGTGAAGACGAACACGTGCGCCCTGTGGGCCATGAGCGCCCTGAAGCGCTTGGACTGCTCGGAAGGCGAGAGCGACGAGAGGTACGCCGCCTCGGCGTTGCCGATTATCTGCACGCGCTTCCAGGCGAAGTTCTCAAAGTACCCGGTCAGAGCGAGGCCGGGCCTGTTGAGAATCGTCTCCTCGATGACCGCGTCAAGGCGCGACCCGCCGGCAATGACTTCGAGCGGAATCCTCTCGCGGGCGGCTTCAACGAAGTCGCCTACGGTGACGATTGAGCCCTTTTCGGCGTCTTTTGTCGGCAGATCGCTCACTTGACACCCCCGCGCGGTCAGTTCTTCTCGGAGGCGGCGCGCTGCTTGCGGACCGTGCCCTTGCGCGCCTTGACGCGCATCTTGAGGAGCTGGCGCTCGGCGCGCGCGGCGGCGGTGTCGATCACGCTCTTGGCGCTCTCGGAGAACTCCTTGGCGCCGACGGCGGTCTCGCCGAGGCGGTTCGCTATGACTTCGGCCATGTACATGTGCTTCTTGACGTCGACGTCGATGACGAGGTTTATGGTCGTCACCTTCGGGAACTTCTCCTGAAGCTTCTGCATGCGGGCTTCTGCATAGTTCTTGAGCGCCTCGATACGCACGTCGGTATGGCGCATTGTTACTTCTATGCTCATTGTTTTTCTCCTTTCGTTTTACCTTTGCATGTTTTGTTTGGGATGTCTCACATCCTGAAGGTCTCGCCCAGGTAGCGCGCGCGAACGTCTGGGTCGGCGACGAGCGCGTCCGGAGTTCCCTCCTTCAGCAGGTGGCCGTCGCTGACCATATAGGCACGGTCTACGACGGAAAGCGTTTCGCGGACGTTGTGGTCCGTTATGATGATGCCCAGCCCCGTCTTCGCAAGCTTGCGCACGATCTCCTGTATCTCGTTCACACTCAGCGGGTCCACGCCCGCGAACGGCTCGTCGAGCATCAGGATCGCGGGGTTGCGCACGAGCGCCCTCGCGATCTCCAGCTTTCGCCGCTCTCCGCCGGAGAGCGTGTAGGCGGGCTGCTTGGCGACCTTCATGAGGTCGAACGGGGACAGCAGCTCCTCGGCGCGCTCCTTGCGCGCCTTGCGGCTCAGCGGGAGCGTCTCGAGGATAGCCATCACGTTGTTCCAGACCGAGAGCTTCCTGAATATGGAAGCCTCCTGGGCGAGGTAGCCGAGCCCCTTGCGGGCGCGCTTGTAGACGGGAAGGCGCGTGATGTCCTCCCCCCTGAAGACAACGCTGCCGCCGTCCGGCTTCACCAGCCCGACGATCATGTAGAACGTAGTCGTCTTGCCCGCGCCGTTCGGCCCGAGCAGCCCGACGACCTCCCCGCAGCGGCACGCGACGTCCATCCCGTTCACGACGGTCCGCTCGCCGTATACCTTGACGAGCCCCGTCGCGACGAGGTCTGGACGCGCAGCGGCGGACTTCTCCTCCGCCATCTCGCGCATCGCCTTGGACACTATGTCTTCGCTGTTCTTCATCTTTTTAAAATCGTCACTTTCCGAGGAGCTTCTTCGCCCCCTCCTTGCCGCCGATTCCGCCCGCGTCGAGCGTGACGGTCGAGCCTTCGACCTCGACCTGCTCGGAGTCGATCCAGAACGTGATCTTCTTGCCCTCGACCTCGCTGCGGCGCTTGCCTTCGTCGATGAGCTTGGCCATCGTTCCCTTGCCGTCCCCGTACATCACGACCTTGCCGATCGACTTCGTGTACGCCGCCTTCGCGCAAGAGCCGTGGCGCGTGTCGTTCGTTATCGCCACGTCGCCGATCGCGACGATGCGCTTAAGCTCGTTCGTTCCGTCGAGGAAGACGTACAGCTGCTTCGAGCACATCTGGTATTCGTCGTCATCTACATGGACGTTTCCGTCGAACAGGATTACGCCCTCCTTGCGGTCGTAGTCCGTCCTGTCGCTCGTGATGCGCACGTTCCTGGCCTCGGCGGGGGATTCCTTCTTCTCCTTCTTGGCCTTCTTCTCGACCGCAGGAGCCTCCCCGGCGGCGGGCGCTGCCACGGGCGCGACTTCCGCAGGTGCGGGCGTCGGCTCGACGGGCGCAGCGACCGCCTCGACGGGAGCCGTTGCGACGGCAGGCTCCGCCGCAGGGGCGACCGGCGCGCCCTCGCCACCCAGATCGCCCAGAAGCGATGCCGTCAAAAGAAATGTCGTTGCTATCGTCACAGCTTGAACCCTCCGAATTTCAGCTCCTTGGACGTTATGCACGTCTTGGACGTTATCTTGATGTATTCCTCGGCAAATGAAAAGTAAACCCCGTCGCCTTCGACGACCGTGTTGCCGTACACGACCTTCGCGGCCCCCTCGGCCCATCCGCTCTTCGTCTGCTTGTCGACCACGCAGCTGCTCGCGGACACGCTCCCGACCTCGCGCCCCGACTCGTCGAACTGGCTGACCTTCACGCCCTCGCCCCACACGAGCCCGTCGTCGATGAAGAACTGCGCCTTCTCGGCGAAGACCTTCGACTTGACGGACCCGTCCGGATGGTTCTCGATCGGAACCGTTATGTTCTCGGCGGGGATCTTGAGCGACGCGACGCAGTTTGAGTAGACGCCGCGGAGCCGCTCGGCCTCGCGGTCGAGCATCTCGCGCTTTCCGAGCCAGTCGGCGGAATCAAACGCTTGCGCCGCGAGGGCGGACGCAACGGCGGCTGTTATGGCAAGTGACTTCAAGAACGGACCACCTCGTGGATCTTTAGGAGCGTCTTCCAGAGCTTTTCGACCTGGGAGAACTTGATTGCATTGGCAGCGTCGCTCTTGGCAATCGCCGGATTCATGTGCGTCTCCATGAAAACGCCGTCGACCCCCGTGGCCACGGCCGCGCGCGCAAGCGCCGGAGCGTACTTGCCGTCGCCGCCCGAGCCAGTGCCCAGCCCGCCGGGGCGCTGCACCGAGTGCGTCGCGTCCATTATCACCGGATAGCCCATCTCGCGCATTATGAGGAGCGAGCGCATGTCCGCCACCAGGTTGCGGTAGCCGAAGCTCGAGCCGCGCTCGCAAAGGGCGATTCGCCTGTTGCCTGTCGACTCGATCTTGCGGATGACCTGCGCCATGTCTTCGGGCGCCATGAACTGGCCCTTCTTGACGTTTACCACGGCGCCTGTCTCGCCGGCAGCGACGACAAGGTCGGTCTGCCGCGCGAGGAACGCGGGTATCTGAAGGACGTCGCAGACCTGCGCGACGACTTTGCACTGCCACGGCTCGTGCACGTCTGTAAGGACAGGCACGTCGAACTTCTGGCGGATTTCCGCGAGGATCTCGAGCCCCTTGTCGATCCCGGGGCCCCTGAAGCTATCCACGCTCGTCCTGTTCGCCTTGTCGAAGCTCGCCTTGAAGATATAGCCGACCTTCAGCTTCCTTGCGAGAGCCGAAAGCCTTTTGGCCAGGTTAAGGGCCATTTCGCGCGATTCTATGACGCACGGACCCGCGATGAACGCGAGTTTTCCGTCGCCTAGCGCTACGCCCTTGTCTATTTCAATTTTCGTCATACCATAATTATATCAAAAAAAACGGGGGCATGGCGTATGAAAATTGCATGACGCGCCGCGCCAAGGCGGAAAACCGCGCGTGCACATGACAATCCGAATTATGATATAATACTCGAAAATAGAAACGAGGACAAAAAATGACCATAGCAGACGACATCAAGTACATAGGCGTCAACGACCACGACATCGACCTTTTCGAGGGCCAGTTCGTAGTGCCGCTTGGCATGGCGTACAACTCCTACCTTGTAAAGGACGAGAAGGCCCTTGTGTTCGACACCGTCGACGCACGCTTCGGCGACGAATGGCTCGCGAACATCAGGAAGGAGCTCGGCGAGAGGCCGGTCGACTATCTCGTCGTCCAGCACATGGAGCCCGACCACTCCGCCAACATCGCTCGCTTTGCGTCGGAATACCCCTCCGCGACGATTGTGGCTGGCGCGCAGGCGTTTGCGATGATCAAGTCCTACTTCGGCACGGACTATGCGGACCGCCGGGTCGTCGTCAAGGAGGGCGACACGCTTTCCACGGGCCGCCACGAGTTCACGTTCGTCGCAGCTCCGATGGTACACTGGCCCGAGGTGATGGTAACATACGACAAGACGGAGAAAATCCTCTTCTCGGCCGACGGCTTCGGCAAGTTCGGCGCGAACGACCGCGAGGATCCCGAGGGCTGGGACTGCGAGGCGCGCCGCTACTACTTCGGCATCGTCGGCAAGTTCGGCGCCCAGGTGCAGGCCCTCCTCAAGAAGGCGTCAGCGCTCGAAATCAGGACGATATGCCCGCTCCACGGACCCGTCCTCAATACGCCCGAGGAAATCGCCCATGTGGTCAAGCAGTATTCCACGTGGTCCAGCTACGCCGTCGAGACCCCCGGCGGGGTCCTTGTCGCCTACACGTCCGTCTACGGACACACCAAGGCCGCTGCGCTCAAGCTCGTCGACATCCTCAAGGCGAAGGGCTGCCCGAAGGTCGCGGTAGCGGACCTTGCGCGCGACGACCAGCCCGAGACGATAGAGGACGCGTTCAGGTACGGCAAGGTCGTGCTCGCTACGACGACGTACAACACGGACATCTTCCCGTGGATGCGCCACTTCATCTGGCACCTCGTCGAGCGCAACTACCAGTCCCGCAGGATCGGCCTCATCGAGAACGGCTCGTGGGCGCCTTCGGCCGCCAAGGTGATGAAGGGCATGTTCGCGAATTCGAAGGGCATCTCGTTCTGCGACACCGTCGTGACCATCCGCGGCGCGCTTGACGCCGCTTCGGAGGCGAAGCTTTCGCAGCTTGCGGACGAGATACTTGCTGACTGACGGGAGGCCTGCGCGGGATGAAGCCGAGAGTAGCGCCGCACGTGGCCGAGCTGCCGAAGAGCGGAATCAGGAAGTTTTTCGACATCGTCGCCCAGTCGAAGGACATCGTGTCCCTCGGCGTGGGCGAGCCCGATTTCGACACGCCCTGGCACATTTCCCGCGCGGCCGTGACCTGCCTTGAGAACGGCGGCACGCACTATACGTCCAACCTCGGCACCCCGGCGCTGCGCCAGGCCATCTGCCGATACCTCGAGCGGCGATTCGACGCAAGGTTCGACTGGACGAAGGAGGTCCTCGCGACCGTCGGCGTGTCGGAGGCGATAGACCTCGCGATACGCGCGCTCTGCTCCCCCGGCGACGAGGTTCTTTACCACGAGCCGTGCTTCGTCAGCTATGCGGCGACAATAAGGCTTGCCCACGCGACGCCAGTCGCCGTCGAGACGCGCGTGGAGGACGAGTTCCGGCTGACCGTCGACGCGCTTGAGGCAAAGGTCTCGCCGCGCACGAAGGCGCTTCTGCTCAACTTCCCCTGCAACCCGACGGGCGCGACGCTCACGCGCGACCAGATGTCCGAGATACTCGCCTTCTGCGAGCGCCACGACATAATCCTCCTGGCGGACGAGGTCTATTCGGAGCTCAACTACGAGATAGACGACGAGGCGGATCCGCCGCAGGTCCTTCCGTCCTTCGCCGGCTTCCCCGCGCATCGCGACCGCGTCATACTCCTTAACGGCTTCTCCAAGTCCTGGGCGATGACCGGCTACCGCCTCGGATATGCGTGCGGACCCGAGGACGTCATCGACGCGATGATGAAGATCCACCAGTACGGCATAATGTCCGCCCCGACGCTTGCGCAGGCCGCAGGCGTGGAGGCGATGGACTTCGGCGACAAGGATGTCGCGCGCATGCGCCGCGAGTACAAGAAGCGCCGCGACTTCCTGGTGCCAGCGCTTAACGAGATGGGTCTGCCGACGCTTATGCCCAAGGGCGCGTTCTACCTCTTCCCGGACGTCCGCGGCACAGGGCTTTCGAGCGAGGACTTCTGCATGAAGCTGCTCAAGGAGCACAAGGTAGCCTGCGTGCCCGGCGGTGCGTTCGGAAAGTGCGGCGAGGGCTTCATAAGGATTTCCTACGCGACGAGCCTCGAGAAGATAAAGGTTGCCGCGAAGAACATGGCTGGCATGGTGAAGGCCTGCTGCGGCTGCGCTGCGCTGGCGCTTGCGCTTGCGTTCGCCGGCTGCGCGCCGTCCCAGAACGAGGCGACCGCCACGTTTGTGCTCGACGTCAACCGCTCGCGCACCGCGTCCTCGTCTGAGCTCCCCGTAAGCTATCCGGAAATCGTCTCCACGCGCCTCTGCGAGTGGCGTTCCGCCGAAGTCATCGACATGGCGGTCTGCGAGTACCGCGCCGCAAGCCCGATGTCCACGATAGAGGACGAGGCGATCGTGCGGTACCTCTCCGCGGCCACGATAGAGGCTGAGCCTGGCTCTCGGATCATCACCCTGCGCCTGAGCGGAAAGGACGCGCATCTCGCGACGGCGATCGCGAACGCGTATCTTGCAGCCATAGAGAAGTATACGGCCGACTCCAACGTCCGCCGCTCCGAGCGCGCAACCGCCCTCATCGCCGCGAACATAGCGAAGATGCGAGAGGAAGTGAACCGCGCCAGCCTTGCGTTCCTGAACTTCAGGACGGAGAACAACATCGAGAAGATGACCGCCGAGCGCGATGCCGCCGCGCAGGAGCTCAGGAAGGCGAATGCGGACGGGCTGGCCCGCGAGTCGCAAGTAGCGGCGGATGCCGAGCGCGGCAGAATCGCCGCGAAGGTGCTTGAGAACCCCGAAAGCGTGGGCGAGTGCATCGATGCGCTGAAGAAGATGCCTGGGATCGACCGCCATGCGAAGGCGTACTTCGACGCAGCGGCCGCTTACGCCAGGCTAAGCGTGTCCTTCACCGAGAACCATCCGGAGGTGGCCGCGAAGAAGAAGGAGCTGGAGGACGCTTCCAGGCGGCTGATCGACGCACTGCGCCGCGTGAAGGCGTCCTCCGCCGCCGAAGTGTCCGTGAACGAGTCCGCAATCGCGTCGCTGAAGGCGAAGTGCGCCGAGCTGCGCGGCAGGGTCGAGGATCTCTCGCGCCGCATGGCCCAGGCCGACGCGGGGCTGGCGAAGCTCAAGTCGGATTTTGACGTCAAGAGCAAGGTCCTCGAAAACCTGATCCTCGACGAGAACAAGGCGAGGATCGATGCGGATTCCAACAACGAGTTCGTGCGCATCATCAACCGGGCTCGCGCAAAGCCAGCGAAGCGCTCCGTCTTCGGCTTTTGATTCGGGGGCGGACTTTGCGAGACGACACATCAAAGGAGAAGGGCGGCGAGCAGGTCGTCGAGGGGACGATCAAGTCTGTCGTCTACCACAACGACGACTCGGGCTACACGGTCCTCAGGATCGAGAAGCCGCGCGAATTCGAGCTTGCGGCCGTGGAGGACATGACCGTCGTCGGCAAGGCGCAGGCCGTGTGGGAGGGCGAGGATATCCGCGCAAAGGGCGAGTGGGTGAACGACAAGGTGCATGGACGGCAGTTCAAGGCGACCGAGATAACGTGCGTCGCCCCGAAGTCCATCGTCGGCATCGAGCGGTATCTTTCCTCCGGCCTCATCAAGGGAATCGGCAAGGTGCTCGCGAAGCGCATCGTCGACACGTTCGGCGAGGACACGCTGCACGTACTCTCCTACCAGTCGGCAAGGCTCTCGGAAGTGCCGAAGCTCGGCAAGGCGAAGATCGCCCAGATACGCGAGTCGTGGCGCGCGAACGCGACGATGCGCGAGAACATGATATTCGGACAGACCTACGGCATCAGCGTGGCGAAAATGACGAAGATCGTGCGCAAGTACGGTCCGGACGCAATAGCCATCATCAAGGGCGACCCGTACCAGCTCTGCCGCGACATCTGGGGGATAGGGTTTGCTACTGCGGACAAGATTGCGCTTTCCGTCGGCATCCCGAAGGATTCGCTCCTCAGGGCGCGCGCCGTCGTTTCGTATACGCTTGAGAAAGAGGCGGAGGACGGCGGGCACTGCTGGACGTACGAGAACGATCTGCTGCTTCACGCGAACGAGCTTACCGAGATTCCGACCGAGGTGCTTGGACAGGCCCTGGAGTCGGAGATCGCCGACGGACGTCTTGTCGCGGAAGGGGAGGACCAGCCGCGCAGAGTATGCCTGAAGGCGCTGTGGCGCGCCGAGCGCGAGACGGCCATGCATGTCGCGCGGATCCTTCGCTCGCAGTGCTCGTTCCGTCCGATCGACGCCGACAAGGCGATAGGGTGGTGGGAGTCGCGCGCGGGCTTCCAGCTCGCGAACCAGCAGTCCGCCGCGCTCGGAAAATGCCTGTGCAGCAAGTTCTCCATCATAACGGGCGGACCGGGCGTCGGAAAGACGACGATCATCCGAGCGCTCGTCGACATTTACGGCGCGAGGAGGCTCAACGTCGTGCTTGCCGCGCCGACGGGGCGCGCCGCAAAGCGCATGACGGAGTCCGTCGGACGCGACGCGCAGACGATCCACAGACTGCTGAAGTGGAATCCGGCGACGAACAGGTTCACCTTCGACAAGGATAATCCGCTCGAAGGCGACGTGTTCATATTCGACGAGACGTCGATGATCGACATAAAGCTTGCCGACAACCTGATGTCCGCAGTCCCAGACGGCGCGGCCGTCGTGTGGGTCGGCGACACGGACCAGCTTCCATCCGTAGGCGCTGGCTCGGTCCTTGGCGATCTCATCAAGAGCGGGATCGTCCCCTGCACCAAGCTTGACAAGATTTTCCGCCAGGACTCGTCGGGGCTGATAGTCCTCAACGCCCACCACGTAAACGCGGGCGAGCCGCTAGAGCTGCGCAACAGCGAGGGGAGCGACTTCTTCTTCGCGCGCGTCGAGGATCCGGCCGAGTGCATAAAGCGGGCGATCGACTTCATGCGCACGCGCATTCCGCGCAAGTTCGGGATGGACCCGCTTGAGGACGTGCAGGTGCTTGTCCCGATGAGGCGCAGCGCGCTGGGGACGGACAACCTCAACTACGAGATCCAGAAGGCGCTCAATCCGGAAGGCGATTCCGTGATCCGCGGCGGCACGATGTTCCGCGCGGGAGACCGCGTCATGCAGCTGAGGAACAACTACGACAAGGACGTGTTCAACGGCGACGTCGGTTTTGTCAGGAGCGTAAACGCGGCGCGCCGCTCGATGGTCGTGACTTTCGACGGGCGCCCCGTGGAGTACGACGCAGCGGATCTGGACGAGCTGACGCTCGCGTATGCGACCACGATACACAAGTCGCAGGGCTCCGAGTATCCTGCGGTCATCGTCATAATCCACACGCAGCACTACGTCATGCTCCAGCGCAACCTCCTCTACACTGCCATAACGCGCGGCAAGAAGCTCGTGCTGCTGATGGGGGTCCCATACGCCGTCGCCAAGGCGATCGAGACGAACACTGTGAGGGAGCGCAGGACGTACCTTGCGGAAAGGCTGGCCGATGCAGTCAACAGGTGAACGAAGCCTGGTCTATATGCCGAGGCTTATCCTCGCGCCGCTGCGCGGCGTCACGATACGCGCATTCCGAACCGTCTTCGCTGACCAGATAGCCGAGGCGGGGTTCGACGAGGTGATAACGCCTTTCATAGCGGCTGCGCACGGACTGAACCCGCTCAAGGACCGCGAGATCGCGGGGTGCCGTCCGTCCGACGGGCCTGCCGGCTCCATGCGGACGACGCCGCAGCTCATCGGGAAGGACCCTGTCGCGCTTCGCGAGGCTCTGCTCAAGCTGCGCGACGCCGGGTTCGAGACGGCGGACCTCAACTGCGGGTGTCCGTTCCCGATGGTCAGGAACAAGGGACGCGGCAGCGGGCTCCTTCGCACGCCCGACGTCCTTGCGCGGATGATTGAGGCTGGGTGCGAGACGATGGGCGAAGGGCGCTTTTCGGTAAAGGCGCGGCTGGGCGTCGAGAGGACGGACGAGCTGCTGAAGCTGATGCCTGTGATCAACGGCTTCCCGCTTCGGTTTCTTGCGGTTCACGCGCGCACGGCGAAGCAGATGTACGAAGGCGCGTGCGACTGGGAGTCGTACGGACGCGTCGTAGAGGCGGCGAAGATGCAGGTCGTCCCGAACGGGGACCTTCCGTGCCCAGTCGCCGAGAAGGGCGGCGAGGCGTCCGCACCGCGCATGGTGGGGCGTCCGTTCATCCGCTCGCTCGGGCAGCGCGAGGACGTCGGTGAACTGCTTTCGCGCTACATTGAGTATTCGATGGACGAGCTCAAGAGCCAGCGGGCGGTGCTTGGGCGCGTCAAGGAGTTGGTTGCCTACTGGCGCGAAACGCCGCGCTGGCGCAGGCGCTGGGACGTCGTCAAAATCGCCCGAAGTCTCGACGAACTCGCGCTTGCTCTCCGCTGACAGTGCGAGGGAGTGCCGACCTCCGTGTCGGCAGCAGGCGGTTGCGTCGGCGTTTGACCTTGTTCGGGCGGTTGTTGTATAATATTGGGCATGGAGACGAAGCGAAAGATACCGTATGGCGTGATGAACTGGGCCGAGCTCGTCCGCGAGTGCTTTCTCGTGGACAATACTCGCTA
>SUWC01000168.1 GCA_015061665.1 Lentisphaerota bacterium
CGAAACCGAGAAGATCACGTCGAACGCCGCGCTCAAGCCGAAGCTAAGGAAACTGAAGCTTCAGGGCATCGTCTCGAAGTTCGGGCCCGTCCTCGGCGAGAAGGCGAAAAAAGCCCTTGCCGAGCAGGCGGAGTAGTTTCGTCCGCACCGCGATGTCGCCTCGCGCGGCGGATATGCCGCGGATTTGTTATAATGCTGAAACAAAGAAAGGGGTAGTGAACATGAAGTCTGTCATTGCCATGACCGTGATGATTGCGTGTGGAGCGGCATTCGCGTGGATGCACTGCGACATTCCTATGTTGGCGTTCAGTCTGCCACGCAAGCAAGAAACTCAGCTGATGCAGAAGATGGTGGAGCAAATCAGAGACAGGTCTGACAGGTTGTCCGACCGTTTTGCGCGCATGACGGACAATGCCGCAACGCGCGCCATATGTGACAGGCTCGGCGTCAGCAACGAGTTCATGCGCGTTGAGGAGGACGCACGCGCGGCGCGCGCGCAACTTGTCAAACTGATCGCAGATTTACGCAAGCTGGAGAGCGCGCTGGACGAAGTGGAGATTGTTCGCAGACGCGAGATTGACGCGCAGGTGATTGCGCGCATGAAGAGCATCACGATACCAAGACTGTCAATAGGCCCAGACGAGACGATAATCGACGCCATTGAATTCCTGAAAAAGGCGTCTAAAGAAACACCAGGGCGCGGAATCAGTTTTGTCTACAGAGGTCCGGTGGCGGACACGAATTCGGGAGAAGAGAATGATTCAGAAAATGATGTAGGCGAAGCTTGCGTGAAGGAGGAATCCATGTCGGCGCATTTCAGACGTATGCCGCAGGTGTCCGCTGCGGACATTTCGTTCTACGATGCGTTGACGCTCATATGCAACGCCGCCGGCTGCCGCTGGGAAATCGCTGATGTCGGATTCATCCTCGTCACAGACGATTCTAACGTCTCAGATTAACGACCGAGGCTGTTTTGCAGCGCGGCGCGGGTATATGGGCGCATGGGTTTTAATGAAAAGACCGCATAGAGGCGCAAAGGCCGCAGAGAAATTGTGGTATAATATCGGCAGATGGAAGAAATGCCCGAGAGACCGATAAGCCATGTAGTCGCGGGCACTTTTATCATTACTGTCAAGCCGCTGCGGCGCACTGCGGCGTGCTTGTAGCCAAATCTAACTTAAGGAAATACGACCATGAAGTCGAAGATGTCGCAGATTGGTATTGGCCTTGCCGCGCTGTCGGCTCTCGCGGCGGAGGGGAAGGACTTTGACCGCGCCGAGCTGAACGCGATGCTCGACAAGCTCGCCGCGTCGCCGGAACCGAAGGTGAGGCGAGGACCGCAGGCGACTTGTTACTCGATGGCGATGCCACGTCCAGAGGAGTGCATCTACAAATGCCCGAAGTGTGGTGCCGTTACCAAGTATTTCAACGCGCATTTCAATAACACGCTTGCCTTCTACAGGGATGGCGCTGTGCAGCTCAAGGCGTTGGGCCTCGACATTTCGCTGGACGAATCTTCGCTTTGCCAAGTTTGCACGCCAGGACAACCTAAACCCGTGTCGGGCTATCTCAAGACGGACGCGGGGAATGGTGAAAAAGTCAGAATTATCAACTACCGTGACGGCCGGTACATCGTTCGCGTCATAAAGCGAGAAAATGTCGTTGAGTGGATAGAACGGAAAGCAGTCTCAAATGACGTGGTGGTTGCCAATCATGTCTATGTTCGCATCTCCCCAGACCCTGAATCTGGGGCAGTTGTCCATACGTTGTTTCGGGGAGATTCGGTCAAGATGTTGCCGCGTGTTCCTGAGGATCCCGAAGATATGATCCGCATTGATGCATCGCCTTTCTATTTGGGGAAATGGATGCGTGTATTGCCAGAAGAGCTTACTGATATTGACTACGGAGATGGAAGCCTGGCGTCAGACGACCGCATAGACAATCTTCATTGGATCATCTGCGGAAAGCGGGTCAAGGCGCAACGTTCTGACGTTGAGATTCTCAAGACATTCCTTTCCGGCGGGCTCGTGTATCACTTTGGGCATGGCGAGGAAATGCCGATGCAGAGACAGCTTCCGCGCCTCAGGGAGCTGCTGGGAGAGCCGAAGAAGTGACGACGCTCCTTCCGTCTGTCGCCGTCCTGGAGATGACGTGCCGCTGCAACCACGCGTGCAGGTTCTGTTCGTGTCCGTGGTTCGCGGGGATGCTGAAGCCTGGGCCGGAGATGGAAGTCGACGAGTGGAAGCGCCTTATCGAGGCGTATGCGGCGGCGGGCGTTACGCAGTTTTCATTTACCGGCGGCGAGGCGCTCTTGAAGGATGGGTGCCTTGAGCTGATGGACTTTGCCTCGAAGCGGGCGCAGGTGGGGCTTCTCTCCAACGGACGCGCCATGACGGAAGATGTCCTGCGGTTTTGCGCCGAGCGCGGCATACACGTCATGATGAGCATGCCGGGTCTGAGGTCTTTCGCGGCGAACACCGACAGCGACACGTCCGTCGAACACATTCTCTCCATGTTCGGCAAGGCGCACGAGCTCGGCTGCGCGACGACCGTCGGCATTGCCGTCACGAAGCTCAATCTGCCAGAGCTCTACGAGACGATTTCCGCCGCGCTCGTCGCGGGCGCGGATTCGCTGCTCCTGAACCGCTTCCTCCCGGGCGGACGCGGCCTTTCGCATCCGGAGCTTATGCTGACGGCGGCGGAAGTGCGCCAGATCGCCGATGTCGCGGAAGAGGTTCTCTCGCGCGCGAAGCGCCACGGGCATTTCGGGACGGAGCTTCCCGACTGCATGATCGACGCTGGGAAATACGAGTATCTCAACGTCACGACCGGCTGTTCGGCGGCGACGGACTTCTTCACCG
>SUWC01000054.1 GCA_015061665.1 Lentisphaerota bacterium
CGAAAACGGCGATCGGGAAGGGCAAGACGACAGACACGCCCGGACTCCTGCGCGTCTCGTTCTTCGGCCCGTTCTACGCCGACTACCGCGTGATGCTGATCGACAAGGAGTACACATACGCGCTCGTCGGCAGCGGCAGTGCTGATTATCTCTGGATTCTCTCGCGCACGCCATCGCTTGATGGAGATGCGAAGGTCGCAATCCTTGATGAAATCCACCGCCGTGGCTACGGTATAGCGAAAGCGAAAGAGTCGCGAAGGCTCGTCAAATCACCGAACGGAATCGTGCCAAATCACCGAGCGGAATCATGCCAAATCACCGAATATGATTGACTTGCGCCTGCAGGAAGTGATAAAATATGCGGCATGAAAGACGGTGAAGTGTATAAAAAACGCATAATAGACGATGTGTTACGTCGCAAACTTTCCGGATCAGGCGCGGTTCTCGTCGAGGGCCCCAAATGGTGCGGCAAGACGACTACCTGTGAACAGCAGGCTAAAAGCGTTCTGTACATGGCGGACCCAGTGCGGCGTGACCGCTATCTCACACAGGCTGCGGTGGACATAACCGAACTCTTGAAGGGAGAGCAGCCGCGGCTTATTGACGAATGGCAGGACGCTCCAAAGTTCTGGGATGCGGTTCGCTACGATGTCGATCACGTCACAGGATTCGGACATTACCTTCTGACAGGCTCCGCCGTCCCGCCCGACGACCGCACTGAACGGAGCGGCAAGAAAGATATTGTACATTCGGGAACGGGGAGAATCGCACGAATCAGGATGCTTCCGATGTCGCTATGGGAATCCGGCGAGTCGTCGGGCACGGTTTCTCTTGGCGACCTTTTCGCCGGCAGGCCGTTCGGCTCGGCGAAGGCGATTGAGCGTTCCCTGTCGGATGTAGCTTATCTGATATGCCGCGGCGGATGGCCTCAGGCTGTGAATCTGGACGGAGAAGTTGCGCTTGATCAGGCTTTTGACTATGTTAAGGCTGTCGCGCATTCCGACATTTCGCGGGTTGACGGTGTTTCACGCGACCCGGCGAGGGCGCGTCGGCTGATGAGGTCTTATGCCAGGTTGCAAGGCACGCAGTCGTCGATTCCGAACATACGCAGGGATATGGCGATGGGTGACGGCCACGGGCCGGACGACGACACGGTGTCCGCATATCTGAACGCACTGCGCAAGATTTTCGTCGTGGAGGATTCCGAGGCATGGTGTCCGGCGCTGAGATCAAAGGCTGCGATACGGACAACGGACACCAGATATTTCGCCGATCCTTCAATCGCAACCGCGTCGCTCGGCCTCGGACCGGAAGACCTCATGAATGACATAAGGGCGTTCGGATCGTTTTTCGAGACGATGGCCGTGCGGGATCTGCGTGTGTACGCGGATGCCCTGAACGGACAGGTGAGCCATTATCTGGACAGGAACGGACTGGAGTGCGACGCCGTTGTCCATTTGCGCAATGGCACGAGCGGACTCGTGGAGGTCAAGCTAGGCGGTCATGCGCTGATTGAAGATGGCGCGGCGACGCTGAATGCGCTTTCAGGACTGATCGACACTTCGCGACAGGAACCAGTAGCCTTCAAAATGGTATTGACCGCGACAGGCGATTGCGCTTACCGGCGTCCTGACGGAATCATCGTCTGCCCGATATCCGCGCTACGTCCGTAAGCGAGAAGTAAATATGATACGATCCTTCATATGCGCGATTTCAGGCATTGCCGCGACGGTGAAGAGCGAGCGGAACATGCGCATCCATCTCGCTGCTGCCGTTGCAGTAGCTGTGCTTGGCGCGTGGTTGGGACTCGACGGACGCGAATGGGCGGCTATTGTCATCTGCTGTGCGCTTGTCATGTCTCTTGAATGTCTGAATACCGCCGTTGAGGCGGCGGTCGATCTTGCTTCTCCGAACATCCATCCGCTCGCGAAGAAAGCCAAGGATTGTGCGGCTGGTGCCGTCCTTGTCGCGGCCGTCGGCGCGGCGATTGTTGGTTGCATCATATTCGTGCCCAAGCTTTTGGCCTTTGTCTGGAAAGGTTGAGATAGGCAAATGAAGAAAATAAACAATAACGGCAGAAAGGGATGCTAGTGAAGCTTGAAACAGAGAACGTCAAGGAGACCGAGGTGAGCGCGGAACTCATCCGCGAGCTGATGGCGGATGACGCGAAGCGCGGCAATTGGCTGATCCTCATGCACGACGATGACGATAAGGCGAAAAAGCTGGCGTTGTAATGTTGAGGCGAAGAAGAATTAAGGTAATAAAACCATGGATATATCATATACAAGCGAGTTTGATGCCAAGAGATACGAGGCGTATATTCGCAGAGCGCTTGGCTTGAAGGCAGTACGCGTTTCTTATTTATCATGGTGCATGGCGATATTTGGTGGTCTGTCACTTTACAACCACTGGGTACGGCACTATGACTTAGGCTTTTTTGATTGCGTGTTTACTGTACTGGCAGTATACCCGCTGTTGATGCTATTCCTTCGCTGGATCCATGCGCATCAGTATATGAAGACTCTCCGCAGAATGATGTGTGGAGAGGTTACATCGCACTGTCGGTTGACGGATGAATGGTATGAGGTGTCTTGTGGCGCTATGTCGCAGAAGTTACCATGGAAGAGCCTTGCAGTGGAGTATAAGTTCTTTGACGATGACACATTGGCTTTGTTGCAGGTAAAAGGACAGCCAAGTATTGTTCTTCTGGATCTGACAAAACATGGCGTTGCGAGGAAGGATCTTGAATCGGTGCTGATTCAGGCGGGCGTGAGAGGGCATCGTGTTTCCGTACTGTGCAAGATATGGACTATTATGTCAGGTGTTGTGGTTTCTCTGTTGGCGCTGTTTTCGGTATTTGCAGCTCTTGTATCACTGGTCATGCCATGTGGACACGGTCAGCTGATATTCCGCAACGACTGCGAGGTTCCAGTTGTGAAGGCAGGTGTTTCATTTGGAAGAAATAAATTTGAGTTGGGTAGTGTCGTGCCTCATGAGGAGAAAGCCGAGAGTTTCTTTGTGGGTGGTGATAGCACGTGTCGAGTCGTGGCTACCCTTGCCGATGGCCTGGTTGTATCGAATAGCTATGGATATTATTGTTACGGCATGGATTGCGGCGTCATACGTGTAACTGTTACGAAAGACAGGCGTATCAAAATCGTAGACAAGTACTGCAAATACGACCCCCATTACGATTGACGTGATATACCCGATATGGTATAATTCTGCGCGCTTGGCTAAAACTATACCCGAAAGGGGTTGAATCGCATGTCTAATAATAAATCATACCCGAAAGGGTGCAGTCTGTCGGCGTTCGTGAAGGCGAAGCGCCGAGAGCAGGGATGGACGCAAGTCCAGTTGGCGGACTATGCGGGCGTGGGTCTTCGCTTTGTCCGTGAACTGGAGCAGGGCAAGGTGTCGCTTCGTCTCGACAAGGTGAACCAGGTGCTTGACCTTTTCAGCGCGTGTATGGGGCCGGTGCCAATTGACAGGAGCGTCTATGTGTAAGATGGATATGACGCGCAAGGAATGGGAGCGCTGGGAGCGTGCGGAATCTTCATTTCGTGCGCATCCGCGCCTGTACCGGTTACGTCTTGGACTGCTTTTCCTCGAAGGCGTTGTCGTGGGGATTTTTCTCCTTGCCGTTGTTGCGCTGCTTGTGATGGTCTGCATTATTAATCCTGGCAAGAGCATCCGGCTGATCGTGTTTCTTGTACTCAATCTGTTCTACACCGCAAAAGAGTATATCACCATCCTGTCGCAGCGGCCCTGGTCGAGCCTTCCTGAACTGCGCAGCGAGGACTGGCCAGACCTTTTTGACCTGGTGCAGAAGACGGCTGCGGCCGTAGGAGCTCCACGGATTCACCGCATCTATCTCGATCCTGGAGATTTCAACGCCTCCGTTTCCGTGGTCTTCCCCCTCGTTCCGTGCCTCAGACGAAATATTCTGATTCTCGGCTATCCGCTTCTCGCTGCATTTGGCGAACGCGGGTTGAGAGGCGCGTTGGCGCACGAACTGGGACACGTAGCGCACCATGACACCGTCAACGGCGGCGCGTTGCTGTATGTGCGCGCATTCTGGCTCTCAGTTCAACTGGGCGTATTCACTCTCGTGCTGAATCCGTGGCGTCGTTCTTATCTGCGCCGCATCGGTTTGCTGATGTCGCCCATAGAGCGGGAAAGGGAGCTTGCCGCAGATCGCTCGATTGCCGACATATTCGGACTCGACACGCTACGTGAAACGCTTGTCACACTTCAGCTGCGCGCCCCAGATGCAGAACTGTCGGATGTGCTGAAGTCCATTATACAGAGCGGATCAGCCGATTCCGTCTCTCTTGCCGCGGCAATTCGCGCTGCCATGCGCCGCCATGTCCCGACGGAAACGGCGCGCCGTCGTTTGGAGAGGAGCCTGAGGTCCATTGTTCCGCCGATGGAGGAGCATCCACCGCTTGCAGTCAGGGCCGGGACTTCCGACGTTGCCGAAATGCTTGCGTTTGCATCCGCCCCGCAGGATGCCATAGAAAAGGTGTTCGGCTCTGCCGACGCGCTTGATGACACTGTTGACGAGGCGTTGCGTCCGTTTCTCGCACAAGCGTCAGAGCAGTTTCGCGAAAACAGCGCGAATCTCGAAAGCAAACTCGAATCGATGCCCGCGGCCGAAGATTCGCCGGATCAGATTCTGGAGCGGGTTGAAATTCTGAACGCCCTGGATCGCAAGGACGAAGCGCGAGAGGTGCTGCGCGCCGGACGCACCTCTCATCCCGACAACCTGGCGCTAGAGGCGGCGGAACTCTGCGAGCGTCTTTCCAATGTTGCGTCCGCCGAGGAGGGGGCTCCGGTCGCTGATAGGCTGGAGCGGATAGTCGAGAGTGAGCCCATCATGCGCATGTGGGCGGAAGGTCCTCTTGTCGCCCACTATCTGGAGATAGGGGCGGTAGAAAGGATAAAGAATCTGCTAGACCTGCTGCGGCATGGCAAGAAGTCTCTTGTCCGCAGGCTTGATGCGAAGTTGCGTCCGACAGACGACATCTGCGCGGAGCCGCTGACCGAGAGCGAGCGCGCGGATATTGCGCAGGTGTTAGCTGGGCATTCGGTAAAAGAAGTCTATGCCGTCAGGCGTATTTACGAAGGCACAGGAATTCATACGCGCTTTCTCGTGATTCGCTGGCGAACACTTGCAAACCCCGGACCGTTGCTGGTTGCGTTCAACGACGCGTTTGAGGATTATTCCGTCGTTTCCGGCACACGTTCACTCTTCAGGTGTTTCGCTGAACTTGGCGTCAGTCCGATACCTGTCCCGCGGAAGGCTTCGCACGAGAGTTCGACGGGGAGTTAATGACGAAAAAATGTAGACGAGATTAACAGGATTTACAAGATTGCTATTGCGGGTCGAGCTCTGCCTCTCGGCGGCTCTGCGTGAGACATAACGGAGAGCATAGAAAATAAAATGACGAATTTAGGATGAAGAACTACATCTGGAAATACAAGACGCCCGAGGGGTTCGACGATCTCGTGATGTGCGGGGACGGCGAAGCGCTGACGGGGCTTTGGTTTGAAGGTTCGCGCGATGACTGGCGCAATACGCGTGAGTGCGAAAGGTGCGAGACGCCGGTGTTCAGCGATACGTGTCGTTGGCTTGACGAGTACTTCGCGGGACATGATCCCGGCTTCACGCCTAACTATCGCATTGAAGGATTGACGCCGTTTCGCCAGGCGGTCATCGACGAGATGCTGCGAATCCCGTACGGCACAACGGTCTCGTACGGCGATATCGCGAAGGCGATTGCGAAAAAGCGCGGGGGCAGGGTTTCGGCACAGGCGGTCGGTGGCGCGGTCGGGTGGAATCCGATCTGCATCATCATCCCATGCCACCGCGTCATCGGCGCGGACGGAAGCCTCACCGGCTACGGCGGCGGCCTTAACAACAAAATGTCGCTCCTCATGCACGAAGGCGTCGATGTTGTCGGCGAGCTGTGTAACACTTTAAGGGGCCTGGGGAGCCTCCGCGGCGCATCCGCAGCGGATATGGTATAATTAGCGCATGGATATGGATGGGTTCAGGTGCCGGATGTGCGGGGCGTGCTGCCGCATCAAGGACGGGATCGTGCGCGTCTCGGACGCGGAGATCGCGCGCATCGCGGCATTTCTTCGAATGGATGAATCGGAGTTCATCGAACGCGAGACCGAAGTCGCGCCAGACAGGAAAAGCCTGATTCTCAAGAGCCGTCCGGACGGCTCGTGCGCCTATTTGACGGACGACAACCTCTGCCGCATCAATCCCGTGAAGCCCGACAAGTGCCGGACGTTCCCCTTTGAATGGACCAATACAGACTCCGACGAAGTCTGCCTGGGGCTGATAGGACGGCTAGACGGGAATTGACTTTGAGACACTGTTTTTGGTAGAATGTGCGCAGTAAATCTAGTAGGAGTTGATTGTCTGTGGATATTTTGCAAAGAGAAAGGTTGCTGAAGTTTGGTGCTGTACCATTCACCACCGATGTTATCGCGGGTGAATTGGGTGACTATTCGGCTGTGCTTGCCAAAATCGCCGCACTTGTGGATGAAGGCAGCCTTGTCCGCATAAAGCGTGGCCTTTATTGCCTTTCGCCAAGAATCAGCGGTCGAGATCTTGATTTGCGCGTTATCGCAAATGCATTGTACAGTCCGTCGTACGTGTCGTTTGAGACGGCACTTTCGGTGTATGGGCTCATCCCCGAACGCGTGGACGAGACGATGTCGGCTTGTGCAAAGCGTGCGAAGCGGTACGCAACGCCGCTCGGGGCTTTCTCGTATCGTACGGTACCCGGGAACTGGTTTCCGATAGGGATTAGAACTCTGAATACTGGAGAGGGGGGCTTCCTCATCGCATCGCCGGAAAAGGCGCTTGGCGATTTGCTTATTGCAAGATGCAATCTGCGAATCTCGTCGCCCGATTCGCTAAGGTCGTTTCTGGAGGACGACATACGCTTTGATTTTGACGCGTTCGGAAGTCCGGACAAGGCGGTTTTGAAGGAAATGGCGGCGAGTGGACACAAGCCGCTTTTGATGAAGGCATTGGAAAGGATGTTCTCATGACGCTCTACGACTCTATGGTTGAAAGCTATGCGCCGAAGTCCGCAGCCGAGCGGGTTGCCGTTCAGCAGGAAGTAATGCAGCTGATTGCGCTGGCGGGACTTGCAAGAGGCGGATTCTTTGAGAAGGCGGCGTTCTACGGCGGAACGTGCCTGCACCTCTTCTACGGAATGGAACGGTTCTCCGAGGACATGGACTTTTCTCTTCTCGCGCCAGACCCCTCGTTTGATTTCGAGTCGTACTTTCCTGCGATAAAGGAGGAGTTCGCTCTTGCGGGGAAGGAGGTGGAGATACAGTTGAAGCACAAGGGGCGGCCTTCGTCCGTGGAGAGTGCGTTTCTCAAGGAGTCGTCCGAGGTGTTCAGAATTGGCTTCACGACGCAAAAGCAGATCAAGGTCAAGATCGAGGTTGACATTGAACCGCCACCGGGCTTTTCAACAGAACAAAAGCTGTTGGTCAAGCCGGTGTCGCGCTGGATTCGTGCCTATTCGATAGGCGATCTGTTTGCCGGAAAGGTCAGCGCTGCTCTTTTCCGTGCCTGGCGCACGCGAACCAAGGGACGCGACTGGTACGATCTTGAGTGGTATGTGAGGAATGGCTATGCATGCCATTTGGGGCACCTTGTGGAGCGGTGCAAGGAGTCCGCCCCCGAAATCGACCTTTCTTCGCGCGAAGCGCTCGTCGCCGCGTTTAGGAGGCGCATTGCGACAATCGACTTCAAGGCGGCGAGCGACGATGTCCGTCCGTTCCTGAAGGATACTTCATGCCTCGACATCTGGAGCCAGGAGTATTTCAATTCGTTAGTCGATATGATCAAGGTGGAGTAGTCGGCGTTTTAATCCTGTCAATCCTGTAAATCCTGTCTAAAAAGAAATTTGAAAGGAACTGAATATGAACGATTTTGAAGAATATATTCAGGCTGGTGAGCCGGGGCGGCGCGAGCGCGCCGAGGCGTGGGCGACCGCGATAGGGCTGCAGCAGGTGGACGGGCTCGTGCCGTCGCAATTCCTGTTCAACACCGCAATCGACCACATCGAGGGCCGTATCACCCAGAACCAGGCGCGGCGGCGCATCCGCGACTATTACGCCGCGCAAGGCGAGACGACGGAGCGCGACCCTGACAAGGAAGAGGCCGACAAGGTTTCGGAGCGGATTGTGGCGGTCATCAACGACGGTGGCTTCGAGTTCACGCCCGAATACTACATCTCCATCCATGCCAAGCTCTTCAAGGGCGTTCTGACATCGGCTGGCAAGCTCCGCACAGTCAACATCCGCAAGCGCGAATGGGTGCTCAAGGACGATTCGGTCACCTATGGTTCTGCGGACACAATCAAGCAGTCGCTCATCCGGGACTTCATCGACGAGCGCGAGTTCGACTACAGCGGTAGGTCGCCCCGGCAGGCGATTCCCCACTTCGCCCGCTTCATCGCGCAGATCTGGCAGGTGCATCCCTTCGGTGAAGGCAACACGCGCACGACGGCCGTCTTCGCCATCAAGTATCTGAACTCGCTCGGCTACCGCGTAGCGAACAACATGTTCCGCGACAATTCGTGGTTCTTCCGCAATGCGCTCGTCCGCGCCAACTACGCCGACTACGAACGCGGCGTCAAACGCGACTGGAGCTATCTTGAAGCTTTCTTCCGCAACCTGCTCCTCGGCGAAAACAACGAAATGAAGAGCCGCTATCTGCTCATTGGCCTTACCGGTGCCGACAAGCGCAAAATCCGCGAGCTGTCGGAGGGCAAGCGGACGGAAGGTTGTCAGAACGCAAAAAGCGGTAAGAAAAAAGCGGTAAGAAAAAGCGGTAAGAAAACAGTCGATAAACTTTGGGAGCTGTTGAAAGATCAGCCTCATCTGACTTTGGCCGGCATGGTTGCCGCTTTAGGAATAACCCGTAGCACGATCCAAAAGCATCTTGTAAATCTCAAGGCATCCGGCCGTCTTCGCCGCGTCGGCCCCGACAAAGGTGGTCACTGGGAGGTGGTGTAGTTAATTCGAAGGGAATTTAAAATGAACATCAGAAACATAGCCGTTGGAATTGTTGTTGTAGGCGCAGTCTTCGCCGGAGGCATAGTGGCGGTTGCATGGCAGAAGGGCTGGTCTGTTCGCGAAACAATGGAGCTTGGCGCTGGCGTGATTGCGGCTAAGGCGTCGCGGCACACGATCGCGGACAGGACGGCTGCGATTCTCGCGAAGAAGCCACAGTTGAAAGACGTGGCGGAAAGCGCGGGCGGAAAGTTGCGGATACTCGTCTTCAAAAGCGAACGATCCGTCGAAGTCAACGCACCTGGCTGGAAAGCTCCGCGCATCTATCCGATGACGGCCTTCAGCGGGACGCTTGGTACGAAACTGCGCGAGGGCGATGGACAGATCCCGGAGGGCATCTACGGGATTGAATACCTGAATCCCAATTCAAGCTACTATCTTTCGCTCAAGGTGACATATCCAAATGCATCGGACAGAGCGCGCGCAAAAGCGGACGGGCGCACGAATCTTGGCGGAGACATCATGATCCACGGCAAGGCGGTTACAATCGGGTGCGTGCCAGTCGGCGACGACGCGATTGAGGACATTTTCTATCTCGCGTCGGCAGTGGGCATAAAGAACATCTCGGTCGTCATCGCGCCATACGACATGCGCAAAGGCCGCAAACCGGAACTGGAACTCTCGCCGCTCAAGTGGTATCCGAATCTCTGTGATGAAATCAATACTGCGTTGAGTGGAAAGTTTTAGAAATGTTTTAGACAAGGATTGACATGATTTACAAGATTAAGAAAGGAGCGTGAGGATGAAAAACAAAACAGAATTGCCAATGATGTTTGCGCGAGCAGTCGCGGACAAAACGAAAGGACGATTGTAATGGGCCTGTTGAGAAATATACGCTTGGCGCGATATGCTGAGAGGATCGTAGCCGACGGACACTATTGCGTCGGCGGCAATGTGGTTGAGCTCCCCCGCGCGGACTTCCGGGCGGTAGAGGTTGTCAGCCCCGAAGACGGCGCTGCGATTCTTGGGGAGAGAAAGGAGTGCTGCGAGTCGGGAGGATGTTGCGAGATTCGCGTCGTCGCGGAGGATTCGTTCGAGGCGGCTATGAGATATGAACGTCCGCTTGTGATGAGCTTTGCGAATGCACATTTCCCCGGTGGCGGATTCTGGCTTGGCGCAAACGCGCAAGAGGAATCTCTTTGCCGACGGAGCACGCTCTACGCGTCGATTTCGTCTAGGGAGGCGGCGTGCATGTATCGTCACAACAACACTTGCCTTTGCGCAGTGGAGTCCGACTATATGCTTTACTCGCCTAATGTCTGCGTGTTCATGGATGGGAGGGGCGAATTACTCCCCAAGCCGTTTATGGCATCCGTCATTACGGTTCCGGCTCCGAACAGGCGTGGCGCGGCGTTTTTCGCGTCAGGAAGGCGCATTGGAGAGACTATGCTGCGCCGGATTAAGATCATGCTTCTTGTCGCAGCGAAGCACGGACACCGGAATCTTGTCCTTGGGGCGTGGGGGTGCGGTGCGTTCGGGAACAAGCCTTGCGTCGTGGCTGGACTTTTCACGCAAGCACTTGTCGAAGACGGCTTTGGAGAAATGTTCGACGAAGTGTGCTTTGCGATTCGCGGTCGTACGGAAGATGCGAAGTTCCTCGCGTTCAAGAACGTGTTGAAAGAAGGATAGTCGAGCCGATTCCTACCGCATACAAGAAAACCGCAAGGACCAGAAGATCCGCTAAACAGTGCGCCAATTAGTTTGCGCACCTGCAGACGGGTGTGCGGCGAATCTGCCGCGGATTTGGTATAATGTGCGCATGACAACGACAACAAGACGGCTGTTTTGCGGAGGGGCGGCGTGCGCGGCCCTGTCCGCGTTCGGCAACGCACTACCGAAAGGAACATTAACGATGAACGAGATTACGCTTTTGCCTCTGCCCTATGCTGACAACGCCCTGGAGCCGACGATTTCATCCAGGACGGTTTCGTTCCACTACGGCAAGCATCACGCAGGCTACGTCAATACGCTTAAAGGACTTGTCGCGGGGACGAAGTACGAGGGGCTTTCGCTCGGCGAGATCGTCGTCGCATCGCGCGCTGCGGGCGATGCCGCCATTTTCAACAACGCGGCGCAGGCGTGGAACCACGACTTCTACTGGAACTCGCTCGCGCCGGAAGGAAAGGGCGGCGAGCCGTCGTCCGCGCTCAAGGCGGCGGTCGACGCGGCTTTCGGATCCTTCGACGCATGCAGGGCCGCGCTTGCGGACGCCGCCGTGAAGCGCTTCGGCAGCGGCTGGGCATGGCTCGTCGCGAAGGACGGAAAGCTCTCCGTCGAATCGACGGCGAACGCCGACACGCCGTTCGGAACCGTCGGCGTCAAGCCGCTTCTCGTCGTCGACGTCTGGGAGCACGCGTACTACCTCGACTGGCAGAACCAACGTGCGGCATACGCCAAGGCCGTCGTCGAAAAGCATCTCGACTGGACATCCGCCTCCCGCCGCTTTGCGGCAGACTGACCGCACGGCGCATCTGCCGCGGTGGATAGATATATGGTATAATATACGCCGTGATGAAAGTATACAATTCCCTTACCCGCCGCGAGGAGGAACTTACGCCCATCGCGGACAACGAAATCCGCCTCTACACGTGCGGACCGACGGTTTACAACTTCGCGCACATCGGCAACTTCCGCGCGTACGCGTTCGAGGACATCCTCCGCCGCGTCGTGAAGTTCAACGGCATGAAGATTCGCCAGGTGATGAACCTCACCGACGTCGACGACAAGACGATCCGCGGCGCAAATGCCGCGGGCGTGCCCCTCACCGAATACACCAAGACATACAAGGACGCCTTCTTCGCCGACCTGAAGAAGCTCAACATCGAGCCGGCGGAGGTCTATCCCGCGGCGACGGACCACATCCCCGAGATGATCGCGCTCGTCCAGAAACTGGTCGAAAAGGGCGTCGCGTACAAGAGCGACGACGGTTCGGTCTACTTCAGCGTCCGTAAGTTCCCAGGCTACGGCAAGCTCGCGCACATCGACTTCGACCACCAGCAGACTGGCGCCAGGTGCGCTGCGGACGAATACGACAAGGAGAATGTCGGCGATTTCGCGCTCTGGAAGGCGTGGGAGCCTTCGGACGGCCCCGTCGGCTGGGATTCTCCTTGGGGGCGCGGACGCCCCGGCTGGCACATCGAGTGCTCCGCGATGTCCATGAAGTACCTCGGCGAGACGTTCGACCTTCACACGGGCGGAATCGACAACCTCTTCCCCCACCATGAGAACGAAATCGCCCAGGCGGAGGCCGCGACGGGCAAGGAATTCGTCAGGACATGGATGCACTGCGCCCACCTGCGCGTGAACGGAGAGAAAATGTCCAAGTCGCTCGGCAACTTCTTCACGCTGCGCGACCTCATAGAGAAGGGGTGGAGCGGGCGCGAGATCCGCTACGTACTCATCAACGCGCACTACCGTTCGGGGCTCAACTTCGCCTTCGACGCGCTTGAGGACGCGCGCAAGGCGCTTGCTCGCATCGACGCGTGCGTCGAGTCTGCGACCGAAGGCGAGGCTCCGGACTGGGCGAAGGCGCATCTCGACGACTTTGCCGCAGCGGTGAACGACGACCTCAACCTCCCGAAGGCGTTCGCGGCGCTTTTCGCACTCGTGCGCGACACGAACGCTCACGGCGGCGGACCCGTCCTCGGCGTTTTCCGCAGGATGGACGAAGTGCTTGGCGTTGTATTCTTCGGCAAGGCCGAGAAGGCGGACATACCGGCCGACATCCAGGCGCTCCTCGACAGGCGCGCCGAGGCGCGCGCAGCGAAGAACTGGGCGGAATCCGACAGGCTCCGCGATGAGATCGCCGCCGCAGGCTGGGTCGTGAAGGACTCCAAGTCCGGGCAGTCCTGCACAAGAAAGTAGGTGTCGGATGACCTGCGGAAGGTTCTTTTCTGTGGTTGCGGCAATGTCGGCATTGACAGCGGCGGCTGTCGATTTTGAACCTGTCCGTGCGCTTGCGGCGCGCGTCGACCCGCGGCTCGCAAAGGCCCTGAACATAGAGGAAATCGTCTCCGACGAGGAGATCGCGACCGTTGGCCCGACCGAAAACGGGCTCGGCATCTGCCTTCGCGCAAGCTCGCCCAGCGCGGCATGCCTTGGGCTGGGGCGTTATATCCGGGATGTCGCCAAGGGGCAGATCTCGTGGTGCGGGAATGCCATCCCCCCGTATTGGCTCGTGCCCGAGGAGACGCGCGTCTACCGTCCGTCCGTGCCGGTCCGATTTGCGTACAACTACTGCACGCTTTCGTATACCGCCGCTTTCTGGACCAGGCGCGAATGGCGCGAGGAGATCGACCGGCTGGCGCTTTCCGGCTTCAATGTCGCGTTGGTGCTCAACGGCTTGACGAAGGTATGGCGTGATACGCTGATGTCGTCCGGCCGCTTCACGGAGGCGCAGGTCGAGGCGTTTATGACGGACGACGCGGCTCGTGCCTGGTGGCACATGGGCAATCTCGCGGGCCTGGGCGGACCTGTCACCTACGCGCAGTCCGAGGCCGACGCAGAGCTCGGCCGCTGGATCTACGCCGAAATGAAGAAGCTCGGCATAGAGCCCGCGGTTCAGGCGTGGGTCGGGTTCCTGCCGCCGTCCTCCAATGTCGATGGCGCGATCAGGCAGGGCGACTGGTGCGCGATGCCTCGACCCGACATCCTCAATCCGCTATCCTACAGCTTCGACTCATTCGCGTCCGACTGGTACTCCTCGATCAAGCGGGTGTACGGAACCGCAGAGGCGGGGCTTCCGCACTACCTCTGCGGCGATCTTTTCCACGAAGGCGGCAGGCCGGGCGGCTTCACGCGGCGCGAACTTGCAAAGATGTCCGCGCGCATCCAGGCGCTTCAGAAGCTCCACATCGGCCCGAGCGTCACTTGGGTGCTGCAGAGCTGGCAGGGGACGCCCGTGCAGGGGATCAGGGACGGACTTGACCCCGCGCGTTCGCTCGTGCAGTACCTTGACAAGGACATGTCGGCGACGGGGCCTGTCGGATTCGAGTGCAACAAGGAGTGGCTGGACGCCAATGGCGAGCTGCACAAGGCGCCCATCCCGTGGATATGGTGCGAAGTGCTCAACTTCGGCGGCAATCCAGGCCTCCACGGCGGCGGCAAGCGATTCTTTGACCTGCGGGCGGTGGCGGGGGACGGACCAGCGTCGTCCTCCTTCAGGGGCTATGGCATGTTGTCGGAGGGACTCGGCACGAACGCAGCGATGTACGACCTCATGATCGATGCGTTCGCAGACAGCCCTGAAGTCGATGCGCCGCAGGAAGGGGTCGGGCGCTTCGACGATTGGGCGCGCACGTATATGGTGCGGCGCTACGGAGTGTATGACGAGTCCATAGTCAAGGCGTTCCGCATCATGTTCGACACGGTATGGGGATGCAGCCGCTGCCAGGAGGGCTGTACCGAGAGCGTGTTCTGCGCATTCCCGTCGTTTAGCGTGGATAACGTGTCCGCATGGGGGCCCAAGGGCGGCACCGGATACGACCCGAAGCGGCTAAGGGAGGCTGGCGAGTGCCTCCTGAAGGCTATGAAGGTCCATCCCAGGCTTGAGGAAGTGCAGACATTCCGCTTTGACTTCTGCGAGCTTTTCCTGCAGATTCTGTCCGACTACGGGCGGCAGATCAACGCAGGCTGCGCCTCCTCCAGCGAGACGCGCAGGGAGTTCCTTGCGATTGTTGACTTGGCGGACGCCCTCCTCGCGTGTTCGCCGCCTTGGCGGTTCAACGTTGCCGAGGCGCCTGCGCGCGCTGCCGGCGAGGCCGGAGTGCGCGGATACAGGCGGATGATCACGAATTGGACGGGTGACTTCGACTCTGGAGCGAAGACCGGACTTAGGGATTATGCCCATCGCCTTTACTCCGGGCTGCTCAAGGGCTACTACTCGCGCCGCTGGCAGTGGTTCTTCAACGTGGCAGACGGAATGATGGAGCAGTCCGCCTATGTCGACAGGCTCAGGAGGCTGGATGAGGCGTTCATGTCGGGCCAGGTCGTATGCGAACCGTCGCAGGCCCGGCCCCTCCCCGAAATCGGAGAGGAGATAATTTCCGCGACGGCGTCGTCCGTCCGCAAGCAGTAGCCCATAGTGATTTACATCAAAAAAAGAGGAAAACAAATGAAACTACTAAGAAGTGCGTTGGTTGCCATTGTTGCGACGTCGGCGATTTCGTACCGCTGCGGCGCAGCGGAAATCTACATGGCGGGCGATTCGACAATGTGCAACTACAATCCGCAGAAGCAGTATCCGCAGCAAGGCTGGGGACAGGCACTTGCGGAGTTCATGAAGGATCCGTCGCGCCTGCACAACTGGGCCATTGGCGGACGAAGCGCTAAGTCGTTCAAGGAGGAGGGCCGTTGGCAGAAGATCGTCGACGCGCTTAAGCCGGGCGACTACGTCATCATCGCATTCGGGCACAACGACGCGAACAAGGCGAAGGTCGAGCGCTACTCAACCCCGGAGGACTACAAGGAGCTTATGCGCGGCTTCGCCAACGACGTCAAGGGAAAGAAGGCGAGCGTCGTGTTCGCGACGTCTATCCCCCACTCCGGCGGGTTCACCGAGAATGAAGGCGTGATGAACGTTCGCGGCAGCGCAGCCGGAATAGGGCCGTACGTGGAAAAGACAATCGAGCTAGGCAGAGAGCTCGGCGTCCCAGTCCTTGACATAAACGGATACGCAGTCAGCCACCTTCCGAAGGAGCTTGGGCTTGAAAAGAGCCTCCGGCTCTACATGCGCATAAAGCCCGACGAATACAAGCGCCTTCCGGACGGGCTGAACGACGGCTGCCACACGAGGGACACTGGCGCCTTCTGGTACGCGCAGGCAGCCGTGAAGATGGCGTTCGCCAAGAGGCTCCCGATTTGCAAGCTGTGGAAGAAGCCTTCGGACGTGAAGCACACTCCCGTTCCGTGGGGTGGCCCCGGAGGCGAAGTCAAGCCTCTCAGGGACGATTTCTCCTCGGAGGAGATCCCCTATGCGAACGAAGAAGCCGCCAACAAGGAGTCCCGCCACGGTCGCCCAGGCAAGAGGTGATGCCTGTGTGCGTCGCCGGTTCGCACAACAAGTCGTTGTTATGATATAATAGGAACAATCATGAAGACCAACTACATCTCGCAGGCCGAGTACTGCGCCGAATACATGCGCTATCTCGGGATCGCGAAGACGGAGCGCCGCAGCTACGCCGAGAGCGTCCGTCTTCTTGAGGAAGCAGGCTTTAGGGAGCTCTCCACGTTCGAGAGCCTGAAGCCTGGCGACCGCGTGTACCGTGGTTACGAGGACCGCACGGTCATGGCAGCCGTCATCGGCACGAAGCCCATCGCCGAGGTGGGGCTGAAGGTCGTTGGTGGCCACACTGATGCGCCGCGCCTTGATCTCAAGCCGCGCCCCGTGTATGAAAAGGGCGGCTACATCTACTTCGACTGCCACATGTACGGCGGCATCAAGAAGTACCAGTGGCTTGTGAAGCCACTTGCCCTGTACGGGACGATAGTCCGCAAGGACGGCTCCAAGGTCGAGATCGCAGTCGGCGACAATCCTGACGATCCCGTGTTCCTCATCTCCGACATTCTCCCCCACCTCGGCAAGGACCAGGCGAAGCAGACCCGCGACGAGTTCTATCCCGCCGAAGACCTTGACGTGATTGCATGGTCCACGTACAAGAAGGACGAGGAGAAGGATGGCGAGGCGGAGGAAAAGGAGCCCAAGGCCGACCGCAAGGGATTTGTCGAATACCTTAAGTCGACGTATGGTGTCGACGAAGAGGACCTCCTTTCCGCCGAACTCGAAATCGTCCCCGCAGGGATGCCGCGCGAAGTCGGCTTCGACCGCGAGCTCATAGCGGGCTATGGACACGACGACCGCGTCTGCTCGTTCGCGGGGCTGAAGGCCCTCATCGACGCTGCAGGCGATGTGCCCGAGCGTACGGCGTCCATCCTCATGTGCGACAAGGAGGAGGTCGGCTCCATGGGATCGACCGGAATGCAGAGCTCCTTCTTCGAGAACACCGTCGCGGAACTCATAGAGAGGCAGGAGCCTAACGCTCGCGACATAATGGTGCGCCGCGCCCTGGAGAGGTCGTCCATGCTTTCCGCCGATGTTACCGCCGTTGCAGACCCTCACTTCCCCGACGTGAACTCGACCGGAAACGAGGCCCGGTTCCACAAGGGACCCGCGGCGTCCAAGTACACCGGCGGAGCGTCCAAGAGTGGTTCCAGCGACTGCGGTCCCGAGTTCGTGGCGGAAATCCGCCGCATAATGGACGAGGGCGGCGTAACATGGCAGATGGCCGAGCTCGGCAAAATGGAGAAGGGCGGCGGAGGAACGATTGCCCAGTACATGTCGCGCTTCGGCATGAAGGTCCTCGACATGGGCACTCCGCTCATGAACATGCACGCGCCGTGGGAACTGGCGTCGAAGTTCGACTGCTGGCAGACCTACTGCGCCTACTCGGCATATCTGAGGAGCTGATGCCGCAGGTGACGGATACAGACTTCTCTCGCCCTCTGCGCGTTGTCATTCTTGGGCTTGGTGCGCGGGGGCGGGTCTATTCCGCCTATGCGGAGCGAAATCCCTCTCGCATTGAGGTGCTGTGCGCGGCCGACACTGTCGTGCGCAGCGGTTTGTATCCAGTCTTTCCCCGATGGGAGGATGCCCTTGCCGAGGGCGCAAGGCGAGGCGCAGAGGCCGCGGTCATAGCGCTGCCGGACTCGCTGCATGCGTCGGCAAGCGCTGCGGCAATGCGACTGGGAATTGATATCCTTCTTGAAAAGCCGTTCGGTTGCAGCATGGAGGAGTGCGATGCGGTTCGGCGCGTCCAGCGCGAAACGGGGCGTCTTGTCCTTGCCGGATACGTGCTGCGGTTCAGTCCGTACTACCGCCGTCTCGCGCGCATTGTCGCGAGCGGCGAGATAGGCGACATAGTGAGCATACACCACCTCGCGTCCATTGGATTTGGCAAGGCTTCGCACGCCTTCTGCCGCGGCAACTGGTCGGTGGAGGCCAACGGCGCAAGCGCTCTTGTCCAGAAGTGCTCGCATGATTTCGACCTGATAGGATGGTGGACGGGAGGCCGCCGCTGCAGGCGCATCTCCAGTTTCGGGTCGCTTGTGCACTGGCGCCCCGAGAACGCCCCGGAAGGCTCGTCCGACAGGTGCGTAGACTGCGCCGCGGCGACGCGCGCGAAATGTCCGTTCGACGCCGAACGGCTTTATGTCGACGATACGTCGCTGCGCTACCATTTCGCGGCCATGGACGACGAATCCATGCGCAGCGTCGTGTCCGAGTCGCCTTATGGCAGGTGCGTCTACCGCTGCGGTAACGACGCGGTGGACCATCAGACAGTCATGATGGAGTACGAAGGCGGAATTGTCGCAACCCTTTCGATGGAGTTCTACACGCGCGACAGAGTTCGCCTTACGAGGTTCTTCGGAACGCGCGGCGAAATCGCCGCGGACGGACGGGCGATTTCTGTACGGCCGTTTATAGGCGAGCCGTATGTCGTCGAGCCGCACCAGGAAGGGACGCATGGCGGCGGAGACGATGCGCTCGTCCGCGCTTTCATCCACCTCGTCCGTGCGGGCAACTCGCCAGCGCGCAACGCGAGGATATTCGACTCCGAGATGTCTTCACACAGGCTTGCGTTTGCGGCGGAGGAGGCGCGCCGCGGATGTCAGGCGGCAATCGAACTTGAAACACAACAGCCGGAAGCATATGAAACCGCTAAGCGAAATACTTGAGGAAGTGGAAGGGCGCATATCCGCCGCATGCGCAAGGTCGGGAAGGCGTCGCGAAGACGTGGAGATAGTCGCCGTCACGAAGACACACGGCGAGGATGTCGTGCGCGAGGCGAGGGACGCCGGGCTGCGCATTGTCGGGGAGAACAAGGTGCAGGAGGCGAAGTGGAAGAAGGCCGCGTCCGTTTCCGGCATGGACTGGCACCTGATCGGACACCTCCAGGGCAACAAGGTGCGCGCCGCGCTGGAGCTTTTTGACGTCATTCATTCTGTTGACTCAGCAAAGCTGGCCGACCGGATCAACGCCATAGCGGACGAGATCGGCGCGCGTCCGCGCGTTCTTCTGGAAGTCAACGTCTCGGGAGAGAAGTCTAAGAGCGGCATGAAGCCGGAGGACGTCGAGCCGACGCTAAGGCACATCGCGCAGGAATGTCCGAGGGTGACTGTCGAGGGCCTTATGACCATGGCGCCGTTCAGCGAGAATGCGGAGGACGCGAGGCCGTTCTTCCGTCGGCTCAGGACGCTGCGCGACGAGATGGAGTCGAAGCTGGGCATTGGGCTTCCGAGGCTTTCTATGGGGATGAGCGGCGACTACGAGGTCGCGGTAGAGGAGGGCGCGACGTGGGTGCGCCTTGGCACTGTCTTGTTCGGCGAAAGGCCGAAGGCGAAGTCTGTGCGACCTGAAGGCGACGGAGGTGACTTTGCCACGGGCGGACTCGACTCTTATTCGGGGGCAGGTCCGACAGTAAAGGTGCTGGATTGATTTTGATATAATGTCCTTAACGAACGCATAACTACATCCAACGTCAAAGGAGGCAATGAAATGTCAGTGCGAAATATCAAGGAGTCCGAGTTTGATTCCGCAGTTGCTTCAGGCAAGGTCATAGTGGATTTCTGGGCAACATGGTGCGGTCCGTGCAAGATGCAGGGCGCGCTGCTGGAGTCCAAGCTCGTGCCGGAGCATCCGGAGGTCGAGGTTCTCAAGGTCAACGTCGACGAAGAGCCGGCACTGGCGGCGCGCTTCGGCGTCATGTCCATCCCCACGCTGCTCCTCTACCGCGACGGAAAGCTTGTCGATCAGATTGTCGGACTGACCAAGCCCGACGAAATAATCGCGAAACTGGGCTGAATTCATGTCGGGTGGCGCGAAATGCAGGGGCCTGTCGCTTATGAGCGGCGGGTTGGATTCGCAACTTGCCGTCTGCGTCCTCCGCGATGCTGGGGCCGAGATGGAGGCAATATGCTTCGAGACGCCTTTTTTCGGTGCGGACAAAGCCCGTGCCGCCGCCGAAAGGCTGGGGATGAAGCTTCATGTCTTGGACTTTACGGCTGACGAGATTGCCCTCGTGAAGAATCCGCCGCACGGTTTCGGAGGCGCGATGAATCCCTGCATCGACTGCCATGCGACGATGATTAGAAGAGCCGGCGAATTGATGTCGCGCCTGGGCTTTGACTTTGTATCGACGGGCGAGGTGCTGAACCAGCGCCCGATGAGCCAGAACAGGCAGTCGCTTGGAGTCGTGGAGAATGCATCAGGGCTGAAGGGCCGGCTTGTCCGTCCGCTAAGCGCGAAGCTTCTGGAGCCGACGATACCGGAGATTGAGGGTAAGCTTGACCGCGAGCGGCTTCTTGCGCTGAGCGGCCGCCGCCGCGATCCGCAGATCGAGCTTGCCACGCACTACGGTCTCGTTGACTACCCGTCGCCGGCTGGAGGTTGCAAGTTGACGGAGGAGGGCTTTTCGCGCAAGCTCCGCGACCTCATGGAGCACGAGGGCCTGGATGATCTCGGTCTTGTCAGGCTCCTAGTCAAGGGACGCCGCTTCCGGCTTGAAGGCGGCTCAAGCGTTATCCTTGGGCGTGACGCGAACGAAAATATGGAACTCGCCGCATTCAGGTCAGGCGCGGACGTGCTGATCGTCCCCACAAGCATCGGCGGTCCTACGGCGCTAATGCCGTCGCGCGGCGGATTCATTCCGCCAGAAGCGGACATCGAGTCGGCGGTTCGAATCGTAGCAGGCTGGAGTCGGCCTACTGAAGGACCTATTTCAGTCGAAATTACTGTGGATGGAGTTCGTCGGAATGTCGAGGTTGTTCAGCAGCCTTTGCGAGGCGATTTCAAATTGCGTCAGATAATGTAAAAAATGCAAC
This sequence comes from Lentisphaerota bacterium, assembly GCA_015061665.1. Taxonomy (GTDB): domain Bacteria; phylum Verrucomicrobiota; class Kiritimatiellia; order RFP12; family UBA1067; genus UBA1067. The sequence goes on from SUWC01000054.1 coordinate 20,995, forward strand.
GAAATCTCCCAGTTTTTAAGGCAATTTAAGGCAGAAGGAAAGTTTTTTGAAAAAAATTAAAAAAAGTATGCAAACCCCCTTGCGCGCAACAGTAAAAGTTTGATATACTATGCACTCGTTCGGCCGATACGGCGGGTTGCGAAATCCGAAGCGGATTGGAACGAACGTTGATCCTTGAAAGTTGATTTGTCGAGAAAATACAAGATGCTTGTGAGGCGAGAACTCGAAACTTTCTATTTCTGAGAGTTTGATTCTGGCTCAGAACGAACGCTGGTAGCGTGGATTAGGCATGCAAGTCGAACGGGATCCGGCGGATAGCAATATTCGC
>SUWC01000169.1 GCA_015061665.1 Lentisphaerota bacterium
GTGGGCGACCAGGACATCTCGGACGCGGAGAAGCTGACGGCCAAGGGCATCCGCAAGGCGCTCGAGGACTCGCTGCGGCGTCTCGGTACGGACTACATCGACTGTTACTACGAGCACCGCGTTCCGTTGGCAAGCCGTCCGGAAGAGGTCGCGGAGGTCATGGGCGAACTCATCAAGGAAGGAAAGATCCGCGGTTGGGGACAGAGCCAGTCCACGCCGGAGCAGATTCGGAGGGCGCATGCCGTCACGCCGCTTTCGATGGTGCAGAGCGAGTATTCGATGATGGAGCGGATGTTCGAGGCAGAGGTGATCCCTCTCTGCCGTGAGCTGGGAATCGGCTTCGTTGCATTTTCTCCGATGGCGAGCGGTTTCCTGAGCGGCAAGTACACAGCCTCGATGACTTACGTCGGCGACGACGTGCGCCGCGCGATCACGCGGTTCGCGAAGGAAAACGTCATCGCCAACCAGCCGCTTCTCGACGCGCTGGAGAAGCTTTCGCAGGCCAAGGGCTGCACAAAGGCGCAGCTCGCCCTCGCGTGGATGCTCGCCAAGTGGCCGCATGTCGTGCCGATTCCCGGGATGCGCTCAGACGCGCGCATCGAGGAAAACCTCGGCGCGGCGGACGTGTCCCTCTCGCCCGACGAACTTGCCGAAGTGGAGGAGGCGCTTTCGCACATCGTCATCCACGGCAACCGCACGGACGAGGACATTCAGCGCATGGGCTACGTCAAGCCGCAGTGATTTCACCGTAAAAGGGAACAGGAATGAACAGAAAAGAATTCATCAAAGGAATGGGCATCGTCGCGGGGGCGACGGCGTTCGGTTCGCGGGCGAAGGCGGCATGCCCTGCGCCGTGTGCCTGTGGAGCCGGCGGCGGTGCGGCGGGGGCGCTTCCGAATCGCGTTCTCGGCTCGGGACGCGCGGCTTCCGCATGAAGGACGGAACCTTCGCCAACATCTGCCCATACTACCGAGAAACGAATGTGGAGAGCAAGCAATGAACAAACTCATCACTGGAGCAATCATCATGGCTGCGGTAATCGCCGCGAATGTCGTCTTCGCCGACACAACTGACCTTCTGCCGATTGGCGACAAGGACGGAATCTCAATTGCCAAGTATCCAGTCACGAACGCGGAGTATGCGCGATTCGTGAAGGCGACGAGTCATCCCGCGCCGCGCTATTGGAAAGGCGGCGAGTTCCCCAATGGCAAGGAGAGACATCCCGTCCTCTGGGTGTCGTATGATGACGCCCGTGCCTATTGCGAGTGGCTCGGCAAGAAAGATGCCGCACATGCCTACCGCCTTCCGACGGAAGATGAATGGGAGGCTGCCGCCGGCGAGACTCCGACGGACGCCAAGTTCAACTTCAATGGCGTTGTCGCTTCGCATTACATGAAGGAGAACCCGAAGCGGTTGGTGACGTTCGTGCATCCGAAGTCCGCACTCAAGGGAAAGTCCATGCCGCTCGACGAGGTGATTTCCATCGGCTCAGACGGACGCCACGTGCGCGGCTGGGTCAACCATCGCGACTATACGGGTTTCATCTATACCGACTTGTTCAAAGAACTTAGCGAAACCGGCGGCTACACGACGCCCGTCGATGCCTATCCCGAAACGAAGTCCGCCTGCGGCGCACTCGACATGTGGGGGAACTGCTGGGAATGGACGTGCACCGAGATCGTGGCGAAGAACGGCGCAGAGCGCGGTAATGTCGTCAATGCCATCAAGGGCGGCTCGTGGTACGCGAACCGCAACTCTTGCTTTACTTCCTTCCGAGGCGAAGGACGCCGTCCAAGCGGATGCTACAACACGGTCGGCTTTCGTGTCGTTGCAGTCCGAACGGCGGCGACAAAGGCAGTGTCAGAGCCATTCACCCGCATCGCCGAAATCGAGGTCCATCCCGAATGGCTGGAGCGGTATCTTGAAGCCGCGCGGACTGTCGGCGCGGAGTCGGTGGCGAAGGAGGATGGCGTCACCTGCATCTTCCCGATGCAGCAGAAGGAACATCCCAACATTATCCGCATCGTCGAAATCTACCGCGACGAGGCGGCGTACAAGGCTCATCTTGCTTCGCCGCACTTCCGCGCCTACAAGGAAGGTACGCCGCACATGATCAAGTCGCTCAAGCTCGTGCCCATGCGTCCGCTCGACGAGAGCGGCATGAAGCATATCTTCAACAAACAAAAGTGAAAGGAAATAGACAATGAAAGAAATCAAGACAACGGCGGACATCACCAATGCGACGGCGATCGACCTTGGCCCGCTTGCGGAGATCAAGGACTATGTACTTGAGCTTGGCCCAGATGTGAAGATCCCGGGCAAGGTGTTCGGCGGAACTGCAGTCAAGGCTGGCGGCGCGGACTTCTCGCTGCAAGTGTTCGCCCCCGGCACGGAGGGCGGATTCTACCATACGCACAAGGAACACGAAGAGCTGTACTTCTTCCTTTCAGGAGAGGGCGAATATCAGGTCGATGGCACGAACATCCCCGTCAAAGAGGGTTCAGTCGTGCGTGTCTCTCCCGCAGGCAAGCGCGCCGTCCGCAACACGGGTTCGACACCGCTCACAATGCTCTGCGTTCAGTACAGGGCAGCCGCGCCGGGCAGCGTCACGCCAGCCGACGGAACGATTCTCGCCGATCCGGTAAAGTGGTAGTCGAGTCGGACAAGGGCAAAGGCACGAAGGAGGTCGGAGTTGAACAAACTCATCATAGGAGGAATGGCAATGGCCAGTGCAATCATGGCAAATGCCGCAGAATTGACGGCAAAGGAAAACACGATCGTCGATATCGGCGCGTGGAGAGCAGGACAAGCTCGGCGC
>SUWC01000170.1 GCA_015061665.1 Lentisphaerota bacterium
GCCGGGCTTGAGCGGATCGCCCGTGTGCTCCTGCCCGTACCATCCGCAGTCGAGCTCGATGTACTGCATGTTGTTGCGCTTCACGAAGTCCACCGCCGCCTTGCCGCAGTCCGTGTCGAGCTTCGCGACGCGCAGCACCTTGCCCGGCTTGATCCAGCTCGTGTCCGCTATGCGCGAAGGCGCGTTCAGCGCATCCATGACGGCAGGCTGCGCGTTCGCAAGCGCCGCCGCGTCCTTCGCCACGTGGATGTAACGCCACGGCGTGACATACGGCGCCTTCACAAAGGTCTCTCCTTCGAGAACAGTCTTCACCGTTCCGGGCTTCTCGCCGCTCGCGAAGCGGATGCGCGCATAGTCGAGGCATCCGGCGTCGCCGATTGCGGCGACGAAGCCGGGTCCTTCCACGACGAGCGGACTCTCCGCCGTGCCGGGGAAGTGCGTAGCGTAGTTGTGCATCTCGCCGATTCCGGCGGCGACAGGCGCGAAGTCGGGACGCGGCGCCATCTGCGAAATCGTCGAAAGCGTCTTCGGGACGTACTCGCCCTGCGCATGGGAGACGGGCCAGCACCGGAGATCCGCGCCGAAGTCGAACACCCATCCTTCGTCCGTGATGCGGCGCTCGCCCACTCCGTCGAAGCGGATTCGCCATGCGACGGCGTTTTCCAGATTCGTCGTCTCGATGCGCGCGCCCTGCGGAAGCGCGGGGAGCGTCACGTCGCAGACCTTTTCCCCGGAGGGTCCGAGGATTGATACGGCCGACAGAAGAAGAGAAAAAGCATTCATGCGTTCATTGTATCAAATTCAATGTACGCACCCAACCCCCTAAAAAGGGGATGTGCGGAGCTATGCCACGACAACAATCCTCCAATCGCTGTGCCCTCGCGCGAAAACGAACAGACTTCGCCCGCATTCTAAAGCTCTACGCCGCTTCAACCATTTCCCAACCCCGATACGGATGCCCCCAACCGCCTCGCAACCAAACCACCAACCCCAACCTCAACCATTTTTCGTGTCGAATCCAAGAACGATTTCGACACAACCATCCCACATTCGTGATTCTACAACTTAGGCAACAACCACAACCCAACGACGCGAGATGGACGCAAGAGCGTCCGTTCAAAGCCCTTTGCAGGCGAAATGCAGTCCGATTCGATGACAATAAATATTTACCACTTCTATTCCTCTGAAAACGCCTTGTCCGCAAAATCGAGCAACCAGAGCCAGTCGTAGCCCGAAAGCCCGTGCTGGCCGCCGCGGCGGACATAGCCGAATGTGGAGCCGATGCGCGACCGATCGTAGTTGTTCGGAAAATCGTTTTTGGGCAGCCCCTCTTTCCCGAGGAACTCCCAGACCGGCGAGGCGGCGCGGCAGGAGAGCCATTCGCCCTTCGCATCGAACCATCCCTGGTTGAACCCCTCGACGAGCAGCGCCCGCGGCGCAATTGCCGCGACGAGAAGATGCTGGTCGAACTTCATCGCCTGCTCGTTGCCGATGTACTTCGCGTATGCCTTGCAGTACCAGTGCGGGAAGCTCGCCATCTCCGTTGAGACGTTCTCGCCGAAGTCGCGCTTCGCAAGCGGCACTCCGCCGCCGCCCGTCTGGTTCGGAACGCAAACCGCGAAGCGCTCGTCACGCGCCGAGGCGAGAAGCGCCGCCTTGCCGAGCCGCGACGAACCTGTTGCCACGCACCTCTTGGCGTCGATCTCGGGAATCGTCTCGGCAAGATCAAGCCCGCGCGAAAGCGCCCATGCCCACGCGCCCAGCGCGGTCGTGTTGTCGGTGCGCGATTCGTCGCGCTTCCCCCACAGCTCGAAGACGCGCGTGTACGCCAGCTCCTCGGGATCGCCCTTCTTCACCTCGACATCAGGGGAAACCTGCGCATAGCACGCGGTAAGGAACGCGTATCCGCGAGAGACGATGAACTCAGCAGGAACGGTCGTGCGCAGCTGCGAGCGCCTTAGGACGCCGCGATTCGACTCCTTCGGCCCATGGTCTCCGGAATCGCCGTCGGCGCGAAACCATCCACCCTCCGTAAGCGGAACCTCTTCATCGTCCAGCACCGCATGATTGCCGGGGAAGTTCAGCATAAGCACGACGGGAACCTTTGCGCAGTTCTCGCAGACGATGCGTCCGTCAACCGTCTTCGCCTTTTCGCCCGTAATCCTGTTCGGCAGCACCAGCAGCCAGTCGACGAACGGACCCGACTTGTCGGACTTGAACCACATCCTGTACTGACGGCGTATAGCGAGTCCGGCGAGCGTCGGACCTTCCTCCCGAAGCTCCGTGACGACCACCTCTGGCGCGGGCGGCTCGACGCCGAACATCTCGCGGGCGAAGATTTCGAGAATCTCCTTCCGCCGCGCCGGCCATTCGGAGGCGTCCTTCAGCTTGCGCCCGTCAGCAAACGTGAGCGGATCCTCGAGCGTGTACGGCGCGACCTTCGCCTCGTCGTAGTTCGGCTCCCGCACACGAGCCGCCGGTTTGCGGTGCCAGACTTCGTCATACGGTTCAACCCACGGCTTGGGCACAAGTCCGCCCTGCCGGACATTGTCCTTGCGGATGTCAGCAACGTTCTCTATCCGCTCAAACGCCTTGCGGGAAGCGCCAACCCATACGTTCTCCAGCACGACGTTTTTGACTGGCGACGAAACGTCTCCGCAAATGTCTATTGCGCAGCCCGCGCAGTTTGCTCGAACGTTGCGGACGTGGATGCCGTCTATCTCAGTCGTGCGAAGTTCGTAGTCCGGGAACTGCGCCCATTGAAAGATCGCGTCCGTCTTTACGCCGACGACTGCATCTCTGACATTGT
>SUWC01000171.1 GCA_015061665.1 Lentisphaerota bacterium
CGACGCTCGCAGTAAAGGTGCTCGTCGACAAGTGCGTGTGGTCTGCGCTCCTGTGCGTCCCGCTCAATTCCGTGTTCTTCTTCTGGGAGGGGCGAGACTTCTCCCTCGCGAGGTGCCGCGCGGAGTGGCCGCGAAGCTACCTGCGGCAGATTTACCTTCCGATCCTTCTCGCCGATTTTTCCGTCTGGATTCCGGTGCAGTTCGCGGTGTACATCTTTCCTCTGCCGCTCCAGATACAGCTTGTCGGCTTCGCCGGCGCGTTCTGGTCCCTCGTCGGCCTTGCCTCAGGAAAACGCCTCGCATAGTCATTTCCGCATTGCCCGATTGAGTTGATTTATTTTCCACAATCGGATATGCTGATTTCGGCAGAGTGTAGTATAATAGAAGGCAAAAGGTTTTTGCCATAATGAAGATCGAGATATTCTTCTTTGCGCTCCTTGCGTCCTTTGCTGCTGGAACGGCAATCGCCGCGCCTTTCCGCACCATCCAGCGCATCTGGGCGGTTGAGCCGGAGAAGATCGAGGCCGCGCGCACGGCGTATCCGGGCGCGTTTTCTGACGGCATCATCCTTGCGACGTTCGCGGGCCTGAAGATCGGTCCGGAGGAAGTGCGCGACTTCGCGAAGCAGAAGGCGTTCGTCGAGCGCATGAAGGCGCAGGGCGTTGAAGTGCAGATATGCGTGAGCTCCACGATTGGACATAACGACGAATGGCAGCAGGTGCGGAACTATCCCAAAATGGTTGGCGCGAACGGCAAGACCGCCTCCGCCGTTGCGTGTCCGCGTTCCGAAACGTTCAAGGACTGCATGAGCGGCGTATTCGCGAAGTACGCGAAGCTCGGTCCGTCCGTCATCTGGGTCGACGACGACTTTCGCATGCCGCACCATCCACCGGTCGACTTCGGCTGCTTCTGCGACGACTGCCTCGCCCAGTTCGCGAAGGAGACTGGCGTGGTCATGCAGCGCGAGGAAATGAAGGCGGCCTTGCTTTCCGATGCAAAGGCGGACGGGGTGCGCGTCCGCGCGGCGTGGCGAAAGTACTGCAGCCGCGCGCTTACGGAGCTTGGCGTAGCGATAGCAGACGCGGTTCATGAGGTGGACGACAAGATCGTCATCGGCTTCATGTGCTGCAATCCGACGGGCCTCGCGTACGCGCCGATTGACTTCAAGTCCCTGATCGAGCGGACGAGGAACCGCGACGGCGCGGTGTGGTTCCGCCACGGCAGCGGAACGTACACAGACTTCACGCCGTACTCGAACGACAGCATCGTAGCGAAGAACGTCGCCATCGCCCGCTACTGCGCGGCAACCGAAGGCCCAGGCGTCGTGAACCTCACCGAAGAGGTGACGAGTCCCTACAACCGCCGCACGAAGTCGCTTAGGATCACGTTCCTCGAAGCCGCGCTCAACGTAGGTCTTGCCGGCGCGGACGGCGTCACATACGATGCGATAAAGCCTAATCTCGACGAGCAGCTGCGGGACGACGCCCTCGTCGCAGACATCCACCGCAGGCGCGGCGAACTCGACCGCATGCGCGCGCTTGTCGAAGGCAAGCGCCAGATCGGCGTATATCCGTTCTACGATTCGGACGTCTGGCTTGCGAACGGCAAGGCGAAGTCGCTGTACGACATGGGTGTTCTCGGCGCGGAGGACTGGAAGCCGCTAATCTACATCGGCGTTCCGTTCACCTTCCGAGAGCAGGACGCCTCGCTGCTGCTGCTTTCCGGCAAGTCTGCGCGGGCCGTTCCAAAGGAGAAGCTTGCCGCGTGGCGCGGACGCGGCGTAATCGCGGACGGCGCGGCGGCTGCGGAAGTCGGCAGCGACGGAAAGACGTTCGTGTTTGGGAAAGGCGCATGGAACAATGCGGTATGGGCCCGTAAGGAAAGCCTTGAGATCAAGGACGCTCTCGACCGCCTCGCTGGCGGCAGAATGCCGTCGCGCGTCGATACGTGCACCCGCCTCGCGCAGAGCGTCTGGGAATCGCAGGATAGGTCAGAGCGCGTCGTTTTCCTCTTCAACCTCGACTTCGACGACGCGACCGACGTGCACCTGACGGAGGATGGCGCATTCAGCGCCGAACGCATGGAGAAGGACGGATCATGGACTCCGCTTGGAACCGGCGACGCCTTTGCGGTCCCGTGCATCCCCGCATGGACTCCTGCGGTGATCCGCATGAAGAGTATTCCGTCTCGTCGCTGACCGGCACCTGCGATGGGGATACGGTCTGCGGCGTGAGAGTGTCGCTCCGTTCATCGTGGCGGAGCTGTCCCCCCAGATGAGGAGGCATCTCCTTTTATCCCCTGCGACTTTCCTCTCCCGCTCCAGATACAGCTTGTCGGCTTCGCCGGCGCGTTCTGGTCACTCGTCGGCCTTGCCTCAGGAAAACGCCTCGCATAGTCATTTCCGCATTGCCCGATTGAGTTGTTATATTTCGCATAATCGTGTATATTGTGCAGGGGACGATTTGGTACAATACAAGCAGCAGAAAGGCAAAAAGGAGACGACATGACAAAACACAAGTCTATGGGTATGGATTTATTTGCGGCTTTCGCGGCCTGTCTTGTTTTTGCGCAGACAGCGCAATGCGAGGGCGTTGTCGCGGTTGAGGGGCGCGAAGCTTCGCTTCTCCCGCCGGGAAAGAAATTCAAACTCGTCTGGAACGACGAGTTTGACGGCGATCGGCTGGATGTTTCGAAGTGGAGCTACCGCACCAATTTCTGGGGACAGCGCGCCTACTGGTTCGCGACGCCCGAAGACAACGCGGTCGAAGTGA
>SUWC01000172.1 GCA_015061665.1 Lentisphaerota bacterium
TCACCCACAACTGGGAGAGCAACGGCAAGGCGTCGCTCGACGAGCTCAGCAAGACGTACTCCGTCCTCGACATCGGCTACTCCGGCGACAAGACCGAGAATCTCCTCTGGCGCGGCGAGTACGGCGGCGAGCTCGACGGCTACAAGGCCAAGTGCATCATGCTCATGATCGGCACGAACAACACATGGCACAGGAACGACAAGCCGGAGGCAATCGCAGACGGAATACGCAAGATACTCGACCTCATTGCCCGCAAGCAGCCCGAGGCGACGACGCTTCTTCTTCCGATCTTCCCGTTTGGCGCGAACGACGCGGATGCAAAGCGCATCAACAACGAGAAGGCCAATGCGATCATAAAGGGCTACGCCGACGGCGAGAAGGTCGTCTGGGTCAACTTCAACTCTAAGTTCCTCGACGATAAGGGCGACAACATCGCGCTCATGCCCGACCACTGCCACCCGAATGCGCAGGGCTACGCCGAGGTCTGGCTGCCCGCCGTCCTCCCGTACTTCAAGAAGGCCTGCGGGAAATGAAATCTGCTTAGGAATAAACATGGCGATACATCGGCACAAACGGAGAGTATGGGAAATGCGTGATGGAGAATTCAAACCTGAATTGACAAGACGGGGCTTTATCGCCGCGGGCGGCGCGCTTGCGGCGTATGCCTCGCACGGTGGCGCAAAGGCCGCCGACACCGAGAACCAGCCGGCTGAAGCCGATCCGTTTCTCGGCACGCGCGGTTTGCCGCTTGAGGTCGGCAGCCCGTGTCTTCAGGCTCCTGGCGAGACTACGATGGGCGTGAGCTGGGCCGTCTCCGGGCTGTCCAAGGGCGTGGTCGAATATGCGGACAACCCCGACATGCGCGATGCGAAGACCGTGAAGAGCGGGGGATTCGGGCTTGTGCCGATTGACGTGAATGCGCTTCAGGTGCGGTTGACGGGACTGAAGCCCGCCACGAAATACTGGTACCGTACCGTTACGACGCCGTTCACCGACTACTCTAACATCTACGACGCGAAGCTCGGCGAGCCGGTTGTCTCCGGGGTGCATTCCTTCACGACGCTGGGCGAGGGCGCGAAGGCGCATTTCTGCGCGATAAACGACACGCATGCGAATTGGAAACCGTTCCAGATGGTCGTTCGCAAAGTGAATGAGCTCGCGCCTGCCGCCGTCGTCTGGAACGGCGACGCAACCAACACGACGCAGGACAAGAGAACAGCGGTCGAGATATTCCTGAACCCGCCCGTTGAGGATCGCGACTGGTCCGCGGACATCCCCGTGTTCTTCGAGAGCGGAAACCACGACTTCCGTGGAAGCTGGATATCAAAGAAGGAGGAGGTCGTGCTGCCGCGCGATCCATCCGAACGCCGCGGAGACCAGTGGGACCTCAAGTGGAACTTCGCGCAGCGGCTCGGCGAGATGGCGCTTGTTGGACTCGACACCGGGGAGGACAAGCCGGATGCGCATCCGAAGTGGTTCGGCCTCGCGAACTTCGAGCCGTACAGAAAGGCGCAGGCGAGATGGCTCGAGGAGCAGTTCGCGCGGCCCGAGATCGCCTCGGCAAAGTACAAGGTCGTGTTCTGCCATATTCCGCTGTTTGCCGATCCTGAATCCGCCGACTATCCGCACGACGGCGTAAAGATCGATCCGCACGACTACGCATACTGGTCCCGCGAGTGTGCCGAACTCTGGGGGCCGATACTGGAAAAGGCCGGAGTCAAGCTTGTCGTATGCGGACATAGGCACAGGTTCCGCTTTGATCCGCCCGCGCCGGGGCGCTGCTGGGCGCAGGTGGTCGGCGGCGGGCCGGAACTTGGCTTTAACCGCGGCAAGCCCGACGCCGGGAAGTTCCCGACTGTTGTGGAAGGCCTCGTCGAGGGCGGGAAACTCCGCCTCATAGTCCACGACGTCTTCAACAACCGCGTTGTCCTGGACAAATCGCTGTAGGAAGACAATACACCTCACCGACCTCTGGCAGCATCGTTACACTGCTTTTTCAGACGGGTTCTTCGGCGGATTGACCGCACTTCGCGGGTTGTGGTATACTTGGACTCCACAAGAGACAATTGAAATGAACGCCATGATAGCCGCAACTGTATACTGCATCGTCGGATGCAACACGGGCTCGCCCGACAAGGACGCGCTCAAGGTTCTCGAGTGCGACGCCGAAACAGGCGCCGCGAAGATCGTCCAGTCGGTGAACGGCTGCGAGGGAACGACGTACTTCCAGCTCGCCAAGGACGGCAAGACTCTCTATTCCGTCGTCGCGGAGAAGGTCGATGACAAGTCGCGCGGCGCGATTGTCAAGTTCGATGTCGAGGATCACCGCATCGGCAAGATGACGAAGCTCGCCGAACTTCCGTGCGAGACGCCATGCCACGTCGCGCTTTCGCCAGACGAGAGCGTCATGTCGGTTGCGGTTTATTGGTCGGGGATTTACGGAGTGATGGCGTTGGACGAGCGGTGTGCTACATTTGGTAGGGACGCCTATCCCCAGGCGTCCGCGGGCGCGTTGGAAACACGCCCCTACCAGAGCGCCGCGCTGCCTAACGATGCGGTTGGTCCGCGCAAGGACCGTCAGCAAAAGGCGTTCGCGCACCAGACGTTCTACACGCCCGACGGTAAGCTTATGGGTGTGTGCGACCTTGGCTGCGACAGGGTGAACTTCTACGACTACAAGAAGCCGGGTGGACTTGATAAGCCAGTTGTCACGCTGAAGGCCGATCCTGGCGACGGCCCGCGCCACGCGATTTTCTCGAAT
>SUWC01000055.1 GCA_015061665.1 Lentisphaerota bacterium
AAGATGCTTGTGAGGCGAGAACTCGAAACTTTCTATTTCTGAGAGTTTGATTCTGGCTCAGAACGAACGCTGGTAGCGTGGATTAGGCATGCAAGTCGAACGGGATCCGGCGGATAGCAATATTCGCTGGTGAGAGTGGCGGATTGGGGAGGAACACGTGAGCAACCTGCCCTGGAGATGTGGAAAACCGTTGGAAACGACGGCTAATACAGAATGTGGCGCCGGACGGCATCGTCCGAGCGCTGAAGGGGGCCGCAAGGCTCCCGCTCCGGGATGGGCTCGCGCACCATCAGCTTGTTGGCGGGGTAACGGCCCACCAAGGCCTACGGTTAGCTGGTCTGAGAGGATGACCAGCCCCACTGGGACTGAGATACTGCCCAGACTCCTACGGGAGGCTGCAGTCGAGGATCATTTGCAATGGGCGAAAGCCTGACAATGCGACGCTGCGTGGAGGATGAAGGCCTTCGGGTTGTAAACTCCTGTCATGAGGGAACAGGCGAGGGTACCCAACACGTACCTTAGTTGAGTGTACTTCAAGAGGAAGGGACGGCTAACTCTGTGCCAGCAGCCGCGGTAATACAGAGGTCCCTAGCGTTGTTCGGATTTACTGGGCGTAAAGGGCACGTAGGTGGCTTGGCGTGTCGAGTGTGAAATCTCCGGGCTCAACCCGGAAAGTGCGCTCGAAACTACCTTGCTGGAGTGCGGGAGAGGGAATCGGAATGCAGGGTGTAGCGGTGAAATGCGTTGATATCCTGCAGAACACCGGAGGCGAAGGCGGATTCCTGGAACGCAACTGACACTAAGGTGCGAAAGTCGGGGGAGCAAACAGGATTAGATACCCTGGTAGTCCCGACCTTAAACGGTGCACACTAGAGGTGGGGGGATTTCACCCCCTCCGTCTCTCAGCTAACGCGTTAAGTGTGCCGCCTGGGGAGTACGGCCGCAAGGCTAAAACTCAAAGAAATTGACGGGGGCCCGCACAAGCAGAGGAGCATGTGGCTTAATTCGATGCAACGCGAAGAACCTTACCTGGGCTTGACATGCAGCTGCAAGGCGTATGAAAGTGCGCCGCCTTCGAGGGTGCTGCACAGGTGCTGCATGGCTGTCGTCAGTTCGTGCCGTGAGGTGTTTGGTTAAGTCCACCAACGAACGCAACCCCTTATCCGTGTTGCCAGCGGCTCGGCCGGGAACTCGCGGATGACTGCCAGTTCACACTGGAGGAAGGTGGGGATGACGTCAAGTCAGTATGGCCCTTACGCCCAGGGCTGCACACGTGCTACAATGGCATATACAGAGCGACGCAAGGCCGCAAGGCGGAGCAAATCGCACAGAGTATGCCCCAGTTCAGATCGGGGTCTGCAACCCGACCCCGTGAAGTCGGATTTGCTAGTAACGGCGTATCAGCTACGACGCCGTGAATGCGTTCCCGGGCCTTGTACACACCGCCCGTCACATCATGAAAGCCGTCTGCACCCGAAGTCCGGCATTCGTCGGCCTAAGGTGTGGGTGGTGATTGGGATGAAGTCGTAACAAGGTAACCGTTGGGGAACCAGCGGTTGGATCACCTCCTTTCTAAGGAGTCAGCCCCTCAGGGGGCGATGGTGAAACACGAGGCTTGCCTCGTGCATCAAGTTCGCCGAACTCGCATCAATGTGTTCCACGTCCCTTCCGCTAATGCGGGACGGTTATTGTGGGCTTGTAGCTCAGTTGGTTAGAGCGCGTCCCTGATAAGGACGAGGTCACAAGTTCGATTCTTGTCAGGCCCACCAAACCTCACATTGGGGGTATAACTCAGTTGGTAGAGTGGCTGCTTTGCAAGCAGCATGTCGCCGGTTCGAATCCGACTACCTCCACCAATAGTCATCATGGCACCGGTTTCTCTTGTGGTGGGATACTCAAGTGGTCAACGAGGGCAGACTGTAAATCTGCTGGCTTACGCCTTCCAAGGTTCGAATCCTTGCCCCACCACCATTCCAGAAAAGTCCAACTGACTGAGCGCTTTTTTGGTAAAATATTGTCCATGGATCAAAAAACCAGAACAATCTTGCCGTCTGCATGGGGCTGGGTAGCAGCCGCATCGGTCGCCGCGTCGCTTTTTGCTGGATGCGTCAGCGGGCAGTCCGACTTCCGCGACGTCGTGCGGGAGGCGAAGGACGCCGTGTTCCCTTCGCTCGTGTACGTTCGCGTGATAACGGAGGGCTCCTCGGGCGGCAAGCTTGAAAAGGCCCAGGCATCAGGCTCGGGCGTGATAATATCCGAAGACGGCGAGTTCCTTACCAACCACCATGTCGTCGACCGCGCGTCGCGCATACGCTGCCAGCTGACGGACGGCGCGATGTACGACGCAACTGTCGTCGGGAAGGACAAAGACCTCGACGTCGCCCTGCTCAAGCTCTCCGCGCCGACCGGCTCCGTGTTCCCCGTCGCGAGGCTCTCCGACCGCAGCCTAGGGATTGGAGACGTAGTTCTCGCCATGGGCGCGCCGTGGGGCCTCGCGCGTTCGGTCTCCATGGGCATAATCTCCTGCAACGACCGCTATCTCGAAGGAGCGGGCGACTATACGCTCTGGTATCAGACGGACGCTGCGATCTCCCCAGGCAACTCGGGCGGACCTCTTGTCGATACGCATGGCGAAGTCGTCGGACTCAACGCGCGAGGAAACATCATGGGGGACCAGGGCTTTACAATCCCCTCGCCCATAATTCTCGAGCTTCTCCCCAACCTGCGCAGGTACGGCGACGCGCACTGGGCGTGGTTCGGAGTCAACTGGCAGCCGCTCAAGGACTTCGAGCGCGACACCGCGTTCGGGGCGACGAACGGCGTCGTCGTAGCGGGGACAGACCCCCAGAGCCCTGCGCGGGAGGCCGGACTTGAGCCAAACGACCGCGTCGTCTCGATCGACGGTGAGCCCGTCACCGCCATGTTCCGCGAGGACATCCCTGCGCTCAACAGGGCGCTCGCGCTGCGGGGATGGGATAGCCCAGTCGAGTTCGAGTACGTCCGCGACGGCGTCACTCGCAAGGTATCGGTTACGCCTAAGTCAAAGGGCGCTGTCGAGGGAAGCGAAGTCGAGTTCAAGCGCTGGGGCTTCACGGCGAAGGACATCAACCGGTTCGATACGCCAGACCTTGCGTTCTTCGCACCCGACGGCGGAGTGTTCGTGTCGTCCATTTCCTGGGATGGAAACGCCGACAACGCGGGGTTCATGGTTCGCGACATCGTGAAGAAATGGAACGGAAAGGACGTCGCGAGCGTCGCCGAGCTTCAGAAGATGCACGACGAGGCCATGGCGAACCTTCCGTCGGTCACGCAGGTCGGCGTGGATGTGCTCCGAAACGGACGCAAGATGCATTTCGTGCTGAACTACAGAACAGATCCTGACAAGGAGGATGAAGAATGAGCTTATTCAGAATTTCCATCGTGGCGCTTTCCGCAATCGCAGTCGCGCCGCTGTTTGCAGACGAGCCAGGCGGCTCTGCTCCGAAGAGTCCCTTCCAGCAGGCCGCGAAAAACCGCGAATACCTTGCGAAGTTCAAGGACTCCATTGCCGTTGTCCGCTACTGGACGAAGAAAAACGCCAATGGCGAGGAGCCGAGGTTCCGCGTTCCGTACAAGTGTCCGAACTGCAACAACACCCACTACAAGGACAGCGGGGTGTCTTGCGAAAAGGGGATTCCCGCCGAATTCGCTGGCTTCGTCACGGCGTCCGACCGCGTGCTGATGACGGACGTCATGATTGAACCCGAGTTCGTCGACCACATCGACGTGGAGTGCGCTGGCGAGACGATTCGCGCCGTCGAGTTCGAGGCGTCGCAGAAGCATCGCGCGCTCGTGCTGAAGACTGAGCGTCCGTTCGCAAACGCCAAGGCGATTTCGTTCTCGGATGGCACCGTGCCAGACAACCCTGTCTACTTCTTCATCGTCCGAGAAACCGGCGAGACGGTCGCAGGGTTCTCGTCGTCGAACGTTTCGGAGTTCCGCCACATCGTCGAGCTTGGCAAGGACATCTACAAAGGCAACCCAAACACGCTCGTCCTTGACGCAAACGGCAACGCCGTGACGGTCGCGCTTCAGGAGCGGATGGAGATCGGGCAGGAGAATTTCTCCTCTCCGTCCTCCTGGGAAATGGAGGGCGCAGAAAAGCGCTTCGAGCGCCTCGCGTCGCTTGAGGAGCAGTTCAGGAAGGCCGTGCTCCCCGTGTATCTTCAGCTGGAGGCGAAGGGGAAGGACGAAGGCGGACGGCGCTCCTTCCGCTGGAGCAGCGACGACGAAGTCAAAAACGACGTGGACACGATCGGAATCGTCTTCGAGGGCGGCAAGGTGGTCATCCCCGCAAAGCTCGGTCCATCCGACACCGCCAGGCTCGTCAAGCTCGAGGCGACGCTTCCGGACGGAACGAAGGCGACGCTCGAGTTCACTGGCTCGTATGCGGAGGAAGGCGGACTTGAAGCTCGTTTCTCCGGCGGCACTCCGAGTTCGGTCTGCCCCCTCGCGCTGTATGGGCGCGAAGCCATTGAAATGTGGAACGACCGCCTTGTGATGATGTCCGTCGCCAACAGGGGCGGACGGCTTGACGTCAGCAGGGGCACGTGCGGCCTCGACGAGTTAAAGCGCGAACGCGGAAACGTCGTAGTGGCGGACTTTGAACGCCTGTCGGGGCTTGAAAGGTCGTCGGGCGACGGGTGGCGCGATTTTGTGTTCACAGGCGACGGAAAGCTCGTCGCCGTGGATTTCGACAACCGGCACTCCGAGAGGTGGAGCTCCGACGAGGCCATCCAGGGAGCAAGACTCGCCGCTCTCGTGTCTGCGCCGAAGTTCGACCTCGAGAACATTCCGCGCAAGGAGGAAGACCGCAAGCGCACGCCGTGGCTTGGCGTCGAGGTGCAGGCGGCGGGGACGGACATTGTCCGTGAAAAGAAGGCGACGGCCTACTTGAGGCGCTCCGTAGACCGCGCGCCGCTTGTGACCGAGGTGGCGCCTGGGTCGCCCGCGGACAGGCTCGGCATCAAGGTTGGGGACATACTAATATCGGCGAAGCACCCAAGCGGGTCCAAGGAGGAGTCGCTTTTCGCAGACAGCGACCGCTATTCGTCCATCAACTGGGACGAGGCATTTGCGGACGACAGGTTCATCGAGTTGGGGTCGTCGGGCGAAATCACGCCGTGGCCCAATGCGGATGGCGGAGTCAACGGCACGCTTGCGGAGTTCGGGGTCGGGACGGAGGTCGTCATCGCCTGGGTCTCGGACGGCGTGCGCAAGGAGGGCAAGGTTGCTCTGGACCTGGCGCCTGTCCACTTCAGCAACGCGCCTCGTTCGCGCAACAAGGAGCTCGGAATGACCGTCTGCGACATGACCTACGAGGTGCGAAAGTACTTCAAGCTCGACGCTGACGCGCCAGGCGTAGTCGTCGCGAAGATCAAGGCCGGCGGAGTGGCCGCCGTTGCGGGAGTCCGTCCGCTTGAGCTCATACTCGACGTCAACGGCGAAGGCGTGAAGTCGGCGAAGGACTTCCTCGACAAGACAAAGGGCAAGAAAAACCTCAGCTTTACGGTCCGCCGCCTGACGGCAACGCGCGTCGTCCCGATAAAGATGTGACATTTGGAAAGGAATTGAATCGGCATGAGCAAAGCACTGATATGGTTGCCCGTTGCCTTTGTCCTTGGCGGACTTGTAGGCTACTGGGGCCCTAGCGCCGACTTGCGCGAGCTGAGCTCCCGCACTGAGGAGTCGAAGTCCAAGTCTGCGTCCCCCGCCAACGGCTTCGGTTCGTTTGCGCGAATCGTCAACATCCCCGACATGGCCGACCCACGGCGCATGCGCAGGCGTTCTCGCCCCGCTCCGGAGAGCGAGGCAAAGCCCGCGGAGGGGGCGGAAACAAAACCAGACGTTCCCGAAGGCGTGTCTGCGGAGCCTTCGGCACCAGCCGAGGCTGCGCCCCAGCCACCGCGCGAAAGGCGCCAGATGTCGCCTGAGGACCTCCAGGCCCGCATCGACGAAGCGGCCGACCTGTGGCGCGCGCGAGCCGACATGGCGCGCGCCAAGGCATGCGAGCGCCTTTCCCTTGACGACGAGGGGCAGGCGCGATTCGACGAGGCCCTGGACGGCATGAACGAGCGCCTTCGCGAGTCGATACAGACGATCGCCGACCTGCTTGAGCAGCAGGAGTCCATGACTCCGGAGCTCGGCATAAGGCTCATGGGCGACTTGTCCACGACACTTGCCGAGACGTATGACGCCGTAGGCGCCTGCGTTGGCGAGGATCTTCGCGGCGAAGTCTCCAACCTCAACCTTGCGGACTTCATAGACCCGTCCGTAGCCGAACCGCTCATAGCTGTGCAGGGGAAGCTTGACGGCGGCATGGGTTTGGGGAAGGGGAGTTCGAGATGAGCGTTCGCAGGCTTTGGCAGTCCACGATAGCGGAACTTGCAAGCGCGTTCCGCAGCCGCAGGGCCATTGTCGTGCTGGTCCTCTACCTGGCGGCGTCCCTCCTCTGCATGAACGGCGCGATATCCGTCCTCGGCAAGATGGAGTCGCAGCTTGCGGAGGTCCTGCAGCTGCCGCAGGACGAAGGGCGCAGCGGCGTCGTATCGGCGCGTCTCTGGCGCTCCAAGCACTTCCAGCGCATCGTCCGCAGCGTCGTAGGCGACTCGCTTGTCTACGACGACATAAGCGGCAAGCATCCCGTTGAGCTGCTATATGCTCTCTTTGCGTTCCTTTACGTCCCTATGCTGACTATTCTAGTTGGCGCGAACAGGGTGTCCGACGACCTGCGCTCAGGCGCGGTGCGCTACATGATCACGCGCGTCACGCGCCTTGAATGGTCGTTCGGAAAGTACCTGGGGCTCTCGGTGCTCCTTGCGGCGGGGCTTTTCACCGGCGCGTTCGCCGCATGGGCCGTGGCGACCTACAGGCTTGGGGGCGTGGAGTCTGGGACTATGCTGCTTGCGATGCTCGCATGGTCCGCTAAGGCCTGGGTCCTCTCGCTCGCCTGGCTGGGCGTCGCGCTGGGAGTGTCGCACTTCTTCCATTCGGGCGCAAAGGCCACCGCGCTCGCGATGGTCGTCATGGTCGTTTTCGCGGTCATGCCAAAGATCGTGGCGCTTTTTTCCAAGCTGGACATGATCTCCGATGGACTTCTTGTGCTGAACAGGCTGTTCCCCGGCGTTGTCGAGGACGGGCTCTGGCGCACGTCGTTCGCGCCCGTATTCACGGCGTCCGCCTGGCTTGTCGCGCTCGGACTCATGTACTTCTCCATTGGCTACGCGAAGTTTGCGAAGGGGGAAGCGCGATGAACGATGTCATAGTGACGCGCTCGCTGGTGAAGCGCTACGGGCGCTTTCTCGCGCTGGACGGCTTTTCGCTCTCCGTTCCGCCCCTTTCCGTTCTCGGCCTTGTCGGGCGCAACGGCGCGGGCAAGACGACGTGGATGATGGCGGTCGCGGGCTTTGTGCGTCCGACCTCGGGCGAAATAAGCATACTCGGGCGCGGACCGTTCGACGCGGCGGTCCACTCGGGTCGGCTGACGATTCTTCCGCAGGACTCCGATCTTCCGCTTGACGGACGGCCCCGCGACCTCCTCTTTCGCTACGGCAGGTTGCAGGGGCTTTCCGCCAAGGACGCGCGCGAATCCGCGGACGCGCTACTTGAGGCCTTCAACCTGACGGGCAAGGCGAAGTCGCCGGTGAAGACTCTTTCCCATGGAATGCGAAAGCGCGTGATGGTGGCGCAGGCGTTCATCGGTTCGCCGGAGGTCGTGCTGCTGGACGAGCCGCTGAGCGGCCTCGACCCGGTTGAGGCAGACCGCATGCGGTCCTTCATCCTGTCGCGGCGCGGAAAGCAGACTATAGTCATCTCCTCGCACCAGCTGGAGGACATCGAGCGGCTCTGCACCCATGTTGCGTTCGTCTCCGACGGGCGTCTGGAGCGCGTCGAGTCGCTTGCGGCGCTGACGACGGCCTCGGGACGCATCGCCTGCGTGCTGAAGAGGCGTCCGGAAGACCTTGCCGCAATCGGGGGGATACTGGATGACTCGGGGGTCTCGTGGGACGAAGCACGCTCGGAGCTTGTCGTGACATTTCCGGCGTCTGTTCCGCCGGAGGATGCGAATGCGAAGCTGCTGCCGGCGTTGCTTGGATGCGGCGTGGTTTCCGTCACCTCCGGCCGCTCGCTGGAGGACGCATATCTGAACCGAGAATAGGTGCCAGACAGTACCCGAAAGTGGGATAGCCTTTGACAACGCCGAATGGTATAATGGTGGCATGAATATTACGAAAAAGTTGTGCGCGGCCCTAGCCGCATCGCTTGTTTTCAACGTCAATGCGAAGGTCGTCAAGACCATTGCCCCTGTCGGACCACGCTCCGTCAGGGTCCGTGTTGCCGATTCGTCGAACATGGGCAAGAGCGAGCTCATTCTTCGCGACTATGTCTTCGGGCGCTTCGCCAAGCCATACGGGGGCGAGTGCGAAATTTCGTGGAAGGCGGACGATCCCGAGGGGCTTCTCTCGTTCAGCGGAAAGGACGGCAAGGTGTTCCTGCGCGAACTGGAGCGCGAGCTTCCGTCGGGCGGAAAGCTCGGGCGCGCGTCGGTTGACTTCGACTCGCCTGAAGACGAGGAGCTGTACGGACTCGGCCAGTTTCAGGATCGGCAGTGGAATGTCCGCGGCATTCCGCGCAGGCTCATACAGGTGAACTCCCAGGCGTCCACGCCGTTCTGGCACTCGACGCGTGGCTACTCCATTCTATGGAACAACATGTCCATGACGGAGTGGAACCCGTGTAGGGACGAGATTCCGCTTTCCGTACGGGGCGAGGGCAAGTCGGTCGTCGCCGAGATCTCGACGGGCGCGGGCGGAGGAAAGGACGAGCGCAAGGACGTAATGCTTGACGGCGAGTTCCGCTGTTCTGCGGACGGGGAGTACATGTTCTCGCTCGAGGTCTGCACGCCGGGGAATTCCATGGCCAGCATCTACGACGTGGAGATAGACGGCGAGAAGGTCGTGAACGTCCGCAACCTGTGGCTTCCGCCGCACTACGGGTTCAAGCGCAGGCTCTCTGCCGGAAGCCACAAGGTTTCCGTCGTCTGCGAGAAGAAGAACAAGGTGTCGCTTCGCTACGAGAAGGTCGACGGCAGGACGAAGGTCGTCTCCGACATGACGCGCGGCATCGACTACGTCGTAATCGTCGGAAACCCTGTCGAGCGCGTGGCGGAGATGCGCCGCCTGACGGGAGGAACCGCGAAGCTTCCCGACTACGCCTACGGATTCTGGCAGTGCCGCGAGCGCTACCACTCCCAGGCGGAGCTTCTTGAAAACCTGCGCGAGTTCAAGAAGCGCGGCATTCCGCTTGACGTCATAGTCCAGGACTGGCAGTGGTGGACGGACGGCACGTGGAACTCGATGGAGTGGGACAAGGGCCGCTTCCCCGATCCCAAGGCGATGACGGACGAGATCCACGCCGCCGGAGTGAAGATGATGCTGAGCGTATGGAGCAAGGCGTCGCGCGGCACCAAGTTCGGGCAGGAGATATCCGCTGTCAACGGTTTCATCGGCGACACGGAGTGGATCGACTTCTTCAACAACAAGGCGTCCGTCACCTACTGGGACTGGTTTGTCCGCAACCTTGTCGGAGCGGGCGTGGATTCGTGGTGGCTTGACGCGGTCGAGCCCGAAAACGACGCGCTGCACGGACAGAAGATCGCGATCGGAGATGGCGATGCGTACCGCAACATATTCCCGCTTGCAGTCAACCAGACGGCGACCGTCAGGCTGAAGCTGGCTGGGCAGTCCGAGCCGCTCATCCTCACGCGCTGCTGGTTCCTCGGGCAGAACAGACTTCCGACCGTCATCTGGTCGGGCGACGTGGGCAGCGAGTGGAGCGACCTGAGGGCGCAGGTTCTCGCGGGTCTCGGCGCTATGGCGTCCGGCGTTCCCTACTGGACGAGCGACGGCGGCGGTTTCTTCCGTCCGTACGACCAGTACACGAACAAGGACTACCACAAGCGCCTCGTCCGCTGGATGCAGTTCGAGACGTTCTCGCCCGTGATGCGCATCCACGGCTTTGTAAGCAACACGGAGCCCTGGCGGTATGGTCCCGAGGTCGAGCGCATCCTCCGCAAGTACATCGAACTGCGGTATACGCTCAAGAAGGAGATAGTCGCCGCAGGCGAGAAGACTGCGCGCGAGAACTGGACGATGATGCGTCCGCTGTTCATGGACTTCCCCGACGATGCAAAGGCGCGCGCGGCGTCCACAGAGTACATGTTCCTTGATGACCTGCTCGTCGCCCCTGTCACGGAGGACGCGGAGAAGGCGCTTGTCTATCTGCCAGAGGGCAAGTGGAAGAACTTCTGGACGGGCGAGATTGTCGAAGGCTCGCGTGAAGTGGAGGTTGCCGCACCCCTTGACATCATACCGGTGTTCCGCCGCGTCAAGTAGGGTGCGACCTTTTGTCCCGCTTGCGCCACCGCAAGTCGCACTTGTCACGCCTAATGTCACACATGTGTCCCACTGTGTGACATTTTTATATATTGGCACGCTTTCTGCTATGAAAAAGTGTCGATTCAACAGATCGACACGAAAGGTAGAAAAATCATGGCAAAAGTACTCGGTATAGACCTCGGAACCACGAACAGCTGCATGGCCGTTATGGAAGGCGGCGAAGCGACCGTGATTCCCAACAAGGAAGGCGCGCGCACGACGCCGTCGATCGTTGCGTTCACCAAGAACGGCGAGATTCTCGTCGGGCAGGCCGCCAAGCGCCAGGCCGTAACGAACCCCAAGTCCACCATTTACTCCATCAAGCGCTTCATTGGACGTCGCTACGACGAGATGGGCGACGAGATCAAGATGGTTCCATACACGGTCGTCCGCGCGGCGAACGGCGATGCGGCGGTCGAGGTAAACGGAAAGACCTACACGGCGCAGGAGATTTCGGCGATGATTCTCCGCAAGCTCAAGGAGGATGCGGAGGCGTTCCTCGGCGAGAAGATCACGGAGGCCGTCATCACGGTGCCTGCCTACTTCAACGACCAGCAGCGCCAGGCGACGAAGGACGCCGGACGAATCGCGGGCCTTGACGTCAAGCGCATCGTCAACGAGCCGACGGCCGCGTCGCTTGCGTACGGCCTCGACAAGAAGAAGAACGAGAAGATCGCAGTCTACGACTTCGGCGGCGGTACGTTCGATATCTCGGTGCTCGACATCGGAGACGGCGTGTTCGAGGTGAAGGCGACGAACGGCGACACGCACCTCGGCGGCGATGACCTCGACCAGGCGATCATGACCTGGCTTGCGGACGACTTCAAGGCGGCGAACGGCGTCGACCTGATGGCGGACACGATGGCCAAGCAGCGTCTGAAAGAGGAGGCGGAGAAGGCGAAGTGCGCGCTCTCCAGCGCGACGACGTACGACATCAACCTGCCGTTCATCACGATGAACCAGTCCGGCCCTCTGCACCTCACGGCAACGCTCACGCGCTCCAAGCTCGAGACGCTTACGATGGACCTCGTCAACCGCACGGCTGAGCCCTGCCGCAAGTGCATGAGCGACGCGGAGCTCTCGACGGTCGATGAAGTCGTTCTCGTCGGCGGCCAGACGCGTATGCCGCTTCTGCAGGAGAAGGCGAAGTCGCTCTTCGGCAAGGAGCCCCACAAGGGCGTGAACCCCGACGAGGTCGTCGCGATGGGCGCGGCCATCCAGGGCGGCATCCTCAAGGGCGAAGTCAAGGACGTGCTGCTTCTCGACGTCACGCCGCTTACGCTCGGCATCGAGACGCTCGGCGGAGTGATGACCCCGCTCATCGAACGCAACACGACGATCCCGACGCGCAAGTCGCAGGTCTTCTCCACGGCGGCGGACAACCAGCCGGCGGTGACGATCGCGATCTTCCAGGGCGACCGCAAGATGGCGCGCGACAACAAGTCACTCGGCAACTTCAACCTCGACGGCATTCCGCCCGCGCCGCGCGGCGTCCCGCAGATTGAGGTCACGTTCGACATCGACGCCAACGGCATTCTCAACGTTTCGGCCAAGGATCTCGGCACCCAGAAGGAGCAGAAGATCACGATCACGGCCGCAGGCGGCCTCTCCAAGGAGGAGATAGAGAAGATGCGCAAGGACGCCGAGGCCCACGCGGCTGAGGACGAGAAGCGCCACGCCGAGGTCGAGGAGCGCAACAAGGCCGACGGACTCGCCTTCCAGGTCGAGAAGACGCTGAGGGATTCGGGCGACAAGATCGCCGCGGACAAGAAGGCCCCTGTCGAGGCAGCCCTCAAGGAGCTCAAGGACGCGCTCGCGAAGAACGCCCCGATGGAGGAGATCAAGGCGAAGCAGGAGGCCCTCATGAAGGCCATGGAGCCTGTCGCGCAGGAAATGTACGCCAGCGCGCAGCAGGGCCAGCAGGCCGGAGCGGGCACGCCTCCCCCCGGAGCCGGAACGCCTCCGCCGAACGCCGGCGAGCAGAAGAAGGACAAGGGCGGCGACGACGTCGTCGACGCGGACTTCACGATGAAATAACTTACGACAGCGATCGACTGCGATCGAAAGCTGTCGATGGCAATTAAAAACAAGGAGAAACACAAATGAAGATCAGGCCTCTGGGCGACCGCGTTCTGGTCGAGCCCATCGAAGAAAAGGAACAGACCGTCGGCGGAATCATAATCCCCGACTCGGCCAAGGAAAAGCCCATGCAGGGAACCGTCATCGCCGTCGGCAAGAAGACGGACAAGGACGGCAAGGAGATCAAGTTCGACGTCAAGGCTGGCGACACGGTGCTTCTGCCGAAGTACGGCGGAACCGAAGTCAAGCTCGACGGCAAGAAGCTCCAGCTCGTGAGGGAAGAAGACCTCCTGGGTGTGCTGGAGAAGTAAAAGGAACGGACGGGGGAGACCCGTCTCCCCCGCACCCCCACAAAAGGAATTGGAGAAAACATTATGGCAAAGCAGATTAAGTTCGACGCGGATGCGCGTCAGAAGATCCTCGCCGGCGTTGAGAAGCTCAGCGCTGCGGTCACGTCGACGCTCGGCCCCTCCGGCCGCAACGTTATCCTCGACAAGAAGTTCGGCTCGCCCCAGATAACCAAGGACGGCGTCACCGTCGCCAAGGAGATCGAGCTCCCCGACCCCTTCGAGAACATGGGCGCGCAGATGGTAAAGGAGGTAGCCTCCAAGACGAACGACGTCGCCGGTGACGGCACGACGACCGCAACGCTCCTCGCCGAGTCCATCTACCGCGAAGGCCTCAAGAACCTCACGGCCGGCGCGAACGCAATGGCCCTCAAGAGCGGCATCGACAAGGCGACCGCGGCGGTCGTCGAGTCCATCGCCAAGCAGGCCAAGAAGGTGAAGTCCGCCGACGAGATCACGCAGGTCGCGACGATTTCGGCCAACGGCGACGAGGAGATTGGCAAGATGATCTCCGATGCGATGGACAAGGTCGGCAAGGAAGGCACGATCACGGTCGAAGAGGCGAAGACGCTCGAGTCCACGCTCGACGTCGTCGAGGGCATGCAGTTCGACAAGGGCTATCTCTCGCCCTACTTCGTGACCTCGCCCGAGGACATGGAGTGCGAGCTCGAGAATCCCTTCATCCTCCTCTTCGAGAAGAAGATCTCGAACCTTCAGGACATGCTTCCGCTCCTCCAGTCCGTCGCCAAGACCGGCCGTCCGCTCATGATAATCGCTGAGGACGTCGAGGGCGAGGCGCTTGCCACGCTCGTCGTCAACAAGCTGCGCGGCACGTTCCAGGTCTGCGCCGTCAAGGCCCCTGGGTTCGGCGACCGCAGGAAAGCGATCCTCGAGGACATCGCGATTCTCACGGGCGGCCGCCTCATTAGCGAGGACATCGGCGTCAAGCTCGAGAGCGTCCAGCTCACCGACCTTGGCCGCGCGAAGAAGGTTGTCGTCGACAAGGACAACACGACGATCGTCGAAGGCCTCGGCAAGTCCGCCGACATCAAGGCCCGCACCGAGCAGATCAAGAAGCAGATCGAGGAGACGACCTCCGACTACGACCGCGAGAAGCTGCAGGAGCGCCTCGCCAAGCTCGCCGGCGGCGTTGCCCTCATCAAGGTCGGCGCTGCGACCGAGGCTGCGATGAAGGAGAAGAAGGACCGCGTCGACGACGCTCTCCACGCGACCCGCGCGGCCGTCGAGGAAGGCATCGTCGCAGGCGGCGGCGTTGCGTACCTCCGCGCCCAGAAGGCAATCGAGGCCCTCAAGCTCGAGGGTGACGAGGCCGTCGGCGCCGGAATCATCGCCCGCGCGATCGAGGCTCCCCTCAGGAAGCTCGTCAACAACGCCGGACAGGAGGCCGCGCTTGTCGTCGCCAACGTCAAGAAGGCGACGGGGACGAACGGCTACAACGTCCGCACTGGCGAGTACACCGACCTCCTCAAGGCAGGCGTCGTCGATCCCGCGAAGGTCACGCGCAGCGCCCTCCAGAACGCGGCGTCGATCGCCGGACTCCTCCTCACGACGGACTGCATGGTCACCGACCTGCCCGAGAAGAAGGATTCCTGCGGCTGCGGCGGCCACGGCGGAGCGCCCGACATGGGCGGCATGATGTAATCCGCCGCGCACATCGCGCAAAGCAGGGCGCCGCAGGGTCTTTGGATCCTGCGGCGTCCGTTTTGCTCTCTGCGCCGGGTCCGTTTTTTTGATATAATATCTGCCAAGTTGAATTTTCCGAAGACGAGGTGACAGAATGAGAAAGATACCGTTTGACAAGAAGTGGATCGAGGAGACGGCGAAGAAGTGGCCGACTCCGTTCCATGTCTATGACGCGAAGGGAATCCGCGAGAACGCGCGCAGGCTGAAGGCGGCGTTTGCGTGGAACGAGGGCTTTCGCGAGTTCTTCGCCGTCAAGGCCGCTCCCAACCCGCACCTGATGAAGCTGCTCAAGGACGAATTCGGCTTCGGCAGCGACTGCTCGTCGATGGCAGAGCTTGTTCTCGCCGAGAAGGTCGGCAACGTCGGCGGCATGATCATGTTCACGTCGAACGACACGCCCGCCGAGGAGTTCCGCAAGGCGTGGGAGCTCGGCGCGATCATCAACCTCGACGACATCACCCACTGGGATTTTATGCTGGAGGCGGTGAAGGGGATGGGCGGGAGCTCTGGCGCTCCCGAACCCTTGCCCAAGGATATTGGAGACCGTGTCTTCTGCTGCCGCTACAACCCCGGTCCGCTGAAGGGCGGCAACGCCATCATCGGCAAGCCCGAGGAGGCGAAGTACGGCTTCACGCGCGAACAGCTCTTCGATTGCTACGCGCAGATGAAGGCCGCCGGAGTGAAGCGCTTTGGGCTCCACACCATGGTCGCCTCGAACGAGCTGGATCCCGAGTACATCATCGACACCGCGAAGCTCCTCTTCGCGCTTGCGGGCGAGATCCACGAGAAGGTCGGAGTCGACTTCGAGTTCGTCAACATCGGCGGCGGAATCGGCATTCCGTATCGCCCTGACCAGAAGGCGATGGACCTTGAGCGCGTCGGCGAGGGAATCCGGCAGGCCTACGTCGAGCTCGTCGAAGGCAGGGGCATGAAGCCGATCGCGCTCTACATGGAGTGCGGACGCTGCATCACCGGCCCCTACGGCTACCTCGTCGCGAAGGTGCGACACATCAAGAACACCTACCGCCTCTACGCAGGCCTCGACGCCTGCATGTCCAACCTCATGCGACCCGCGCTCTACGGCGCGTACCACGAGATCGTGGTGCCTGGCAAGGAGGGCTCGACCTCGCGCAAGGTCTACGACGTAACGGGCTCGCTCTGCGAGAACAACGACAAGTTCGCGATACAGCGCGAGCTGCCGGAGCTGGAGCGCGGCGACTACGTCGTCATATGCGACGCAGGCGCGCACGGGCACGCGATGGGGTTCCAGTACAACGGCAAGCTGCGTTCCGCAGAGCTTCTGCTTGAGGAGGACGGCACTGCGCGGCAGATTCGCCGCGCGGAGACGCTCGACGACTACTTTGCGACGCTGGACTTCTAGCGGCGGCGTTAGACCGGGGAATTCACGATGAAGAGGGAGAGGTTGGCCTCGCGCCTTGGTTTCCTCATGCTCGTCGCCGGATGCGCCGTCGGGCTCGGCAACGTCTGGCGATTCCCCTACGTAGTCGGCAAGAACGGCGGCGCGGCGTTCGTGGTGGTGTACCTTGCCTTTCTCGCGATCCTGGGATTCCCGCTGCTCGTCGCCGAACTGTCCATCGGACGCGGCGCGCGCATGGGCATAACCGGGGCTCTCGCCAAGCTCGCGCCCTCCAGCCTCTCCCGGTTCTGGCACACTGCGGGACGCCTTGTGTTCATTGGCAACTTCATGCTGATGGTCTACTACACCGATGTCGCAGGATGGCTCGTGAAGTACACGGGCGGCTATCTCCTCGGCACGGCGCCCAAAGGCGACTTCGGCCCCGCGTTCGACGCTTTTGTCGCGGACAAGCCGGCGTGCGCCGCCTACATGCTGTCCGTCGTCGCCATTGCGTCTCTCACTTGCATGGCGGGCGTCGTGAAAGGCGTAGAGCGCGTCACGAAGGTGCTGATGCTGACGCTGCTCGTCCTGCTTTCCGTGCTTGTCGTCAAGGCGCTTGCTCTTTCCGGCGCGGCGGAGGGTGTGTCTTTCTATCTGAAGCCTGACTGGGCTAAGTTCATGGAACATCCGTTCGGATCAATCTTCGACGCGATGGGACAGGCCTTCTTCACGCTTTCCCTTGGCATAGGGTGCATGACGATATTCGGTAGCTACATTGGGCGCGAGCACTCGCTGGTCAAGGAGTCGGCGTATATAATAGTCATCGACACGGTCGTCGCCCTGATGTCGGGGCTCGTCATCTTCCCAGCCTGCTTCACGTACGGGATCGAGCCGTCGTCTGGCCCTGGGCTTATATTCGTCGCGCTGCCAGCCGTGTTCGAGCAGATGCCAGGCGGACGGATATGGGGCTTTTTCTTCTTTCTTTTTCTGGCGTCCGCCGCGTTGACGACCGTGGTGGCCGTCTTTGAATGCATAATCGGCGGAATGCTGGACGAGACGGGGCGCTCGCGCAGGCTTGTTGCGCCGGCCGTGGGAATCGCAGTCGGCCTCGCGTCGCTTCCGTGCGTTCTCTTCGACTCTGTGCTGAAGTGGGAGGACTTCGCGGTCAGCCAGATATGGCTTCCGCTTGGCGCGCTTCTGCAGAGTCTGTTTGTCGCGCTGCCGATAGGGTGGGGTTGGAGCCGCTTCCGCGAGGAGGCGTCCGCAGGCGACGGCCCTTCGATGCCGAACGCGCTTCGCTGGCATGTCCTGCTCGTCATGCCGGCGTTGATACTGGTCGTTCTCCTGGCAGGGCTATGGTGAGCCCCGGCGTGTGGCGCTCGTCAGTCGGCTTTTGTCGCCTGCTTGCGCCAGTTGCGCGGAGTCATGCCCGTTCGGCTCTTGAAGAACCGCTTGAAGTACGAGTCGCTTTCCCATCCGCATTTCCCCGTGATGAAGCCGATTGGGACCGTATTGTCCCTCAGCAGGCGCTTGGCCTCCGCGAAGCGGACGTCGTTGATTTCGCCAAGGATGGTCTTGCCCGTCGCCGCGCGGAAGCGGCGTTCGGCGAGGCGGCGCGACAGCCCTATGTCGGCGATGATGTCGGCGGCCTTGAGTCCGAAGCACGCGTCGCGCCTGATGCGCTCGACTGCCATGATTATCCGCCTGTCGCCTGTCTTCACGGCGCGGGTCGACTGCCTTCGCGCGAGGGTCAGCGGACCAAACGAGCGATGCCTTTCGCCAGACTTGACCGCCCCATCGAGCTGCTCGTGCATAAGGTCCGCCGCCAGACGCCCAGCCTCGCGGAAGTCAGGTTCGATGGAGGATATGGAAGGGAACGTGTTCTCGCAGACGAGCATGTCGTTGTCCACTCCGACTATCGCCACGTCCGTCGGACACTCCAGCTCGGCCAGTGCGCACGCGCCTGCGATCTGCTGCGCGGCGTAGTCGTTTGCCGCGAACACTCCGACTGGCCTGCGGAGCTTGAGAAGCCATTTCGCGAGCTTCTTCTGGATGGCGAAGGTGTCCTGCCACTCCGCTTCATGGACGGCGCAGCTGTGCCCGTGCTCGGCGAGAGCCTTGACAAACGCCTTGCCGCGGTTGACGCTCCACGAGGTCCTGCGGCACCATCCGACGTACGCGTAGGACGCGCATCCGAGGTGCTCCAGCTCCGTCGCCGCCTTCCTGGCCAGCGATTCGCTGTTGTTCGTCACCTTGAACACGTCGTCGGGAGTGCCCTCAGGCGGGTCGATGTACACGAGTGGGATTCCGCCGAAGTCCCTCGTGTCGACGGGCTGGGTGAGGTTGCCGCACTCCAGGATGCAGCCCGACGGGTTCCACGTGTCGACGAAGTCCTTCAGCGGACTCGTCGTCCTGTCGCGCTCGATCTCTATCACGCGCCACCCGAATTCCGCAGCGCGCTCGAACACGCCCGATATTTCGAGCACGTGCGTGCCTGTGTGGAGGTCGGTTATGAAGAGTACGGTAGTCATGCTGTATCGATCCCTTTGCAGATATTTTACCAAACTTCGGACTCCTTTGGGCTGCGAAAGTAACAGCTGGCGATTTGTGGTATAATAATTGTAGGAGGGTATGGGAAATGGAAAAGAGCGAGCTGATGAAAAGGGCTATTCGCCTGTCGGACGAAAGCGTTGAAAGGGGTGGCGGACCCTTTGGCGCCGTCGTTGTCAGAAACGGGGAAATCGTCGGCGAAGGCAGAAACTGCGTTACGCTGGACTGCGATCCGACGGCCCACGCGGAGGTCATGGCTATCAGGGACGCAGCGCGGCGGCTCGGGGACTTCAACCTTTCCGGCTGTGAGATATACACGTCGTGCGAGCCATGTCCCATGTGCCTTGGCGCGATCTACTGGGCGCGACTCGACAGGATATACTACGCCAACACACGCAAAGACGCCGCAGAAGCCGGTTTCAGCGATGATTTCATCAACAGGGAAATCGACCTCTCGCCCGAAGCGCGAAGCATCCCTTCCGAGAGCTTCCTTCGGGACGAGGCGATCAGGATTTTCGACAAGTGGCGAAACATGAAGGCCAAGACCGAGTACTGACCCCGCCCCGATTCAGGATTTTTCCTTTCCTGTATCCACTGCGGTCTCGACGGTGATCCCGTCGAAGTCGAAGGCGTAAGGCGACACGCTGCGCATGATGTCAAACATCTCCTCGCGTTTGGAGGAGAAGCGCACGCTCGCCTCCGCCATGTTGGTGACGGGGACGGAGAGGATGAGGAACTTCATGTTGCGGAGTCTGGGCGCATCGGCCCAGCGGCGGAGGCTCGCCTTGAACGACTCGAGCGCCTTCGGCGGGCGTCGGGCGTTGACGAGATGGCCGATCTTCTCTGGGGGCTCGAGACGTCCGCTCCCGCCATGTGCCGCGAGCTGGACGAGGAGTCGTGCGTCGAGGAGAGCGACGGCTGCTACGGCAGGCTCCGTAGGCTGTACCTTCAACTGGACGGAAAGAACTTCAGCGAAATAGAGATAGCGCTTCGGGCGCCTGCACCAGATCGCGCGGATATGGTATAATGTTTCCATGAAAACGACATGTGTGACACGGCGGCGCTTCATGGAAGTCGCGTCTGCCGCCGCGTTCTTGGCGGCGGCGGGGTGCTCGGACGGCGCAGGCGAAAACATCAACTCAAAGAAGGATGGCGAAGGCATGGAATTCGGCGAACTGATCGAGGTGCGCAGGAGTGTGCGCAGATACGCGAAGAGCGAGATTTCGAAGGACGAGATGGAGAAAATCGTCACGGACGCGCTCAATGCGCCGAGCTGGAAGAACAGCGAGACGACGCGCTACTACGCGGCAATCGGAGACGAGGCGAAGAACCGTCTCTGGAAGGAGGCGCTTCCCACCTTCAACGCGGCGAACTCCGCCGATGCCGCCGCGCTCGTCGCGGTGACGTTCGTGCCGGGCGAAAGCGGCTTCACGGGAAGCGATCCCGCCGACGACCTCGGCGACATGTGGGGCGCCTACGACTGCGGCCTCGCCTCGTCGTACTTCGTCCTCGCGGCGAAGAACCGCGGCTGGGACACGCTCATCATGGGAATCCGCGACACCGCCAAGGTCAAGGCGATCCTCGGCATCCCCGCCGGAGAGACTCTCATGTCCGTCATCGCCGTCGGCAAGGCTGCGGTAAAGCCCATCAAGGTTCCGCGCAAGCCCGTCGCCGATGTGCTGAAGACCGCCTGAACCTGCGGCAAATGCGTAGCGTCGGTAATAAATTAATTCTTATTTTCTGGGCGCTATTGACACAATTATGATAATTGAGTACAATATACGGCGTTGATTGTCATAAAAGTGTAGGTTATGAGAGATGATGTAGTAGCCAGAATGATGGAGGAAGTCGGCGATTCGATTCGCAGACTTCGCCTTCAGCGTAATTTGTCGCAGGAGGCTGTTGCCGAACGAAGCGGCATTTCCTTTGGTGCGTACAGGCATCTTGAGTCTGGCGAGGGGACTTCGTTGCGGTCGTTTCTCGCAGTTTGCCGGACATTGGGAAAGACCGATTGGCTGCGCACGCTGCCGCCGCCGATGATCAGTCCGATGGAAATACTCAAGCGAGAGAGCAGAATGCCGCGGCAGAGGGCGTCCGCTGTCAGAAAGGGCGGAAGGAATGGGTAGGGCGTCGAGATACATTCCCGT
>SUWC01000056.1 GCA_015061665.1 Lentisphaerota bacterium
TTGAACGCCTTCACGGTCGCCGCGGGGTTGGTGCCCATCGAGACGTACGCGACGTAGACGTTCTTGTACTGCATCTGCATGAGGCCGAGGTTCTTCTTGGCCTGGACCTTGCCGGACGCCGCGAATTTCGCGATCGCGCCGGTAGGCGTCGCCTTGGAGGCCTGTCCGCCCGTGTTGGAGTACACCTCGGTGTCCATGACGAGAATCTTGACGTTCTTGCCCGAGGCAAGGACGTGGTCAAGCCCGCCGTAGCCGATGTCGTACGCCCATCCGTCGCCGCCGAGGATCCAGACGGACTTGCGGACGAGATTGTCCGCCACCGCGAGGAGCTGGCGTCCGGTCGGGCACTTGCAGTCGCATCCGCCGAGGGCCTTCTTCAGCTTGGCGACGGCCGCGCGCATCTCCTCGACGCCCTTGCCCTGTTCGTCGTACTGGTCGATGGACTTGATCTTCGTGAGGATGTCCTTGAGCGCCGCAGGCGCCTCGTCCTTCGCGAGAACCTTGTCGACGAGTTCCATGGCGAAGCCGTGGAGCTTGTCCGCGGAGACGCGCATGCCGAGACCGAACTGCGCGTTGTCCTCGAAGAGCGAGTTGGACCACGCCGGGCCGCGTCCGTCAGCACGCTGGCAGTACGGGGTCGTGGGCAGGTTGCCGCCGTAGATCGAGGAGCAGCCCGTCGCGTTCGCGATGAGGAGGCGGTCGCCGCAGATCTGGGTGAGGAGCTTGACGTAGGGCGTCTCGCCGCAGCCCGCGCACGCGCCGGAGAACTCGAACAGCGGCCTCTTGAGCTGGCTGTCGAGGAGCTTCTTCGTGTCGAGCTTGAGCGGATCGACCTCGGGCAGCCCGAGGAAGAACTTCCAGTTCGCGGCCTCGGTCTTGCGCAGGGGGATCTGCTCGACCATCTTGAGCGCGCCCTTTGCCTTCATCGGGCACTGGACGACGCAGAGCTCGCAGCCCATGCAGTCCTCAGGGGCGACCTGAATCGTGACCTTGGTGCCGAACTTCTTCGTGAGCGCGCCGGCGGGAGCCGACTTGAACGTCTCGGGAGCGCCGGCGAGGTCCGCGTCGTTGTAGACCTTCATGCGGATCGCGGCGTGCGAGCAGATCGCAAGGCAGTTGCCGCACTGGATACAGGCGGAGGGGTCCCACTGCGGGATGAACGCCGCGACGTTGCGCTTCTCCCACTGCGTGGTGGCGGTGGGCCAAGTGCCGTCGACGGGAAGCTCGGAGACCTTGAGCGTGTCTCCCTTCTGCGCGATCATCTTCGCGGAGACCTTCTTGACGAACTCGGGTGCGTCGTCCGGAACCGGCGCGGGCATCGTCGCCTTGCCGGCGGGAGCGGAAGGATACTTGACCTCCTCGATCGCCGCGCTGGCGGCCTCGATGCACTTCCAGTTCATCTCGACGACTTCCTGTCCCTTCTTGGAGTACGCCTTCTCGGCATAGTCCTTGAGGACTTGGATAGGATCGAGAACCGTGCCGTCGGCCTTCTTCAGCGTGATGCCGGAAAGCTTGAAGAACGCGGTCTGGAGGACGGTGTTCGTGCGCGTGCCCATTCCGTTCTCGCGGGCGATCTTGGCCGCGTCGATCACGTAGAAGCGGAGCTTCTTGTCGATGATCGCCTTCTCGACCTCGTCGGGCATGTGGTCCCAGACCTCTGCCGCCGTGTAGGGCGAGGCGAGGAGGAACACGGAGCCCGGCTTGGCCGCCTTGAGCATGTCGTACTTCTCGAGGTACGGGAAGCAGTGGCACGCCGTGAAGTCGGCCGAGTTGATGAAGTAGGGCGAGCGGATCATGTCGCTGCCGAAGCGGAGGTGCGAGATCGTCACGCCGCCGGACTTCTTGGAGTCGTACTCGAAGTAGCCCTGCGCGTAGTTCTCGGTGTAGTTGCCGATGATCTTGATGGAGTTCTTGTTCGCGCCGACCGTGCCGTCTGCGCCGAGACCCCAGAACATGCACTCCTTGCGGTCGCCCTTCGGAACGACGAAGCTGTCGTCGCCGAGGATGTAGCGCCCGGTGACGTCGTCGACGATGCCGACGGCGTAGTGGTCCATGGGCTTGGCCTGAGTCATGTTCGCGAAGACGTTCGCGCACATCTGAGGCGTGAAGTCCTTCGAGCCGATGCCGTAGCGTCCGGCGAGGATCTTCGGATACTTGAAGGAGGCAACGCCGTCCTGCAGGGCCTGGCCGATCGCCGCGGCGACGTCGAGGTAGAGAGGATCGCCGATTGCGCCGGGCTCCTTGACGCGGTCGAGAACCGTGACGACCTTGACGGTCGCGGGGAGCGCCTTGACGAAGTCGACCATGGAGAACGGACGGTAGAGGTGCACCTTGAGGAGGCCGACTTTCTTGCCTTCCTTGACGAGCGCGTCGACGGTCTCGTGCAGCGTGTCGCAGCCCGAGCCCATCGCGACGACGACGTACTCCGCGTCAGCCGCGCCGACGTAGTCGTAGAGCTTGTACTTGCGGCCCGTGAGCTCGCCGAGCTTGTCCATGTACTTCTGGACAATCGCGGGGGTCGCCTCGTAGTACTTGTTGCAGACCTCGCGGAGCTGGAACGTGACGTCGGGGTTCGACGCCGTGCCGCGCATCGTGGGATGCTCAGGATCGAGCGCGCGCTTGCGGAAGTCCTCGACGAACTTGTCGTCGATCATCTGGCGGATGACGTCCTGCGGGATCTCCTCGATCTTCTGGACCTCGTGGGAGGTGCGGAAGCCGTCGAAGAAGTGGAGGAAGGGAACCTTCGACTCAAGCGTGGACGCGTGGGCGACCATCGCCATGTCGTGAGCCTCCTGGACGCTGTTGGAGCAGAGCATCGCGAAGCCGGTCTGGCGGCACGCCATCACGTCGCCCTGGTCGCCGAAGATGCAGAGCGAGTTCGAGGCGAGCGAGCGCGCGGAGACGTGGAACACGGTCGGAACGAGTTCGCCCGCGATCTTGTACATGTTGGGGATCATCAGCAGGAGACCCTGCGACGCCGTGAAGGTCGTCGTGAGCGAGCCCGTCGTGAGCGAGCCGTGCACTGCGCCAGCGGCTCCGCCTTCGGACTCCATCTCGACGATAGAGGGGATCGAACCCCAGATGTTCGTCTTGCACGCAGACGCGAGCTCGTCGCACGTCTCCGCCATGGGCGAGGAGGGCGTAATGGGATAGATAGCTGCGACTTCACTGCAAGCGAAGGCTATCTGGGCGGCCGCGGTGTTACCGTCGACCATGATTTTCTTGGCCATTTTTCCTGTTTCCTTACTTTTGTTTACAGTTCTAGCTAGCGAGAACATTTAAGGATATTATACTACTAATCGGGGGCGGATTCAATGGGGTAAGTGCAAGTTATACACGGCTAACAGCATTTGGGCGTGTTTTGGCTCTTCGCACACACCCCGCAAAGTATGATATAATATTAAATAGTATGACATTACCCGCAGAAAAACCATCCTTTAAGACCGCAATGGTCGGCGTCGTCGGTCGAACGAACGCCGGCAAGTCCACCCTTGTGAACAGGCTTGTGGGCGAAAAGGTGTCAATCGTATCCCCCGTCGAGCAGACCACGCGCAACACGGTCCGCGGCATTGTCGCCGACGAACGAGGGCAGCTTGTCCTTCTCGACACCCCTGGGCTCCACAAGGCCGTCGGCGAGCTGGGCCGCATTCTCAACCGGATGGCGCGACGCAGCGCGGCCGGAGTTGATGTCCTGTGCGTTGTCTTCGACGCGTCCCAGGAACCGCAGATGGAGGATGTCGGCTGGATGCAGCGCGTCGCGAAGGAGCGCCCCCAGAAGGTCGTCTTCGTCCTCAACAAGGCCGACCGCAAGCCGTTTTTCGACACGATGTTCCACGATGCCTGGAAGGAGGCCCGGGAAACCGCGGCGGCTTCGGAGGAAAAGGCTCCGGACGCTCCGCCTGCGGACCCCGTGTGGGTCAAGTGCATCGCCACGACCGAAGGCGGGGGGAAGTCCGTTCTGGACGCCTTGTTCGACTTTGCCGAGGAGGGCGAGCCCCTGTTTCCCGAGGACATCGTGACGGACTACCCGCGCCGCCTTGCCATAGCGGACTCCATACGCGAGAAGTATCTTGCCAAGCTTCATCAGGAGCTGCCGCACGAACTGGGCGTCAACGTGAAGAAGATCGTCGAGTCCAACGGGCCCAAGGGGCCGAAGTGGGAGGTCGAGGTCGATCTGCTCGTCAACCGTCCGTCGCAGAAGCCGATTGTCATTGGACGCTCTGCCGAGACTGTAAAGTACGTCCGCAAGTGCTCGGAGCGCGAGCTTTCGGACCTCTTCGGCGTAAAGGTCGAGTTGACTCTCTGGGTTCGCGTAGAGCCGCACTGGATGAAGAACCAGAAGCTCCTTGTCGAGATGGGCTATATGGGAGGGGAGATCTGACGCCTTGAAACGCGTTCTGCCAGTGATTCTTATCTGCGTTTCTGCAGCGGCGGCGGAGTTTTCGCCGTCCAACGAACTTTCGTCCGCGAAAGAGGCGCTTCGGGACGGGCTTTGGGAAGTCGCGCGCACGCATGCAGCGCTCGCCGGCGGCGAAGAGGGGCTTGCCGTAGAGCTGGAAAGCTATGCGCGGGAGTCGAAGTGGAAGGAAATACTGGCTCGGCTCGGACCTGTCGCGGAGGCGGAGTCCAAGGAGCGTGCGTACTACCGCGCCCTTGCGTTCTACAAGATGGGGCGCGTCAAGGATTCCGAAGAAGTGCTCCAGACGATTTCGACCGACGACCCTGAATACAAAATCCTGGTCAAGCGGCTCGGAGCCATTCTCGCATCCGTTCAGGGCGACGGCGCGCGGGCTGTCAAGCTCCTGCGCGAGGCAGACTGCGAAAAGGGCGACGCCGAGGCAAAGTGCGCCGTGGCGGAGGTCTACGTCAAGGCCGGCGACAAGGAGTCCGCCAGACGCATCTGGCGCGACGTGGCGTCGATGAAGGACGTCGGCGAGCGCGAGCTCGCGACCGCGGCGTCCAACCTTGGCGACGTCGCGCTGCTGCGCCGCGCGTGCGAGGTGATTTCAGACGTCCGGCTCCGCCGAGCCGTCGGGCTGCGCCTGGGAACGGCGCTCATGGGCGAAGCCTCGAGCTTCGACGAAGGCGAGCGCATCGTCCGCAGAATCGTCCGCGACGCGCCGGATACAAGAGGCGCGCGCGACGCGATGATCCTGCTTGCTGACGCCTTGCGCGAGCGGAAGGAGTGGGGCAAGGCCTCGGACGCGTATTCGGACGTTCTCGCCATCTGGCCTGAGTCCGCGCTGCTGCCGTCCGTCCAGGAGGGTCGCGGCTGGGCCTTCCGCCGTCTCGGCAAGGTCGAGGAGGCGCTGGAGGCGTTTTCACGCGCAGAGGAGCTTTCCACGGACGTCGAGGCCAAGGCGTCTGTCATGACTGCATCCGCCGACGTGCTCTCCGACGCAGGGCGCTATGACGAGGCGATGTTGAAGTACCGCGCCGTCAAGGAGAAGTACCCGAAGACCCCTGCGGGAATGAAGGTCTCCGAGATGGTCCGCCGCTACGACCTTGAGAGGCAGGCGCGCGAACTGTACAAGGACTACCGCTTTTCCGAGGCGCAGAAGGTTTTCGACGCGCTTGCGGCGGAGGATCCCGAGCGGCGTTTCAAGTCCGAGCTCTTCGGCGCGCTTTGCCTTTACGGACAGGGACGCGACGAAGAGGCTGCGGACAAGGCCCGTTCGCTTGCCGAGGGCTGCACCAACGCCGCCATCCGCGCCGAGGCGACGCTGTGGCTCGCGAAGCTTCTCTACAACCGACGCCAGTGGCGCGAGTCGTGCCGTCTCTTCTCGTCCTACTCCGACCAGATGCCGAACTCCCCGCAGGCGCCTGAGGCGCTCGTCTGGAGCGCGCGCGCGGCGTTCGCCGAAAACGACTTCCAGCAGGCCGTGAGGATCGTCTCCTCGCTTTCCGAGAGATATCCCGACTCTGCCGAGCGCGCGTGCGGCTATCTCGTCCAGGGCGAGGCGCTCGTAGAGCTTTCGCGATTCGACGAGGCGGTGCTTGTCCTTGAACGCGCGCTTGTCGACGAACGCACCCCGCCAGAGGAGCGCATGCGCGCGGAGCTGCTGAAGGCGGACGCGCTGTTCGCGATGGGGGC
Organism: Lentisphaerota bacterium; assembly: GCA_015061665.1. Lineage (GTDB taxonomy): Bacteria > Verrucomicrobiota > Kiritimatiellia > RFP12 > UBA1067 > UBA1067. The sequence continues at coordinate 6,095 of SUWC01000056.1, forward strand.
GGACAACCCTGCGCGCTACGAGGAGGCGCTTGCGGCGTACAGGAAGCTCCGCCAGGGAAGGTCTCTCTCCCGCGGCATGATGCTCGCCGTGTCCTTCAAGATCGGCCGCACGCTTGAGAAGCTCCACAAACTTGACGAGGCCATCGACCAGTACTACACCGAGGTCGTGATTGCCTACAGGGAAGGGCGGCAGCGCGGCGTCTCGTTCGACGACGAGGCGCGCGCAGCGTTCGCCCGCGCCGCCTTCCGCCTCGCTGACGAGTTCGAGAGCCGCGGCAAGGATTCCCAGGCGATGCACATACTCGAACTTGTCGTCGCAAGCGATGTTCCGGCCAGCGACGAGGCCGAAAGGCGAATTGAACGGATACAGACGAAAGGAAAGTTTCTATGACGGTTTCGGGCAGCCCGATTTTCTGGATTCTCGCATGCCTTGCGCTTGCGGCGGTCGTAGTGTTCTTCGAACGCCTGCTTGAGCTGCGCCGCGCCCAGATCGACTGGCAGGATTTCATCAAGGGCGTGGTCAACGTTCTGGACGCCGGAAACGAAGAGGAGGCGCTTGCAATCTGCGAGGACACGTCCGTCCCCGTTGCGAACGTCGTCGCGGCCGCGATTCGCCACAGGAACGGTTCCCAGCGCGCGCTTCGCGAGGCGGTCGACGCACAGGGGCGCGCGGAGACGGGACGCCTCGACCGCAGGCTCGCGGCGCTTTCGCTGATCGGACAGTCCGCGCCGCTTATCGGGCTCCTCGGCGCGGTCATCGGCCTCATCAAGACAGTGCGGCTCGTCGATTCCGCGGTCCTCGTGACGCGCGCAGACCTTCTCGGCTCGGCGATGGACGCGCTCGTCGTCGCGGCGCTTGGGCTAGCGGTAGCGATACCGGTCATGATCATGCACGGCGCGCTCAGGATCCGCATGGACCGCCTTACCACCGAACTGGAGGCGGCGGCTACAAGCATCGTCGGCTACGTGACGGCTAAGAGGGAGGTCGGCAAGTGACAGGTCGCGGCGAATTGGGATGGGCGCGCAGGTCCAACGCCGGTCGCATGCGCAGCGGCGTCGACTGGGTGCGTCCTTTCGTCGCGGCGGTGCCGTGGGTTACGCTCGGCATCCTCCTGCTGATGCTCCATCTTATAAGCGGAACCCTCACGCGCGCGGAGGGCGTTCTCTTCGATCTGCCGGAGGCCGGGATGCGCGACGGCGTCGCGACGAAGCTCGTCGCGCTTGTGCTTCCAGTCCCGCGCGAGACGCTCGTCTTCTTCGACGACACGAGATACGTTCTTGGCGACGACCAGTCTGCGTCGGCGCTTGAGTCCGCGCTCTCCGACCGGTCGTCAAAGCTTTCCGAGACGGCTATACTCGTTCTTGCCGACCGCCGCGTTGCCGTCGGCGAGCTGATGAAGTTCGCGGGCATCGCAAGGAGGAGCGGACTCAAGAGCATTCTCTTCGCCGAGAAGAGGGACGAGGGGGAGGCGGAGTGAAGAAGCTGCGCTATCCGCCGAAGCGCCGCCTTGTGAACGAAGTGTATTCGCTCGCGGCCGTGCTGTGGATTCCGGCCGCCGTCGCCCTTGTGTTCCCGTTCAGCGCCTTTACCTTCAGGCCTGCCCCGGTTTCGCCTTCGACCCGCGCCTCCTGTGCGTTCATCGAGCTGTCGGCTTCCGAATCCGCGGCTGCTCTTGCGTCCGCCCGCGCCGCGCTCAAGACAGGCGACGGCGGGATGTCAGGGCACTACGCCGACCTGTCGATCGACGCGCTTCCCGTAACGCCGGTCGGAGGCATCGTGGAGATGCCGAAGTCCGACGCCGAAAGCCGCATGCCGCTTACCTACTTCGGGGTTCCGCTTCCCGCCAGCATGAAGGCGAACGCGCCCGAACGCCTCGAGAAGGAGGTGTCCGAGGCGAAAGACGCCTTTTCGCGCGAGTCGCTGCTCGACGCGAAGATAATACCTGAAAACAAACCACAGTATTGAAATTGAAGATGAAAGGACCACAAAAATGACACAAGACGAAGTTCTTCAGGCGTTCAAGGATACAGGTGCGCTTCTCGAAGGACACTTCGAGCTCCGCTCCAAGCTCCATTCCAACCGCTACTTCCAGTGCGCCAACGTGCTGCGCTATCCGCGCATCGCCGAGAAGCTCTGCCGCGAGGTGACGCGCAAGGCCGTCGAAAGCGGAAAGCTCGGCGACAAGATCGACGGCGTGATATCCCCTGCTGTGGGCGGAATCCTCGTAGGACACGAGGTCGCGCGCGAACTCGGCGTAAAGTGCGTCTTCGCGGAGAAGGTGCAGGGCGAGGGCACGGACGCAACCGGCAAGCCGAACACCGTCCTTGCCATGCGCCGCTTCAAGATCGAGCCAGGCGAGCGCTATGTTGTCGCGGAGGATGTTGTGACGAAGGGCGGACGCGTCCAGGAGACGATTGACCTCGTCCTTGCCGCAGGCGCGCAGGTCGCAGGCGTTGTGCTGCTCGTCGATCGCTCGTCAGGCAAGGTCACGTTCGGCGACATTCCGATGTTCTCGCTCATGCAGATGACGCCTGAAACGTGGACGGCCGAGGAGTGCCCGATGTGCAAGGCGGGCTCGAAGCCCGTCCACCCCGGCTCGTAACAGGCGCGTTCCGAACGAGGAGAAGAAATGTTCCAGACGAGAGGCTACATGCTCGACATCAGCCGCGACCGCATCCCGACGATGCGGACGCTGCGGCTGATCGTCGACATTCTCGCGCGCTACAGGTACAACCAGTTTCAGCTGTACACCGAGCACGCCTTTGCGTACGAGGGACACGAAGAGGTCTGGGAAGAGGCCGATCCGATGACGCCCCAGGAGATCGCGAAGCTTCAGGCCTACTGCGAATTCCAGGGAATCGAGCTCGTCCCGAACCAGAACACGTTCGGACACATGGAGCGGTGGCTTACGCATCCAAAGTACAACCCTCTCGCAAAGTATCCGAAAGGGGGCGCCGTAACGCCGTGGGGGACGGTCAAGAAGTTCCCCACGACGCTCGACCCGTCCATCCCCGGGTCGATCGCGCTAGTCGAGGACCTTCTTTCGCAGCTTCTTCCGAACTTCAACTCCAGGTTTGTCAACGTAGGCTGCGACGAGACGTTCGAGATTTCCGACCCAGAGGAATACTTCGGCTTCCTCATGAAGATTTTCGACGTTGCGAAGCGCCACGGGAAGCGCCCGATGTTCTGGGGCGACATAATCCTCCGCCATCCCGAGTACATCGAACGCCTTCCGAAGGACGCCGTCGCGCTTGACTGGGGCTACGAGGCGAACCATCCCTTCGAGCGCGAGGCGTCCGCCTTCGCGAAGGCGGGGCTCGACTTCTACGTCTGCCCGGGCACTTCGAGCTGGCGTTCGCTTGCGGGGCGCGTCGAGAACATGCGCGAGAACCTGGAGGTCGCCGAACGCGCAGGGCGGACGCACGGAGCCAAGGGCTACCTGCTGACGGACTGGGGCGACGAGGGGCACTGGCAGCCGCTTGCGGCGTCGCTTCCGGCGATCATACTTGCGGGCAACTTCGCGGCGAGCGGGCCAAAGGCCGCCAACATGGACCTTGAGCACGAACTCGATTCCGTTATGGATGCGCCGCTTGGGGGGCTCCTGCTCAAGCTCGGGACGCTTTATCTCCGAGGCGGCGCTCTAAAGTCCAACTGTTCCGAGCTTTTCAACATTCTCCGCGAACCCATTGGCTATTCCCGTCATCCCGGGCTTACGGACGCGATACTCGACGAGATCAGCGGCGTCGCTTCAGGTGTCCGCATCAAGGCCGAGCGCCTCTGCGACCGCAGCGACTGGGCGAAGGAGATTGTCTACATGGCCAATCTCATCGACTGCGCGTGCCACCGCAGGGACGAGGGTCGCCTTCGCGCTCTTCGCGACGAGCATGGCCGGATATGGCGCATGCGCTCGCGCGAGGGCGGCAGGATCGACTCGCTCATGAAGCTCCCCCGCTTTTAGCGCTGCGGCCATCCGCATTGGCCTGTGCGCCGACGTTTGTCCGGTGCGCGAGCGAGCGTCCCCGCGGAGGACGCTTTTTTGATATAATATATAGTTCAAAGAACGAAAGGCAACTCATCATGGCACAGGATGCTAACAAATTCGGGCAGCGCATTCGCGAATACCGCGAAAGGCTGAACCTCACTCTTGCCGACCTCGCCGTAAGGTGCGGTCTCGATCTCACAACGCTTTGCGCCATCGAGAACGGGCGCGTCATGCCGGCGATGTCCGTCCTCACCAAGCTTGCGCGTGCACTTGGCCAGCGCCTTGGAACCTTTACCGACGATCAGTACGCCGAGGATCCCGTCGTTGTCCGCGCTGATGCGGTTCCTCCGCCGGAGGAGAACGACGCTGGGCTTCGCTACAAGAGCCTTTCGCTCGCTCCCGGGAAGCCCGATCGCCACATGGATCCGTTCCGCTACGAGCTTCAGCCCAGCGGCGGCGCTCCGGCGTCCGTCAGCCACGAGGGCGAGGAGTTCCTCATCTGCCTCAAGGGCGAGGTCGAGCTTGTCTACGGCGACAAGACGGAGATCCTCAAGGAGGGCGATTCGGCGTTCTTCAACAGCATCGTGAACCACGGCGTAAGGGCCGTCAACGGGCCTGCGACGCTCTGCGGCGTCGTCTACTCCCCGGCGTGATCGCGTCGTCCGTGATCCACAGATGCAGCAGACAATCAATCCGGAGAATAGCAAATGAGCTGGTTTGAACCAAAGGCGGACAAGCCTAAGATACCTCCCGCCAAGTCGATCTGGGCGATTTGCCCGAAGTGCATGAGCCACATGTCCAGGCAGGAGTGGAAGGACAACAATTCCATCTGCCCGAAGTGCAACTACCACGGGCGTCTCAGCGCGCGCGAGCGCATTGCGCAGACCGCGGATGCGGGGACGTTCGAGGAGGTGTTCCGCGAGGTCAGCTATTCCGACCACCTCGAGTTCCACGACGCGACGGGCGACTACAAGTCCAAGGTCGAGGCGACGATCGCCAAGACGGGCGAGACCGAGTCCGTAGTCATGGGCAAGTGCGAGATCAACGGGCACAAGGCGATGCTCGGCGTTATGGACTTCGCGTTCATGGGCGGCAGCCTTGGCACGGGCACGGGCGAGCGCATTGCACGCGCCTGCGAGCAGGCGATCGCCGAGCGGCGTCCGCTGGTCATCTTCTCCGCCTCTGGCGGCGCGCGCATGCACGAGGGCATCCTCTCGCTCATGCAGATGGCGAAGACGAGCGCCGCGATCGGGCGCCTCAAGGAAGCGGGCCTTCCGTTCATCTCCGTCCTCACGGACCCGACCACAGGCGGCGTATCCGCGAGCTATGCGATGCTCGGCGACATAAACGTGACGGAACCCAAGGCACTCATCGGCTTTGCCGGCCGCCGCGTCATAGAGAACACGATCAAGCAGAAGCTGCCTGCGGATTTCCAGTCCGCGGAGTACCTCGAGAAGCACGGCTTCATCGACAAGATCGTCCAGCGCTCCGAGATGAAGGGCTTCATCGCCAAGATGCTCGGCTACTGGGGCTTCTGATCAAACTGACAAGGAGATTTTGAAATGTTCAACGAAAACGCAAAGTCCGCATGGGACCGCGTGAAGCTTGCGCGCGACGCGGGGCGTCCGCATATCGTCGACTTCATAGCCAACTGCCTTGACGACTTCGAGGAGCTGCACGGCGACAGGCTCGTCAACGACGACCGCGCGATGGTAGCGGGCTTCGGCACGATGGGCTCCGAGAAGGTTCTTGTCCTTGGCCACCGCAAAGGCGCGACCGTCGAGGAGAACATGGCGTCCAACTTCGGCATGGTCAATCCCGACGGATACCGCAAGGCGATGCGCCTTGCAAAGCTGGCCGAACGCTTCGGCAACCCGATCGTCACGTTCGTCGACACACCCGGCGCGTATCCTGGGAGAGAGGCCGAGGAGCGCGGCCAGGCGGAGGCGATCGCGAAGAGCCTCGAGTTCTTCTCTCTTCTCAAGACTCCCGTAGTAGTCGTCGTCACGGGTGAGGGCGGCTCCGGCGGAGCGCTCGCCATAGCGGTGGGCGACAAGGTGCTCATGATGGAGAACGCGGTCTATTCCGTCATTTCCCCGGAGGGCTGCGCGGGAATCCTCTGGCGCGACGGCGCGAAGGCGCCCGAAGCCGCCGAGGCCCTCAAGATCACTGCGGCGGACCTCAAGCGCCTTGGCGCGATCGACGAGGTCGTCCCCGAGCCGGAGGGCGGCGCGCAGGCGGACAAGAAGGCCGCGTGCGCGGAGGTCAAGAGGGCGGTTCTCGCTGCCATCGCCGAGCTGAAGAAGCTCTCCGTCGACGAGCTTCTCGACCGCCGCTACGCCAAGCTCCGCGCCTACGGAAACTTCTACAAGTGAGGGGGTGCCGCTGCAGATGAAGAGGATACTGTCGAATTTCATTGTCTGGGCGCTTTGGTTCGTCTTCGGCGGATTTGTGTCAACCCTGACATGGCTTTTCTTCGGCATCTTCTTCATGCTGACGGTCGTTGGGTTCAGTCGGGGCGTCGCATGCCTGCGCCTTGCCTGGTATGCGCTCTGCCCGATGGGCAAGCGGCTCGTTATTGTGCCGGAGAGTTCTAAGCCAGGCGGCGCGCTCAAGTTCCTCTGGCTTATAGTCCTGGGCATGTGGCCGTTCGGCGTTCACCTTGTCATCGGCACGTGCTGGGTCTTCTCCCTCTTCGGGCTTCCGCTTGCGGACCGATTCTTCGAGCTTGCGTCAGTGAGCTTCAACCCTCGGCGCGTCAAGGGCGTTCGCCGCAACAAGTATGCCGACGCGCGCGTCCCGAAGGACGTCGAGGAGGAGTACGAGGCTTGGAAGGGCAGCTTCAAGGGGCGCATATTCGCGCTTCCCTATATGAACTGCCGCGCGACCTCGTTCAAGCACGTCTGGCACACGCTAGGCGACTTCAAGCCGATGGACTCGCGAGCGATGATGTTCACGCACACGTACTACGAGACTGCGAAGGAGCTTGTCGAGACGTACGGAATCAAGGACGGCGACATCGTCATCGGCACGTGCCTTGGCGGAATGATCGTGCAGGAGATGGTGCGTCTGCGCAAGCTCAAGGCGATGGTGCTTGTGGCTTCGCCGCGCTCTCGCAACGACTACTACCGGATGTACCACTACATCAAGCCACTCGTCCTGGCGTTGTCCGACCGCGGCCTCAAATGGATTTTCGGGACATCCCCCGCCGTTCCTCCGCGCATCACAAACCTCATAAACGGCGAGAAGGGCGCGCAGAACGTCCGCAGGTTCATCATCCAGGCGCTTGGCTGGCACGGCGTGCGCATTAACATTCCGATGTGCCGCATCCACGGCGATGTGGATTTTCTCTTCCCCGTTCCGTCCAAGTGCGACTACGTGCTTAGGGGCGGACACTTCATCGGCATCGTAAACAGCGACGAATGCGTGGCTTCAATAAAGAAATTCATCGTTGAAAAGCACAGGGAGGGTGTTCTCTAGCCATGAGCGAGGCAGCAGTCACCGCCGATATGCCGCAGTATGGCAAGATCAGGGTTTTGGACGCCATGCGCGATGCAGTGGAGCTCACGAAGGAGCATCTGATAACGGTCGTAGCGGCGCTCTTGATCGGCATATTCGCGGCGCTCTTCACCGGCGGCTTCCTGTTCGCCGCGTTCATGCTCGCAATGAGCAAACTTGTCATCCGCATCGTTGACGGCGAGGAGGGGGTGCAGTCCCACGACGTGATGGTCGGAATCAAGGACCTGGTCGTGCCAGGCTTTCTTCTCTCGATGCTTCCGCTTATCGGCGTCGCGGCTTGCGTCGGCGGGTTGTTTGTCATGATTCCCGTCACGATATTCGCGACGTTCCTTCGCGCCGACCATCCGGAGCTGCCGGAGCTCGAACTCCTGAAGCAGAGCTGGGCCGCCATTTCGAGCGCGGGACTCTGCAAGTGGCTTTTCCTCCAGACCGTCCTTCTTCCGCTCATCGCGCTGACTGGTTTTCTTGGATGCGGAATCGGCATGTTCGCCACAACGGCGTTTACGGTAATGATCAACGCCTGCATCTACAGGCAGGTGTTTCCGCGCGGAGGAGTCGCATGACGAAGGCCTGGGGCATTTTGCCGGAGGAGTGGAAGCCGATTCTTGCCGAGCGCGGGATGCGTCCTTTCCGCGCCGACCAGATTCTCCAGTCGCTGTACCGAGACTGGATAGAGAGCTGGGACGACGCCACGACGCTACCCAAGGACTTCCGCGAGCAGCTGAAGGTCGAGTTCCCCCTGACGAAGTACGAGACTCTTGCGGTGAGCGAGAGCGCGGACGGCACCAAGAAGCTGCTTATCGGATACGAGGACGGCAATTCCGTCGAGACGGTGCTCATCCCGGCGACTGGACGCTTCACCCAGTGCATTTCAACCCAGGTTGGATGTCCGATGGGCTGCGCCTTCTGCGCGTCGGGTTCGCAGGGCGTGGTGCGCTCGCTTACTGCGGACGAGATAGTCGCCGAATACATGGCGGGCCGCAAGGTCGGCGAGATAACGAACATTGTCGTCATGGGCATGGGCGAGCCGTTCGTCAACTACGACGAGATGATGCGCGCCCTCAAGCTGATCAACGCGGGGAAGGGACCCAACCTCGGCGCTCGCCACATTACGATTTCGACATGCGGAGTCGTCCCCGGCTTCGCGCGCCTTGCGTCCGAGGGGATACAGTTCGAGCTTTCCGTGTCGCTTCACGCGCCGAACGACGAACTGCGCTCGCAGCTGATGCCGGTCAACAGGCGCTGGGGAATCGACGAGCTGCTGGATGCGTGCGCGGACTACACGCGCAAGACGAAGCGCATAATCACGTTCGAGTACACCGTCATAGAGGGCGTGAACGATTCGCGCGCGTGTGCCGAGGAGCTTGCGCGGCAAGTTCGCCGCGTTCCGATGGCGAAGGTCAATCTCATTCCTCTTTCGCCGGTCTCGCACCGTCCCGACTTCCGCACCCCGCCCGAGTCGACGATGCTCATGTTCCTTGACGTCCTGATGCGCGCGCATGTCCAGACGATGCTTCGCCGCAGCAGGGGCAAGGATGCGGACGCCGCGTGCGGACAGCTTCGCCTGAAGAACATTTCTTCCGTGCCGCCGAAGCGCGATTTTTGATATAATCAACTGTAGTGAAATACAGATACCTATACCAGACCAAGGAAAACGAGAACCGCGAGGGCGAAATCAAGGCCGCAAACCGCGCGGAGGCGTATGCCGCGCTGCGCAGGCAGGGCATACGTCCATATCGCGTTATCGGCGACGATCCGTCCCCTTGGCGCAAACGCGGCGCTTTTGCCGCGCTGGCGCTTTCCGTCGCAGCGCTGCTCGCGCTTTCCGTGGCGATTGCCTTCCGCGGCGGATCTGCCGCGACCGCGCCATCTCCCCGCGCGCAGCTGGAGGGCGACGCCCAGTTCATCGCGAAGGGCGTTGCGGATTCGTGGGAAGGTGTGTTCGACACGAAGCTGGATACATACCTCGCCGCATACGCGCAGCCAGGCTGGTCGCTTGAGCCGCAGATTCCGTCCATAGACGACGTCCAGGGCTTTGAGCGCGAGCTTGCGATGCCGCTGGCGCGCGACAAGGACGAGCGAGCCGAGATACGCCAGCTGCGCAACATCGTCGCCGGAATGCGCGGCGAGATGGCGTCGTATCTTGCCGAGGGCGGAACTGTCGCGGACTACATCGAGTTCCTCGCCGAGCGCCAGGAGCAGGAGTGCGAGCTGCGCGAAAAGGCGCGCGAGGCGCTTGCGCGCGCGCCGGAGAGCATGAGGCGCACGGCATGGCGCAACCTAAACGTCCGCCTTTCCGGAATGGGCATCGCCCCGCTTCCCGATTTCGCCCCCTGACTCTGATGGCGTTTGCCCTGACATTCCCCACAGAGATTCCGGGGGGACGCATTAGGATATGTTTTTGTTGCGCACTAGAACAACACTTTTCCGCCGACCTTTGATATAATGGTATCATGAAAAATCGAATTAAGAACGATGTTGCAAGGCTGATTGCGCTTGTTGCGATCGCTTGTGGGGTTGATTGGGCCGTAATGGCTCAGGACATCGCGATGGAGAGGGCGCGCGCGCGCCTCTCCAAGCTGACGCTTGACGAAAAGGTGCTTCTTGCCGCCGGCAGCGGATCGATGAGCATGCGCGTGCCCGGCACGGACCGCGAATGGCAGTTCTCCGACAACTCCCAGACAGTCCGTCCGAACATGGAGCGCTGGACGTGGGACTGCATCCAGAAGGACGACGAGTCGACTGTCCTTCCGACGCTTTCCTCGCTTGCCGCGACCTGGAGCAAGGAACTTGCGGCTAAGTTCGGCCACGTCATGGGAGAGGAGGCGCGTGCGCGCGGGAAGGACATGATGCTCGGCCCCGGCGTGAACATCATGCGCAACCCCCTCTGCGGACGCACCTGGGAGTACTTCTCCGAGGACCCGTGCCTGACTTCCAAGCTCGTCGTGCCGGAGATCATGGCCATGCAGAGCCATGACGTCGCGGCATGCGTCAAGCACTTCTGCCTCAACAACCAGGAGCTGAACCGCAACGCCGTCGACACGATCTGCGACGAGCGCACGCTCAACGAGATATACCTCCCCGCGTTCGAGGCGGCGGTCAAGGATGCGGGCGTCTGGTCGCTCATGACGGCGTACAACAAGGTCAACGGCGACTGGGTAAGCGAGAACGCCTACCTCCAGCGCGGCATCCTTCGCGACCGCTGGGGCTACAAGGGGCTGATCGTCACGGACTGGGGCGGGCAGCACTCCACTGTCAAGGCCGCGCTCAACGGCGCCGGCGTGGAGATGAACAGGGGCGCGGACATCCGCTATTTCGTCAATCCGAAGGAAGGCAAGGCCCCGCTCGCGGAGGCAGTCCGCAAGGGCGAAGTCCCCGAGAGCGTCGTCGACGAAATCGCGCTTCACTCTCTCTGGACTCTTGAGAAGGCGAACTTCTTCAACCCCGAGCAGCGTGACAAGGGCGAGCGCAACACGCCCGCGCACCAGACCGCAGCGCGCGAAATCGCGGAGGAGGCGATCGTGCTGTTCAAGAACGACGACGGAGTCCTTCCCCTCGCCGCGGGCAAGATGAAGAAGATCGTCGTCGTCGGAAAGCTCGCCGACACCGAGATGACGAAGAAGGGCTGGTCCGCCGAGGGCAAGCCGCTTTACGAGATCACCCCGCTCATGGGACTCAACGAGTACTTCTCCAAGTCGCCGAATGCGCCGAAGATCGTCAGGCTCCCGCTTGTCGCGTCGGACAGCACGGCAAGCGTCCACGACGTGATCGAAAGCTCCGTCGGGACGTTCGACACCTCGGCGCTCGACGCTGGCATGAGCGTCAGGGCGTGGCAGGTCAGCTACTTCAACAACACGAAGTCCACGGACGGCAAGCCGTTCAAGACCGGCTTTGCGCGTACCGTCGGGTTCGACGCGGGGAACGGCGTTCCCGCGGAGGGGCTCAACCCCTCCAACTTCGCGGTCCTCTGGAAGACGAAGCTCCTCGCCCCCGAAGCGGGCGACTACACGCTCTCCGTCACGATGGACCACCGCGGCGGCACTGTGCTTACCCTTGACGGCAAGGTCCTGGCCAACGCCAGCGAGTGCGACTCCGTCACGACGCAGGTCCGCCTCGAGGCTGGCAAGGAATACGACTTCTCAGTCGCGTACCTCGGCGATACTGGCGAGCACCGCATGAAGTTCGGGTGGGCGCTCCCGAGCGAATCCGGAAAGCTCGAGGACATCCGTCGCGAGGCGGCGGACGCGGATGCCGTGCTCGTCTTCACCGGTACCGAAGTCGGCCATGGGCAGGCGCTTGAATGCGAGGGCGCGGACCGTCCGAACATGAAGCTTCCCAAGGGACACGACGAAGCGATTTCTAAGATACTAGAGTGGGACATCCCCAACCTCGTCATCGTGACGCACTCCGGAGCCCCGCTTGAGCTTCCGTGGGCGGACAAGGCGAGGACGATCATCCACGAGCCGTTCATCGGGCAGGAGGCCGGAAGGGCTTTCGCGCGCGTTCTCTTCGGCGATGTCTGCGCGTCGGGCAAGCTTCCCTGCACGTGGGCGAAGTGCTACGAGGATACCGGCGTCGCGCAGATGGGCTCCTATACCGCCGATCGCAGCGTCTACAACGAGGGCATCTTCGTTGGATACCGTTGGCACGACGCCAAGGAAATCGCGCCGCGCTTCCCGTTCGGGCACGGACTCAGCTACACGACGTTCAAGTACGGCGAGGCGAAGGTCGAGAAGACCGGCGAGGCTTCGTTCGTAGTCCGCGTTCCGGTGACCAACACAGGCAAGGTCGCCGGCAAGGAGGCTGTGCAGCTTTACGTTGCGCCCGTCGACGCTAAGGTCGTCCGTCCGCCCAAGGAGCTGAAGGACTTCAGCAAGGTGGCGCTTGCCCCCGGCGAGACGAAGACCGTCGAGCTCAGGCTCAAGGCGCGCGACTTCGCGTACTGGGACGTCGGAGTGCACAACTGGCGCGTGGACGCGGGCAAGTACCGCCTGCTGGTCGGGTCCTCCTCGGCCGACATCCGCGCCGAGTCTGAAGTCGTGCTCGACTGATATGTTCGCCTGGCAGGCTAGCCCTGCTTCCGCGAGGCGAACAGGCGTGCGACAAACGCTCCGCTGATGTTGTGCCACACGCTGAATATTACGCCTGGTATTGCGGCCATCGGGTAGGCTGCGAAGTGCGCCGCAGCCAGGCTGGCCGCAAGCCCCGAGTTCTGCATGCCTACCTCGATGCACAGCGCCCTGCGCTTTGGCTCCGAAAGCCGGAGCGCAGTGGCGAGCAGATAGCCAAGTGACAGCCCTAGCACGTTGTGCAGGACGACTACAAGCGCAACGGCGATTCCGCCAGAGGCAAGCCTGTCCGCGGTTCCCAGCAAGACGATGGCGATGATCAGCACTATCGCGGCGGTGGACACCATGGGCATGAATTTTACGGCCCGCTCCGTCACCGCAGGGAACAGCCGCTTGACGGATATGCCAAGGACTATCGGCAGCAGAACGACCCACAGGATTCCGATGAACATCCCCACTGCGTCGACCTCGACCGCCTTTCCAGCGAGGAGCAGCGTCAGGAGCGGCGTCAGAAACGGGGCGAGCATCGTCGAAGTGGCGGTCATGCCGACCGACAGCGCGAGGTCTCCCTTTGCCATGAAGGTCATTACGTTGGACGCCGTTCCGCCTGGGCAGCAGCCAACGAGAACGACGCCGACGGTCAGCGCGTCGTCAAGCCCGAAGAGCCGGGAGAGCCCCCATGCAAGGGCGGGCATTATCGTGAACTGCGCGGCGCAGCCAAGGAGGATGTCCTTCGGACGGCTCAACACGATTTTGAAGTCATCGAGCTTCGTGGCGAGTCCCATGCCGAACATGACAACGCCCAGAAGGACGCTTACGACCCACCCTGGTACTGCAACAAGAGCTGCAAGGCAAGTATATTGGTTTAACATGCGGTTATTTTACCATTTTCCGCCGTTCTCCTGCAACGAAGCCGCGACGGAAGATGCGTCAGCCCTGAATATGCCAGGGGACCCCTTGCGCGGAGAGCGTAGATTTGGTATTGTATTGGTGTTGCGATTGCGCATCTGCGCAAGGTGCTTTGCGGGTTTCGCCGGGCCGAGCGGTCTGGCCCGCGGGCGGCGGGGAGGAGCGGATCGCGACCAACGGGTGATGCAGACATGTTTAGCTGTGGATGGCTGTGGCTGTACTTTGGCGCGTTCCTGATGCTGATGGAACTGCTTGCGCCAGGTTTTGTCGTGTTCTTCTTCGGGCTTTCGGCCGCGACCGTCGGTCTCTGCCGATTTGCGTTCGGAGGGTCGTTCACGCTGACGTGGCAGCTCGCCGCGTTCTCGGCGCTTTCGATAGTGTACCTAGTGGTCCTGCGCCGCTGGCTGAAGAAGACTTTTCTCGGCGCAAGGGTCGATGCCAGGATCGACTTCGACAACGAGTACGTCGGCCGCGTCGGCAAGGTGACCGAGGCGATCTCGCCGCCCCTCGCCGGACGCGTCGTCATAGGCGACGCCGAGTGGAGCGCGTCGGCAGACGCGCCGATCGCGGTGGGAGCCGCGGTGGAAGTGGTTTCTCAAAACAACCTGACAATGAAGGTAAAGGAGGTAAAGTAACATGAGCGGAGGTCTCATATTCTTCGCGATCGTGGCGGTGATAGTGCTGATCGCAATAATAAAAACGGCGGTCGTGGTGCCGCAGAAGACGGCTTACATCGTGGAGCGGCTCGGCAAGTACAGGTGCACGCTCGACGCCGGCTTCCACATACTCATCCCGTTTCTGGACCGCATCGCCTACAGGCACACGCTTAAGGAGCAGGCCATCGACGTTCCGCCGCAGGAGTGCATCACGAAAGACAACATCGCGGTTTCAGTCGACGGCATTCTCTACATGCAGGTGATGGACCCGGCGAAGGCGAGCTACGGCATCGGCAACTACCTGTTCGCCACCACCCAGCTCGCGCAGACGACGATGCGCTCCGAGATGGGCAAGCTCGATCTTGACCGCAGC
>SUWC01000173.1 GCA_015061665.1 Lentisphaerota bacterium
CACAGGGCGGAGCGGGACGCTCCACCTCCTTGGACGAAAGGATGGCGAAACCCAAGGAGGTGCGGCGTCTCGCCGCGCCCTACCGTTTAAACAACAATGAAAGGCGAAATCTATGAAACTGAAAATCAACTGGAAAGCACTTGCGATGCAAATATGGAACGCGCTCAAGCCCGTGATAATAGGGGCCGTCGGCGGCGGCATCGTCTCGTTCTCGGCGAGCGGATGCTCTTCGCTGACGCCCAGCGACAAGACGCAGACGATGGGCGTCTACGCCTTCGGCATCCCCGGCATCGCGGTCATATCGCAGACCACGCAAGCGGCCGACAACAAGGGCGAAGACACCAACGTGCCGGTGCAGGTAAACCCCGTCACCACCAAGCCCTAGGCCTGACACACCAGGACGGACATTCGCAGCTCTCGCACTCAATCAAACTATCGGGAACGCGAGAGCGAGGCGAATGGGGAGTGGCTGGGAAATTCCCATATACAATTCCCTGATGAATATATGACATTATACATAAAAATATGCAATTCCCATTGCCGTTCGCTATATAAATATGATATAATCCATCATGTTCGAAGATTAAGGAGGCAAAAATGCAAGAATGCGAACCACCGGCGGGACAATCGTGTTCGGCATTGACGAGAAGTCCGGGTTTGCCGTATCTGGCGTCTATGACATCCAGGATCTTCAGCACCGGGTCACGCAACAATGTGCGGAAATGTCGCCAATCGTTCGCGCGCTTTTCACATCCGCCGAGATCGACGGCAGGATGGTCGTGTCCGCCGAAATACCCCCTGCGGAACCCGTCCAGCGTCCAGTATTCTATCGCGGAAGAGGGCGACTCGGCGGTTCGTTTGTCCGCGTAGGCGACGCTGACGAGCCGATGACTGAGTTTGAAATCTATAGCTACGAGGCGTATCGTCGCCACGAATACGCAGACAGGCGCATCATTGAAACGGCCGACATGTCGCTTTTCGACAACGACAGGCTCGCCGCATATGTCCGGTCGATTAAGACCGACCGACCCAACCTCGCCGCCATAGTCCCTGACGCGGAAATCCCTGCCAAGATGGGGCTGGAGAAGGATGGTCATCCGTCCATTGCCGGCCTTATGACGTTTTCCGCCTGCCCGCAGATTGCGCTTCCACAGCTTTGCATCACTGCCGTCGTCGTTCCGGGCGAAAGCATTGGCAAAGCCGGACAGGCCGGCATACGCTTCGCCGAGAACCGGCAGATAACAGGCGCAATCCCAGAAATGCTGGACGGAGCGGAAGCATTCGTCTCGCGAAACGCGGCGCGGGCCAACGCATTCACGAAGGACGGCAAACGCATCGACCGCCGCGAATATCCGATGATCGCCGTCCGCGAGGCAATATTGAACGCACTCGTCCATCGCGACTACAGTCCGTTCACAGAAAGCTGCCCCATTCGAATCGAGATGTACCCCGACAGGCTGGAGATAACCAACAAGGGCGGACTCTACGGCGCAGCACCGCTTTCCGCGCTCGGACGCATTGACATCGGGAAACGCAATCCCCTTCTCGTCGACACCCTTGAACACATCGGCAAGACCGAAAACCGCAACTCAGGCATCGCGACAATGCGCGAGGAATGCACATGCGCAGGTCTGCCACCGCCGGAGTTCTCCGTGGTTCACGGCGAATTCAAGGTTGTGTTCCGCAACCGCCGCCCAGAGGACGATGTCGTGTTCGACAGGCGCAAAGCCGAAGAGACGCTCCTATCGTTCTGCCGGACACCGCGCTCCCGCGAGGAACTGTCGGCGTTCACGGGCCGTACACAGTCCTACACCATGCACTACCTTGTTCGCCCCCTTGTTGCCGCCGGCAAACTAGCCATGACGAACCCCGCCATGCCGAAGGATCCAACACAGCGATTCATTCGCGTATAGCACCCCCTTCGCGCCTATTGCAGGAGCTTGAACGAGACCGCTGAGCCGCCTCCGGGCGCCGCGCGGAGGTGGAGGGTGTCGGACGACGACACTTCGCGTTTCTCAATGACGTAGTTGCCAGCCGTCTCGGTGCGGTACACCGCGTCCGGAGCGTCGGCGTATATCGTCGCCTCGTACGTCTTTCCGGGCGTCAGGAAGTCGAGCCTGATTTCCGCCTCGTGCGCGTTCTCGTCCGTCTTCATGCCGAGATACCATTCGTCCTTCCCCTTCGCCTTGCGGACGATCGTCAGGTAGTCGCCGATCTCCGCCTCTAGGTAGCGCGACTCGTCCCAGTCGCACGGAACGTCCTTGATGAACTGCAGGGCGTCGAGCCTCTTCTCGTAGCTTTCCGGGACGTCCGCCGCCATCTGCAGCGGAGAGAACATCGTGACGTAGAGCGCGAGCTGCCCCGCGAGCGTGGTGGAGATGCGCTGCTTCTTCCAGGAGCATATCTTCGAAAGGTCGGTCTCGAAGATGCCGGGCGTGTAGTCCATCGGACCTCCCACGAGCCTCGTGAACGGAAGTATCGTCGTGTGGTCGGCGTTGTTGCCTCCGAACGACTCGTACTCCGTCCCGCGCGCGGCCTCGTTGCCGATGAGATTCGGCCACGTACGGCAGAGTCCGGTCGGACGCACCGCCTCGTGCTGGTTCACCATGATCTTCCTCTTCGCGGCCTCCTTGATGCAGTAGAGGTAGTGGTTGTTGCACCACTGCGAGTAGTGGTGTTCGCCGTGCGGAAGCATGTTG
>SUWC01000057.1 GCA_015061665.1 Lentisphaerota bacterium
GGCTGGCCGGATACTACTCCTTCGAGACGGAGTACAACTCGTCCGAGGGTCGCTGCGACTTTCTCGCCGTGCCCAAGTTCGGCTCTCCGAAGCCCGCTATGTTCGTGGAGTTCAAGTACTTCACGAACGCGGCGGCGGAGAAGGGAAATGTCCTCGGTCGTGGCGAGCCCGACGCGGAGACGGTCGCTCAGGCGCTCGACTACAGGAAGGCGCTCGCCCGCCGCCCGGACTGGAACCACGAGATCCGCGTTGCGGTGGTAGAAGTCTGCGGCAACACCGGCTACAACTGGTTCGATATAGCCTGATTCGCATCGGCCGTTTCGCCCATCGCGCGTTTTCAGTTGCGTGGCAGTGCGCAAAAGGATAATGCGTATCTGCTATAATGTTATCCGAAAACGGCGAAGGCCGAGTATGCGAGGAAATATAATGAAGACTGTCAGTTTGTTGTGCGTCTTGTGCGTCACTGCGCTAGCGTCGGCCTTGTCCGCAGGCGAGGACTGCACGCGCTATGTCAATCCGTGGATCGGCACGGAGGGAAACGGACACGCCACAGTCGCAGCGGCGTATCCGCTTGGCATGGTTCAGGCTGGACCAGACACGGGCACCGAAAGCTGGGACTACGCGAGCGGCTACCGCAACGGCGACACGAAGCTCTACGGTTTTTCGCAGAACCACCTGAACGGCACAGGCGTTCCCGAACTCGGCGATCTCTTGATACTGCCGTTCGCCGATTCCGCGTTCCCCATTTCCCGTTCCCCTGTCCCCTTCGACAAGTCAAGCGAGGTGGCGACGCCTGGTTACTACGCAGTGACGCTCGAAAGCGGCATTCGCTGCGAAGCAGCTGCGTCGCAGCGCTGCGCGGTCTGGCGCTTCACATACCCCGACGGCGCGAACGCGAAGCTTCTCGTCGATATGCAGTGGGGGCTCGTCTGGGAGAAGATGGACGAGCATGTTAAATGTGCAAATGTGGAAATATCCAATTCCAATGGCCAATGTCCAGTTGCAGAGGGCGATCAGACCGAAATGCGCATTCCGCAAATTGTCACGGGCTGGGCGGAGACGAAATCGTGGACGGAGCGCAGATGGAATTTTGCGCTTGAGGCGGACGCCGATTTCGCCGTGGTGAAAGGCGACGGACCGCGCCGCTTCGCGCTTGACTTCGGCAAGGTGAAATCCGTGACCGTCCGCATTGCGCTTTCCACCACGGATGAAGATGGCGCGCGGCGGAATCTTGCCGAAGTGCGAGGCAAAACGTTTGAGCAAGTCGCCGCAGATGCGCGCGAAGCGTGGAACGGATATCTCTCGCGCGTTGAAATCCCCGGCGCTGACGCCGCTTCGCACACTAACGTCTACACTGCGCTCTACCATCTCTTCTGGCAGCCAAACGACATCACCGACATAGACGGCGCGTATCGCGGCGCGGACGGCAAGATCGCGAAGGTCGAAGAAGGGCGCAGGTATTTCTCGACGCTTTCGCTGTGGGATACTTACCGCGCGGCACATCCGCTCTACTCGATAATTGCGCCTGAGCTGGTTGACGATGTAGTCCGTTCAATGGTCGCGCACCGGAAGGCAGCAGGATATCTCCCCGTGTGGCCGTTGTGGGGGCGCGACACGCACTGCATGATAGGAAACCACGCCGTGCCGGTTCTCGTCGAGGCCGTTGAGAAGGGCCTGACTACAGTTCCGGCGGAAGATGTCTACGAAGCGGTCCGGGCAACACTTCGCGAGGAACACGAAGGCAAGCCGAAGGAGCACTGGGACATTCTGGACAAGTACGGATGGCTTCCGTTCGACCTTGTCGACGAGGAAGGCGTCAGCATAACGATGGAAGGCGCATACGACGACTGGTGCGCGGCAAAACTGGCGCGGAGGCTCGGCAGGGCTGAGGACGCGGAGTTCTTCGCGTCGCGTGCACAGGCGTGGACGAATCTGTTCGACAAGGCGACGATGAGCGTCCGCGGACGCTCATCGGATGGATCGTGGCGCGAGCCGTTTGATCCGTCGGCGCTCTTCGAATACGAAGTGCCACGCGACATCAGCGAGGCGAGCGCCAACCAGTACGTTTGGCATGTGCAGCAGGATCCTGACGGACTGGCCGAGGCCTTTGGCGGCAGGTCCGCCGCGCTTGCGAAACTCGAGGAGCACTTCGACCATTCGCGCTCGCCGCATGGGAGTATCGCTGACGTGACGGGGCTGATCGGCGAATACGCGCACGGGAACGAACCGGGGCATCACGTGCCGTATCTCTTCACCGTATGGGGACGCCCCGAAAGAACCGCCGAAATCGTCCGCGAAATTTTCGACAGATTCTACCGTCCGGCGCCTGACGGACTCTGCGGCAACGACGACTGCGGACAGATGAGCGCGTGGTATCTCCTTTCCGCAATGGGCTTCTATCCGTTCGAACCGACATCGGGCGAATACGTCTTCGGTGCGCCGCAGATTCCTGTTGTGAAGTTGAGGACGGGGAATGGGGAACGGGGAACGGGGAACGGCGGGAATACGTTCTCCATTGTTGCAAAAAATCTTTCCCGCGAGAACAAGTATGTGAAGTCCATCTCTCTCGACGGACGCCGCATCGATCTTTCGTCGATTTCACACTGGGACATCATGCGAGGCGGAGAGCTCGTCTTTGAAATGTCCGACAAGCCTTTCGACGTCGTTGTAGTCGGCGGAACGAGCGCGGGAATCGCGGCCGGAGTGCAGGCGACGCGCGACGGTGCGCGGACAGTCGTGCTCGAGCCGACGCAGAGGATCGGTGGAATGACGACGGGCGGACTGGGCCAGACCGATATCGGCGACAAGTCCGCGTTCGGCGGCCTTGCGCGGAAGTTCTACTCCGACATCAGGAAGCACTACGACGACCCCGCTTCCTGGACGCGGCAGAAGCGCCGCGACTACCGTCCCAACGGACAGACCGCCGGCTCGTCCGATGCCGAGACGATGTGGACGTTCGAGCCGAGCGCAGCGCTGAAGGTTCTTGAGAACTGGGAGCGCGACGAGGGCTTGCGCATCGAGCGCGGCGCGCTTCTCGACAGGGGCGAAGGAGGCGTCGTGAAGGAGAACGGGCGCATCGTCTCGGTCCGCACTCTCGACGGACGCGTCTGGCGCGGCTCAGTGTTCATCGACGCGACTTACGAGGGCGACCTTATGGCGGCGGCGGGCGTCTCGTACCGAGTTGGACGCGAGGCCAATTCGGAATACGGAGAGACGATAAACGGCATACAGCGCGGCAAGGCCGTCCATCATCAGATCCAGAATGGCGTGAGTGCATACAGGGTGCCCGGCGATCCGTCCAGCGGAATTCTCCCCGGCGTCGAGCCGGAGGACGACGGGAGGCCGGATGGTTCCGCCGACAATCGCGTGCAGGCGTACTGCTACCGGCTGTGCCTGACGGACGATCCGGCGAACCGCATTCCTTTCGAGAAGCCGGAGGGCTACGACGAGGCGGAGATGGAGCTCCTTCTGCGCAACATCGAGCGGACGCCGGAGGATACGGCGCAGCACTGGCGTCATCAGCCCTGGAACAACTCGCCGATGCCCAACAGGAAGACGGATACGAACAACCGCACGGGCGTTTCGTCCGACTACATCGGCGGCAGCTGGCGCTGGGCCGAGGCGGACTACGCCGAGCGCGGCAGAATCGCCGCGGCGCACGAGAAGTGGCAGAGGAGCGTTCTATGGACGCTGGCGAACCATCCGCGCGTCCCGCAGTATGTCCGCGCCGATGTTTCGAAGTGGGGGCTTTGCAAGGACGAGTTCGTCGAGAACGGCGGCTGGCCGACGCAGCTATACGTGCGCGAGGCTCGGCGCATGGTAGGCGAGTATGTCATGACGGAGGCGAACTGCCGCGGAAAGCGCGTCGCGGAGCGCCCGGTGGCGTATGCCGCGTATACCATGGACTCGCACCATGTCAGAAGGTATGTCGACAAGAACGGAATGGTGCGCAACGAAGGGGACGTGCAGGAACGGGCCGGCATGAAGGTTCCGTATCCGATCGACTACGGCGCGATAGTCCCGAAGCGCGGCGAATGCGGGAATCTGATAGTGCCGGTATGCATATCCGCGACACACATTGCATACGGTTCGATAAGGATGGAGCCCGTGTTCTTTGCGTTGGGCCAGGCCGCCGGCGCGGCCGCGGCGGTTTCGTCGCGGGATGGCCTTGACGTGCAGGATGTCGAAGTTACGACGGACCCCCTTGATAGCAACAGCTCAGTCGCTTTTAGCGACTACCGACCAGCGACTAACGACTAGCCTGAAAACGGTCGATTTGACCCGCCTCGGACGAAGCTTTCACCTGCTTCGCAGATTGCCGCAAGGCAGTTGAAACGTTCTCACCCCCAGCCCCGGCCCCGCGAGCTGCCCTACGCCCACCTCCCTCTTCCCTCCTCCCTCTTCCCTCCTCCCTCTTCCCATTCCCCATTCCCCATTTCCATGCTGCTTGCGTGTAAGGGCTTGGCTTCGTTCGGGGCAACGGTCCTCGCCTTTTGATACGGCCGATTTGCGCGTCCTCACGCGGCCGCTAGTCGCCGCGTCTCGCTTGTGCCGCATTGCGCGCTGCCGTGCGTGGTCCTCCCCGGTCCAAAACCGGCTTCTCGCCAGTGGGTCCAGCCTTTGCGGTAAAGCAGCAATAAGGTCGTGTCGCAGTCGGAGTTATTTACTAAGAGCCTAAATTCGTGTATATTCGTGTCGGGCGCAGCCCGTGTCGCGGGGCTTGCCGAGAACCGAAGGTTGGAATGGCGCGGCGGCGTTTGACGAAGGTCGCATGTAGGGGAACGGGGAATGGTGAATGGAGGTCAATTGCGACCTTCAAGTCAAAACGTCGACGCGGCATTCCAGCGGCGGAACGCCGCTCGGCAAGCCGCCGCGTTTCGTGGTCGCGCGTAAGCGCCCATATGGGATTGTGGAATTGTGTAATTGTGGAAATCATCTACCCCTACGAGCTTGTTGGCGTTGTGCGCAATAGGATAAGCGATTCATGGTATAATGTTACACATGAAGACGAATGATCCGAATTCCCAGCTCCGTTCGCGCGCCTGGCGCGCGCTTGTCGCGTCCGTGGCCGTTGCTTCAGCTTTCCTGCGCGTTGGCGCGGATTCCGCGACGGACGCGGCTGCCGGCCGCGATGTCGTAGCCGAGGCACGCGCTGCGGCGCGGTCATACGTCGAACGGACCGCGCGGCAAATCGGCGACCCCCGCCTTGCTAGAATGCTCGTGTCCTCTTTCATGGATACGATCGAGCGCACTGTCGACTACCGTCTTGATGGCGGACGCGACGATTCCTATGTGATCACCGGCGACATAGATGCGATGTGGCTCCGCGACTCGTGTGCGCAGGTTTGGCCGTACCTTCCTCTCTCGAATGGCTCCGACGCCGTAAGGCGCATATTGCGGGGGACGCTGAACCGCGCGTTTGGGTACATCAGCGTGGACCCCTACGCCAATGCATTCTACCGAGACGATCGTGAAAGCCCGTGGAAGGACGACCTTACCGACATGAAGCCGTCCGTCCACGAGCGCAAGTGGGAGGTGGACTCTCTCGCGTATCCGCTTCGGCTCGCGCACGGCTACTGGCAGACGACGCACGACAAGACGCCGTTTGGAGACGAGTGGCGCGTTGCCGTCAGGCGCATCCTCGATACATACAAGGAGCAGCAGAGAAAGGGCGGCGACAAGACTTCGTATTCATTCAAGCGCCGAACATGGACTCCGTTTGGAACGCTTGCGGACGGAATCGGCGCGCCGGTGAAGCCTGTCGGCATGATTGTGTCGTCGTTTCGCGCCTCCGACGACGCATGCCAGCTGCCGTTCAACATTCCCGAAAACATCTTCGCTTCGGATGCGCTCTCCAAAGCCGCGGTTGTCCTGCGCGAGGCGAACTCAGACGATGCGCTTGCTTCGGAATGCGAAGCGCTCGCACGCGAGATCCTCAACGCGGTTGCGCTGGCGGGCGTTGTCGAGCATCCGGAGTACGGACGCGTCTACGCATACGAGGTGGATGGATTCGGCGGGCGAATCTTCATGGACGACGCAAACGCTCCGTCTCTTCTCTCGCTGCCGTATCTGTGCGACGCGGCGTCGTTCGACCGCGACGTGTACGAGGCGACGCGCCGCATGGTTCTTTCCGACGCGAACCCCTGGTTCTTCCGCGGCGCGAATGGCGAAGGCGTTGGAAGCCCGCACACAGGGCGCGGCCGAATCTGGCCGATGGCAGTCGCAATGCGCGCGCTGACGTCGTCCGACAGACAAGAGGTCGCGCGCTGCATCGCGCAGCTTGTCGACACAACAGGCGGGACGGGCGCGATGCACGAATCGCACGACGCAGACGACGACGGCGATTTCACGCGCGGCTGGTTCGCGTGGGCGGACGGACTTTTCGCCGAGGCCGTTTTCCATGCGCTCGACATGGGCGTAGAATTCGGCATGGACATCGTCGAGGCCGTTCGAGGAAACGCCGCCAGGGTACTGCGCGAAACGAGCGCGAAGCCTGCGAGGGAGAGCGTGCCGGAGATCGATGCGCCGTCGGGAGATTCGACGGTCGGAATGGTGAGGGATAGCCTTGTCTCGCCTGTCGACGAGAAGGCGGCGCGGCTGGTGAGGATGCTTCGCGCGGACGGCACGTGGCCGGATGTCGAGTATTCCAGCACGACTGCTAGTTCGTGGCGCGCGGCGGACCATGTGAAGCGTATGGTCTTGCTTGCGCGCGCGAGGCATACGCCTGAAGTCGTAGACGCGTTCCGCCGCGCGCTTGCCCACTGGAGCGGAAAGGGCTACAGGAACAAGAACTGGTGGTGGAACGAAATCGGCGTTCCGCTTGAGCTAGGGCGCGCCGGGCTGCTGATGGGCGACGACATCACGGACGACGAGAAGCGGACGATCGCTGGGCTTATGCGCGAGAGCAGAATCGGGATGACGGGACAGAACAGGATATGGCTTTCGGAATGCGTCCTGATGAGGTCGCTGCTGGAAGGCAACGCCGAGGGCGTTCGCGCGGCGCGCGAGGCGATCCTTGGCGAAGTCGTCGTGAGCAGCACGGAAGAGGGCATACAGAGCGACTGGAGCTTCCACCAGCACGGCAACCAGGCGCAGTTCGGAAACTACGGTCTTTCGTACATCCTAACCGTTCCGCGCCTAGCGGACATGTTCGAGGGGACGCCGCTTGCCTTCCCCGCCGAGTCGCGCGAGATACTGCGCAGTCTTGTCGCGAAGGGGTTCGCGCCGACGGTGTGGAAAGGCGCGATGGACGTTGGGGCGATTGGGCGTCAGCTCAACAAGGGCGCGCTTCGCATCAAGGGAGCGGGCGTCTTAGTCGCGGCGGAGCGGCTCGGAGTAGATGCGGATGCGGTGGCCAAGGGATTGCACTGGTTCCCGAAAAGCGCCTACGGCGTATACAGGGCGGACGGCTGGATGGCGTCCGTCAAGTGCGAGACGAAATCCATTCGCGGTACGGAGGCGGTAAACGAAGACAACAGGCTGGGAGCGCATCTGGCGGACGGGGCGCTGTTCGTGTATTCAGACGGAGACGAATACCGCGACGTGTTCCCGTTCTGGAACTGGCGCCACGTTCCGGGGACGACTTCATACGACATAGACTCGGTTGACTGGAAGAGCCGCAACGCCTCGGAGCATTGCGTTGCGGAAGGGAATGCTGTTCGATTCAGTCTGGATCGCGCCGGATTGAGGGCGGAGACGGAGTGGCGCTTTTCGCCGGAAGGCGTTGAAGTTTCCGTTTCGGACATAACGTCGACGAACGGACTCCCTGTCGTGACAACGGTAGAGCAGTCCGTCGCGAGGCCAAACGCATCCTGGCGTAGGGAAGGGGACAGGATAATAGCCGAGAACGGTGCGTTTCGATACAATGTGCCGGCGAACGCTAAAGTGGTTGTCGAGAAGCGTACCGGCACGTGGCGTCGCCACATGGGCGCGGCAGACGACAAGCCGGTCAGCGGCAGGGTTTTCGAAATCACCGTTCCGCATGGCATCGACCCCAAGTGCGCATCATTCACCTATCGCATAGACGTCCGAATGAGATGTCAGAATAACACTTTATGGTAATTGCCTGTCGGGCCCGCATTTGCGATAATGGTGGCAGAAATCGCAAAGAAAGGGATTCCGACTATGAGAAAATCAGCCATCGGCAAACTGGGGGTTCTTGCGGGCTTCGCTGCGGCGAGCCTTGCTGCAAGATCTGCCAACCCGATATTCACAGACACATTCACGGCAGACCCCGCGCCGATAGTCGTCGGAGACACGTGCTACGTCATCACGACGCAGGACGAGAACGACGGCACGCCAGGCCAGTGGCTCATCATGAACAACTGGCGCGCGTACTCCTCGAAGGACATGAAGAACTGGACGTATCACGGCAAGATAATGGACTGGAAGACCTATTCCTGGGGCGGAAGCGACAGCTGGGCGAGTCAGGTCGTGAAGGGGCCGGACGGAAAGTTCTACCACTACACGACTCTTGTCGGAAAGTTCGACATGGGCTACGGATGCCGTTGCACGGGCGTTGCAGTTTCAGATACGCCGATAGGTCCATGGAAAGATGCAATCGGCAAGCCGCTCGTCAAGGACTCCGACACGCCGAGCCCCTATGGCTGGGACGACATCGATCCGACGATCCTCATCGAAGACGACGGAACAGTGTGGATGGCGTGGGGCAATCCAGTCTGCTATCTCGCGAAACTCAAGAAGAACATGGTCGAGATCGACGGCGAGATAAGGACGATGCCGCTTCCCAACTACACGGAGGGACCGTGGCTCTTCAAGCGCAACGGAACCTACTACCTCGCCTACGTATCGCACAACCACCTCGGCTACGGAGAGAAGGTCTCATACGCGACGGCGAAGTCGATGGAAGGTCCTTGGACATACCGAGGGCTCCTCTGCGAGAATCCGGGCGGCGGCAGTTTCGGAATCCACCCCGGAATCTGCCAGTTCAAGGGGCAGTGGTATTTCTTCTATTTCAACGCGGCGCTCCAGATACCAGGTGGACTCCACGGCGACTCGAACCGCCGCAGCGTCTGCGCGGACTACATGTACTTCAATCCCGACGGCTCAATCCGCCAGATTGAGATGACAGAGCGCGGACTTGAGGACGATCCGATTGCGCAGAGCGAGATAGATGCCTCGTTCAAGCCCGCGCGCGGCATTGTCACGCGCTGCCTTGACGATTCGCTGCGCTTCACGGCGGCTGGCGCGACATCGTCGTGGAAGTCGTTCGAGGACATGCGCAACGTCCGCTGGAACAAAGGCGACATCGCAGTCTCCACCGGCGGCAATCTCTACTACGACTTCCCGTTCTACTCAACACATCGCCACGGATGGGGTGGTGCAGAGAGGCTGGCCCAGACTTTCAGGCTCGAGAGGGACATCACGCTCGAGAAGCTTGCGCTGTTCCTCGGCAACGGAGATGGGGCCGGCGAGGAATCTCCGCTCGAAGTGCGCCTCTACGACCTTGGCGGCGCGGCGTGCCCGAATGCCAAGGCATACGAATGCAGTGGCGAGGACATGCTTGGCGGAAAGGCGAAGCTAACGTACAACGTCGGCTTCCGTGGCCCGGCAGAGCTGTCCTTCGCGTCTGGGAAGGGCCCGATTCTCCGCGCCGGCCATGTCTATGTCGTCGAACTTGTCGCGAAGAAGAATACTTCGCCCGTCGTCTGGTTCTCGTCCGATAAGGACAAGTTTCCGGAAGGTGCCGCTTACCGCGACGGCAAGAAGATCGAAAACGGGGGCGAGAAGAAAACGTCCATCGACTTTGGCCTCGCCGTCTACGGCAGGTGAGTTTCGGCAGAAAGGGGGCAAAACATGAATTTTCTCAGGCTGTTCGCGGCAATCGCCGCCTTTGCGGGAATCGCGGCAAGTGCGCTCGGTGCGATGCCGGAAATGGACGGTGTCGTCCTCAAAGGCGTCACGGACAAGGATCCGTGCTCGTACGTCGTCGGAGAGAAGATGAAGTTTTCGTTTTCGCTTCATGGGCTTGCCGACGGGGTTTCGCTCGACGGACTTAAGCTCAAGTGGAAACGACAGGGTGACGATGGAAAGACAGAAGAGGGGCTTGTCCCTCTTTCGCGCGCGCCCATGACCATCGAGACGAGCATCGCGAAGCCTGGTTTCGTGCGCATGGAAGGCTGGGTTGTCGATTCGAACGGCGACAAGGTAAAGCGCGCAAAATCAATCGGAAAAAGCTGTCTCGGGAACGAGGAGGTATACTTCACGGGCGGTGCCGCGGCAGGACTGCGCAAGATTTCGCAGGGCGTCGCGGAACCCTCGGACTTCGACGCGGTCTGGGAATCTGCGCTCAAGCGGCTCTTCGCCGACAAGCCCGTGAACGCCGGAAACGTCTCGTCCTTCGCGCGGGTTCTGCCGCAGAGCGAGGCAGGGGGTAATCCAAACGCTATCCGCGTGGCTGTGGCCGTTCCGAGCTACGGTCCGAACTGGACCGACTGCCATGCCACCGGATACCTGACGATGCCGAAGAACGCAAAGCCGGGTTCGCTGAAGGCCGTGATAAGTTTCGACGGATACGGCATCTACCGTCCGTCAATCCCGTGGACGTGCGACGATGGCAAGATAGAGTTGCACGTCAACGCGCACGGAATCTATCCGCTCGATCTCGACGACGCCGCGTGGGAGGCGTTCCAGCGCGACGTCATCAACGCCCGCGGAAGCTATGCGTTCAACGACGACGACAACGCTGTGTTCGAGAAGGCGTACTTCTTCGGAATGGCGATGCGCGTCGCGTCCGCGACGGCGTTTCTGCGCGAATACGTCAAGACGCTGCCGGAGTGGAACGGGAAGGACCTGATATCGCAGGGAGGCAGTCAGGGCGGACTCCAGGCGAGCTGGGCCGCCGCGCTTGTGAAGGGCGTCAGCGAGGTGCGGCTCGAAGCGCCGTGGTGCTGCGATCTCGGCGGACGAGAAGTCGGCAGGATGGGCGGGTGGCGTCCGAAATGGCATCCGACGCTCGGCTACTACGATCCTGTGAACATGGCGAAGCGCTTCCCCAAGGAAATGACGAAGACGGTCGCGCGGTCCGCTCTCGGCGACTACATCGCGCCGCCGTGCGGACACGCCGTGCTCTTCAATGCGATGAAGGGTCGCAAGACGGTGAAGTTCCTGCAGGGAGGAGACCACTACGGCGAACCCGGCGTGTACAGCCAGGCGGACACCAGAAAGGCGTGCAAGTGATGAAACTGATCGTTGTCTTGTCAGCCGCGCTCGCCGCGGCATCTGCCATTGCCGACGGAGTGCGCTACCGCGGCGTGTTCATCAACGACGAGGACTGGGGCCTGCGGCCGTGGTGCAAAGCGCGCTTCGGCAAGGAGCGCGGGATATGCGCTGAGGCGTATCGCGAGATATTCGCCGACATGAAGTCGCGCGGCGTGAACCTTCTGTGGCCGGCAATGCACCCAGGCGCGTACGAGTTCGTTGCCCGAAGGGAGAATATGGACGCTGCGCGCGAGGCGGGCATCACCATCGGCACGAGCCACTGCGAGCCGATGCTGAGGAACAACTGCTACTGGAACAAGAAGGAGCTGGGTGTCTGGGACTATTCCGAAAACAAGTCCGGCATCGACGCCTACTGGAAGTGGAGCGTGGACAACTACGGTGACTACGACTGCCTCTGGACGATCGGGATACGCGGCATCCACGACGAGGGCATGAAAGGTCCGAAGGACGTCGAGGGGCGCATTAAATTGATGGAGGACGTATTCGCCGCGCAGAAGGCGATGCTTGGCCCGAATCGTCCGACCGTGTTCTGTCCCTACAAGGAGGTTCTGTCCCTGTACGATGCGGGCCTGAAGGTTCCGGACGATACGACGCTCCTCTGGGTGGACGACAACTTCGGATACTGCCGCCGCCTCGGAGGTCCGAAGGCGGAGGGCCGTAGGCAGGGCCTCTACTGGCACGCCTCCTACTTCGGCGGACCGCACAGCTACACGCACGTCTGCACGACGCCTCCTGCGTTCATGTGGTATCAGCTCGTCGCGCGTTGCTGGGAGAACGGCGTGAGGGACATGTGGGTGGTGAATGTCGGCGACTACTATCCGGCGGATGTCTCCATTTACGCCCTTGGGCAGCTCGGAGCCAATCCAGCGGCGTGGGGCGTCGATTCCCACAAGAAGCTGCTTTCGGGATATGTCGCGTCGCTCGGCATGTCTGGCAAGTCGGCCTCGCGCACGGTTAGCCTTCTTGACGAATACTATCGTCTCGGCTGGATTCGAAAACCGGAACTCATGAGCGCGCAGTGGGCTGGCGCGCTGCCGAAGGAAGAACGCGCCGCGCTCGACGCGCAGTATGCAGCGTTCGGCAAGCAGCTCGACGATACGCTTTCGCTTATTCCGAAAGAGAAGCGCGATCGCTTCTTCGCAATCCACGGCTATTCCGCGAGGCTGCTTGTTATTGCAGGGCGCTACTTCATGGCGTGGGCGGATGCGGACGGAAACGATGAAGCGCGTCAGAAGCTAGAGGAGAAAGTAAGGTCCGAGCTTGCCGCGCTGGACGCAGAGGTTGCTTCTGTCGAGGGTGGACGCTGGAAGAACTTCTGGTGGGACACGACGACGGAGAAGCGTCAGGAGACGCGCTGGTTCAGCGGCGGAAAAGGCGTGAACGGATGGGCATCGCAGATGCAGTGGCCGTGGAACGAGCCCGAAGGGATGCGTCCGAAGGACCGCTGCACCGTCTACCTTGCCGATCCGTGGATCGCCGCGGCGAAGATGCGTGACGCCGCGGACTGCGTTGCGACGAAACCGGCGACCGGCGGTGCCTGGAAGGAGGTCTACGGACTTGGCGCCTCCTATCGCGCGATGGCGCTTCTGCCAGTCAGGCCGGGCGTCGGGAAGGGTGCGGAAATCACGTTTGAAATCGAGGCAAAGGAAGGCGAGAAAGCGCTCGTTTTGCAGTTTCTTCCCGACATGCGCCTCTATCCCGGCGAGAAGCTGCGCGTCGAAGTTTCCGTCAATGGCGGGGAGCGTTTCGCGGTGGAAGTCCCTGGCTCGGACGGTCGCGAAGACGAAAACGGGTGGACGCGGCGCTATGCCGTGCAGGACGGCTTTATCCGCACGGCGAAGCGCGGCGTGCTGAAGCCCGGCAAGAACCGTGTGACTGTCTACGGCCTTGACGCAGGCGTAGTCCTCGACAAGATAGGAGTCAGGTAGTGTTTAAATGTCCGTCGCGGAGCGACGGACCCCCTCTGTGCGTCAGGCAGGGGGTCCATCGCTCCGCGATGGACAAATAGCACCTGCGGAACAAATAACACAAATAACACTTTATGGTTATATGCTCTTGCACCCGCATTTGATACAATATTGGCGGAAGTTGGGCGGCATAGTGCCGTCGGCAAGAAGAAAGGTGTCCGAAAATGAAAGTGAACCGACTTTGCTGTAAAATGGCTGTCATTGGGATTGTGTCAGCCGTTCCGTCGGCTGTGCTCGCATGGGGCAGCATGATAACAGGCGACGCGCTTGATGGCTATGTTTGGCTGACAGGCAGTGACGGTTATGATCAGTCATCATTTACCGACGGAAGCAGATGGTCGGATGAAACGGCCCCCTCTTCCGTTTCGAACAATCAAAAAGACTATATCGTTCAGGGAGAGCGCAATATACGTACTCCGACATCGGCAGATCCGAGTTTCAACGGCAGGTCATTGACGATTGACAACGGGCGAATGTATCTCAAGACGAATCAAAGCGCACCGGTTGATGTCACAGTGGGCGATTTGCGGCTTTATGGCGGCGCCATTCAGGCTGCCGACGGAGGAAAGACATTCAATCTGCTCGGGCGGCTGACAATTATGGGGCGGGATGGGGCAAACGACAAAAGCTGCATGGATGTATCGGCAAATTTAGGCTCTCGCCGGATAAATGTTGTTGGAGACCTTGCAGGTGCTGCGGATGCCAGGCTCCGTATAAGAGCGACGAGCACCGACAACCCGGCAAACGGATACGGCCGTGTTCATATTGCACCAGAGGGCGGCGCAAATGCTGACTGGAAAGGGCGTTTCTATGTCATTGGCGGTGGTGTGGAACAAGCTCAGAAAATCGTCCTTTCCGCCTCGTCTTTCGCCGCACTGGGTTCGCGCGGCGCGAATGAGACGGCGGGAGGCGACGATTTGATTACGCTCGAAAACGATGGACACTTCTCGGCAGACGGCGGTTTCAATTTCTCGGCCGCGAAAATCAAAATCAACAACTGCGGTGCCATCGCGACGGACGGCGCAATCGGTCAGGATGGGTATTCGTTGCGCTTTGGAGACGGTGCTCGAATCGTCGGTAACGATGCATACGCAATTCTTCGCGTTAGAGATATAAATGGCGGCGTCATTCTGTTTGACGATGTGTCGCTTTCGTCGTTGACGCTGAAAGTGGAAGGCGACAACGTCCGTTTCGGTTCAGCTTACAACAATCCTGACGTTCAGATTGAAATTAATGGATCGATTGCCGTCGAACCGGGTGCCGTCCTAGGCGCTATTACAGGTTCGGGAACATCTGTGAACACTGCAACCGGCGCTGTTACACTATATGGAAATGGAGAGCCTGTGCGCGAGACGTTCGGTGAACGTATTCTCAAGACCGCGGTAGGCTGGTATGATGCCTCCGATTCCGACGCTGTTGAGCTTGCCGAAGGAACAACAAATGTGAAGAAGCTCAGGAACAAGTCCGATTCCGGGTCCGCTTATGATCTTTCCGAACAGGGCGCAGCGTATTCGTATTCGACGCTTGCCGCCGATGTCGTTAACGGCAATTCAGCTTTGGTGATAACCAACTCTCAGGGATATCAGATGTCAGGCACTCTGGACTGGACAGCCACGACGCCACGAACATTGGTGATTGTCTCCTGTGCAGATTCGGTCAAATGGAAGGAAATAAAGCCCGACGACTGGGGTTCGTGCCCATTTTACGGATTGTGCGTAAATGTCAACAAAACGTCGGGAGCATTCGCCATCGAAAGGACTCAGCATGGAAATGGAAGCGGTTATTGGGATTCGGCGAGAGGGGAATCTGGAGAGTATGTGAAGATTAATGGAGATTTCAACCTTGACGACAACGTCTGGGAAACGCAGGTCCTGTGGGGTGATTATGCGGACGAAACATGCACGGTTGGCGGGTATAAATACAACTCCAATACAAAAACAACCTCACGACTCGAAGACACGGCACTTTCCGGTGATTTCGGGAGCGGATCT
Source organism: Lentisphaerota bacterium (assembly GCA_015061665.1). GTDB lineage: Bacteria > Verrucomicrobiota > Kiritimatiellia > RFP12 > UBA1067 > UBA1067. The sequence continues at coordinate 15,200 of SUWC01000057.1, forward strand.
GGATCGAAAATTAAGTTGAATATCGGTATAGATTATGGATGGCACGGCTACGGAAACATAGGAGAGGCGGCTGTCTTCGACAGAGTCCTCTCCGAGACTGAGCTTGCGGAAGTGAATGCTTACATTAATCGCAAGTGGTATGGTGATGGTGAATATTCTTATTTGTATGCAATGACGGTTTCTGCCTTAGAAATGACGGACGGAACTTCGCTTGACATAACGAACACGGTAGCAACCATCGGCGCAATTTCTGGCATGGGAACAATCGCAGGAACCAATGCGCTACTTACTGTCTCTTCATTCGCCCCTGTCTGCGGAGACATCATAGTTGATGCGCCAGTCGCTGAACCTGCCGAGGGCGAGTACGTCACGCTGCGCATTACGATCAACTCGGCGAACGGAGGCTGCGGCACGCTCGTCGTTCCCGCCGGCTACGATCTTTCGAAAGTTGATCTCGTCGTTGCAGGATGCGAGCATCTGACGAGCGCAGATACGTTCACCGTGTTTCAGGGCAAGGCGGGGGAAACGCTCTCGAAGTTCCACTCCGTTGCGACAGATTCAACGCGCGGGGTGAGCTTGAGGTACGACAGTGTAAGTGGAACTGTCGAGGGGACGCTGAAGAAGGGCTTGATGATAATAGTCAGGTGACATGTGAAAATGATATAATGGGCGCATGATTCTCAACAACAGATTCTCCGCCGTTCTTCTGGCGCTGCTGTGCGGTGCGACGGCGGCGCACGGGCTGACGGTTTCCGGCGCCCCCGGGATCGACGGCCCGGCGGCGTTTCGCATGATGACGCGCGCCGAGGCGGCGTCGGGAGAGTCTGCTTCGGTCACCGGAGTCGTCACGATGGTCTTTTCCAGCTTCAAGAATTCCGGTCTTCTCGCCGACGCGTCGGATCCGAACGGTGACGCCGTGTACTTCATCGCCCAGGGCGCGCCGGACGCGAAGCTGAAGCCGGGCGATGTTGTGGCGGTTGCCGGAACTGTCGCGCCCATGGCGTATTCACCGGGCTTGATCGGCACGAATATTGACAAGATCGCCTCAATCGATCTGCCGCCGCCGCCGGTACTGTCATACGGCGAGTTTTCCGCAAGGATGGGCGAGAACAGGCGTGTGCGGCTGCGCGGGACGCTTACGGCGGTCAAACCGCTTCTGTATCAGGACTGGGAGAAGGTGCGCGACGCCGTGCTGTTGTGCGTCGACACAGGTGACGGAGTGCTGGACGCGCGCGTTCCGGGTTCCGTCGAGGAATGGATTTCGCTTGTTGACGCGGAGCTTGAGCTTGCGGGCGTCGCGTCGGCTTTCTTCAATGCGCGCGCGCAGTTCGTCTCGATGCGGCTCCATGTCTGCGAGAAGGACGACATATCCGTTCTTCGCACTCCGCCGAAGGACCTTTTCGCACTCCCCTGCAGCGATTTCGAGAGCATTCTTTCATATACGCCCTCTGCTGTTATGCCGCATGCAGTGCATGTCAGAGGTGAAGTTACGTATGCGGACGCAAAGGATGGGTTCTTCTACGTTCAGAACGGCGGCCACGGCGTAAAAGTAGTCGCGTCGGATCGTTCGGTTCCGGAGTTTGGATCCAGGGTCGACGTCGTTGGATTTCCGCGGCTTGACGGAGGAATCGGACGCATCATGGACGGAAGGTCCCGCCTTTCCAGCGGCGATGCTGGCGCAGCTGGAGAGCCGATCGTGGGCAGGGCGCAGCGGGTCATGTACTACCGCTGGAGCGATGAGCGCAGGATTTACCAGGACAATGACGGCATTCTTGTGTCCGTAAAGGGGAGATTCGTGTCGTTCAACGATGGCGGATTCGTCATGGAGGACGACGGATTTCAGTTCGAAGTGCGGATCGCCGGCGGAGATGCGGAATTCCTCGACCGCGCCGATTTCACGAAGCCTCTTCTCGAAGTTACGGGCGTCGCGTCCCTCACGCTCGATTCATCAGGTGCGGCGTCGCTGTTCCCTCAGCCTCAGGCGCTGACGGTCCTCGTCCAGAACGCGTCGTCAGTCCGTGTTCTTCCGGATGCGGCATGGCGCATGAGGAGAGCGCAGCTGGCAGCGATTTGCTCGCTGAAGGTTGTGGGTGCGCTGCTCGTTGCCTTTCTTCTGGTCCTCCTCGTCAAGTTCGTGCGCGTCAGCCGGGCGAGAAGCCGCCTCGCGGTCGTCATGAGCGAGCGCAAGCGGATGGCCGCGGACCTGCACGACACGATAGAGCAGCATCTCGCGTGCGCGCACATCATGCTTGACGGTGCGATGCGCACGATACCCGCAAGACCTGACGAGACGAAAAGGGCGGTGCGGGTCGCGATGGACGTCTTGTCACGCGCGAAGCGCGAGGTCAGGAAGACGATCATGGACCTTAGGGACGACGATGTCATGAGCATGGGACTGGACGTTCTTCTGCGCCGGCTTGCGGCAGAGGTGACCTTGTCTGGGCTAGTGAAGACCCGCACTGCACTCCGAGGGATTCCGAGGGAAATGTCTGTCGCGGCAAAGCTGGACATTGTTGCGATTGTCAGCGAGGCGCTTACCAATGCGGCGAAGCACGGACACGCGAGAAACGCCGCGATCGCGTCCGATCCACGTCCCGACGGAGGCTTCGTTCTCACGGTTGCGAACGACGGCGAACCGTTCGACCGCAACAGTGCGGCTGGTCCGGCAGAAGGCCACTACGGGCTTTCAGGAATGGAGGATCGCGCCGCGCGCATAGGCGGCAGGCTGTCGTTTGGACGCAAAGAAGCATGGACAACGGTGAAGTTGGAGGTTAGACGATGATACGCGTAGCCATTATAGACGATCACGCCATCGTAAGGATGGGACTAAAATATTCTCTCTCGCTTGAGCCGGACTTCGAGTTCGTAGGAGAGCATTCCGGCGGCGAAGGCGCGGGCGAATTCGTTGCGCGCGTCAGGCCGGACGTAGTGCTGCTGGATGTGCGAATGCCCTTCGTGAACGGCATTGATGCTCTAGAGGACATACGCCGCAAGGCACCAGATGCAAAGGTCCTCATGCTGACTACGAGCGACGGCGACGAAGATGTCTTCAGGTCCATAAACAAGGGTGCGCGTGGGTACATGGTAAAGGACGAGAGCGGAGACGACCTGCATGTGGCGATTCGGACTGTTGCGTCCGGCGATGTGTTCCTGCCGAATCGCATCAAGGACATATACGACGACAGGAAGATGCGTCCGTCGCTGTCGGAGCGCGAAATCGAGATCATCCGCCTTGTAGCGAAGGGCTTCTCCAACGACGAGCTGGCGGACAGGCTTCATCTTTCATCAGAGACCATCAAGGTGCATCTTCGTCATGTCTACGAGAAGCTTGGCGTCGAGTCTCGCGTCGAAGCCGTTACCGAGGCGATGCGCACCGGTCTTGTGGAGGCGCCGTAGACTGATCGCAAAGTTCCGGGCTGGGTGCGCCGAACGCCGACGACGGCATCATTCTTATGGGTGATGGCGGACGGGCGGGCGGTTTTGCTACAATAGTGGCATGAAAACTAAATTTGCATTTTCCCTCGCAGCGGCTGCTGCGTGCGTCGCCGCGCTTGCGGAGTCCATGACCTGCGCCTCCCCCGACGGGAAGAACGCGCTCACCTTCGCGCTCGGCGAAAAAGGCGAGCCGACGTATTCCTTCGACTACCGCGGCAAAAAAGTCGTCGAGCCGTCCACCCTCGGTTTCGACATCAAGGCGCTCGGGAAGGACGCCTTCGACGGACGCAAGCCGGGCGAGCTGAGGACGGGTTTCGTCCTCTCCAGCGTAGAGCGCGCGAGCGCAGACGAAACGTGGAAGCCAGTGTGGGGCGAGGAGAGCGAGATACGCGACCGCCACGAGGAGATGCTCGTCAAGCTCGTGCAGAAGGGCACCGGACGCCGCATGGACCTGCGCTTCCGCGTGTTCGACGACGGAATGGGATTCCGCTACGAATTCCCCGCGGATGACGACAACTCCGTCGCGCGTCTCGTCCCGGGCGAGAACATCGCGCCCGAGGGCAAGACGCAGCCGCTCACGCACTTCACGATCGTCGAGGAGCGCACGCGCTTCAACCTTCCGTGCGACGCCACGGCGTGGTGGATTCCGGCGGACTACGAGACGCAGGAGTACCGCTACACGAAGTCGCGCGTCAGCGAGATACCGGGCCTCTTCAAGGCCGCGCCTGACGCGAACCTTTCGTCCACGCTCACCGACTTCCCGGCGGTGCAGACCGCGCTGATGCTCAAGTACGACAACGGACTGCTCGTAAACATCCACGAGGCTGCGTGCGTCGACTACGCCACGATGCATTTGCGGGTAACGGGGAATGGGGAACGGGGAATGGCATTTGAGTCCTCGCTCACGCCGGACGCAACAGGCGCGAAGGGATGGATGCAGACGCCGTGCAAGTCTCCGTGGCGCACGCTTATCGTGGGCGAGAAGGGCGCGGACATCCTCGCCTCGCGCATCACGCTCAACCTCAACGAGCCGTGCGCCATCGAGGACACTAGCTGGATTCATCCGGTAAAGTACATCGGCGTGTGGTGGACGATGATCACTGGCGCGAAGAACTGGGCGTACATGCCAGATCCGTCGATGCACGCCGCGAACACGACGAACGTAATGCGCCACATCGACTTCGCGGCGGAGCACGGATTCGACGAGGTCCTTGTCGAGGGATGGGACATCGGCTTCGAGGACTGGTTCGGAAAGGAGAAGGACGCGGTGTTCGACTTCGTGACGCCGTATCCCGACTTCGACCTCGAGGGGCTCAACAAGTACGCGCACGAGAAGGGCGTGAAGCTGATGATGTACCACGAGACCAGCGCCTCGACGCGCAACTACGAACGC
>SUWC01000058.1 GCA_015061665.1 Lentisphaerota bacterium
CGCCCGAGGGCGCGCGCGACTACCTCGTGCCGAGCCGCATCCACCGCGGCATGTTCTACGCCCTTCCGCAGGCGCCGCAGATGTTCAAGCAGCTCCTCATGGTCTCGGGCTTCGACAAGTACTTCCAGATCGCGCCGTGCTTCCGCGACGAGGCCGCGCGTGCGGACCGCTCGCCGGGCGAGTTCTACCAGATGGACATCGAGATGAGCTACGTCACGCAGGACGAGATATTCGCCGTCGTTGAGGACGTGGTGAGCGCGACGTTCAAGAAATTCTCGACGTGGGAGTGCAACGCCGCCCCGTGGCCGCGCATCAAGTACCGCGACGCGATGATGGTCTACGGCTCCGACAAGCCGGACCTCCGCAATCCGCTCAAGTGGATCAACATGTCCGACTTCTTCGCTAAGGCCGACTTCAAGGCGTTCGCGGCGTGCGTCGCCAACGGCGGACTCGTCAAGGGCCTTCTCGTCAAGGGAATCGTCGGCGTCGAGACCCGCACCTGGTTCGACAAGCGCGAGGCGTTCGTCAAGGAGAACGGAGGCAAGGGACTCGGCTACATCTCCTGGACGAAGGAAGGCGAGCTCAAGGGCCCGATCGCGAAGTTCCTCTCGGCCGACCAGCTCGAGGAGATGAAGAAGATCTCCGGAATGGAGCCCGGCGACGCGCTCTTCTTCATGGCCGCGCCCGTCGACGAGTGCCACCGCCTTTCGGGGCTCGTCCGTACTGACATCGCGGACCACATGACGAACGACATCCGCGAGAAGAAGTGCTACAAGTTCTGCTGGATCGTCGACTTCCCGTTCTTCGAAAAGGATCCCGAGACCGGCAAGATCATCTTCTCGCACAACCCCTTCTCGATGCCGCAGGGTGGACTTGAGGCTCTCAACACCAAGGACCCGCTGACGATCGAGGCGTACCAGTACGACGTCGTCTGCAACGGCATCGAGCTCTCCTCGGGCGCGATCCGCAACCACCAGGTCGAGGTGATGTACAAGGCGTTCGAGATCGCGGGCTACACGAAAGACGACGTCGTGAAGAAGTTCGGCGCGCTCCACCGCGCGTTCCAGTTCGGCGCGCCGCCCCACGGCGGAATCGCCCCCGGCGTTGACCGCATGGTCATGCTCCTCACCGACACGCCCAACATCCGCGAGGTCATTGCGTTCCCGATGAACCAGAAGGCGCAGGACCTCCTCATGGGCGCGCCCAACTACGTGACCGAGCAGCAGCTCCGCGAGCTCCACATCAAGATCCGCGGAACCGGCTCTGAGGCCGCGCAGTCCTAATTGCAAGCTGATAGCCCGTTGTGATATAATATAGGCAATATGCCACTCTTCGTACCTAAAGACCGCAAATCGCTATTCCGCCAGTTTCTGGCGGGAATGTACGACGCTGTCGTCATAACCGACCCAAGTGGTCACATACTTGAGACCAATCCGCGGGCGGTGGAGTTTTTCGGCTATACGGAGGACGAGTTCCTCGACAGGCCGATATCCCTGCTGATCCCCGGCTTGAACCCCGAGGTTGTCCAGCGCATACGGCGCGGTCTTGACGACGATCGCCACATGGTGCTCGACGCCAACGGTCTGAACAAGAGCGGCGAGAAGTTCGCCTGCGAAGTAACGGTCTCCGTCATCGACCTGATCGATCCGGGCGATCTCGTCTTCACGGTGCGCAACGTCGAGCGCCGTCGCCGCGTGCGCGACATGCTCCGTGCCAAGGAGAGCGCGTTCGAGATTTCGCAGGCGGCCTTGTTCGTCTGCGATCCCGACGGGAAGATCACTAACGCCAACACCTCCTTCTGCGAGCTCTTCGGCCTTGCGGACGAAAACGACGCGAAGGGGCATGTGTTTGCCGATTTCTTCACGGACGATCCTCTGCCGGACAATTTCCGCAAGGCGCTGGACGGCGAGTCGACGACTGTCGTCATCGTCGCGGAAGGCGAAGAGGACGAAGGTTCCAGCGAGGTTGAGATTACGCTTGCGCCGAACAAGCCCGCCCGCAAGATAATGGGCGTCGTCGGCAGCGTGTCAAAGGTGGCCTGACGCCATGCCGGTCCAGAGAAAGGCTCCGAGGCATGCCGCCGGCATGACATCGCTGACGGTGGGAAGGGACGATCCGAAGTTCCTTCAGGATTTTCTTGCCCAGAAGTTTGCGCTTTCGCGTCGTACTGCCAAGGCCGTGATCGACGGGCGCTCCGTCTGGGTCAACCGCAAGTGCGTCTGGATTGCCAGGTTTGCGGTCGACACCGGTGACGTCGTCGAGATTCCCTCGACCGTGGTAAAGGCTGCCAAGGCGCAGTCAGGCAAGGCGGCCGCCGCCGAATCCCCGCGTTCGTCCAAGACTGCGTCTTCGGTCCCGCGCCACATCCGCGTCCTTTGGCAGAACGAACGCTACCTTGCGTGCGACAAGCCGTCAGGCGTCCTGAGCTGCGACGATCCGAAGTCCGCCGAGGCGATACTTCGCGTCCAGGAGGGCATTCCGACGCTTGAGGCGGTCCATCGCCTTGACCGCGACACGACGGGGTGTCTTCTTTTTGCGAAGAACCATGCCGCGCTTACGGCGGCGATAGAGATATTCAAGACCCACCGCGTGTCGAAGGTGTACCATGCAGTGGTTGCGGGCAGGTTCAAGTTCGCCCACCAGCTTGTCGACGCGCCTTTGGACGGCGAGCGCGCGGTGTCGCGCGTTTCGCGCGAAGCCGTTGGCGACGATGCGTCGTTTTTGCGCATACGCATCGAGACGGGGCGCACGAACCAGATACGCCGCCATTTGTCGTCAATACGCTTCCCGATAATCGGCGACAGGGTCTTTGGGCTCAAGTCGGCGCGCGACCCTCGCCTCATGCAGGTTCCGCGCCAGATGCTCCACGCATCGACGCTGACCCTTCCCGACCCGATGTCCCCGCACGAGGAGATAAACGTCCACTCGCCGCTGCCTGCGGACATGCGGTCGGTCCTGCGGCTCTTCGGCATGGGGCGCAAGTGATTTCCAAGTGAGTACTGGAGCAAGCTGAAAGGAGAAAGAAAATGAGAGTCGGATACATGGAAGTTGCAATAATCATCGGAATTCTCGTGCTCCTCTTCGGGGCGACGAAGATTCCCAACATCGCGCGTTCGCTTGGAAGGGCGAAGGGCGAGTTCAAGAAGGGCCTGGCGGAAGGCAACGCCGCGGAGAAGGAAGGCGAGAAGCTCGAAGCCGAGAAGACCAAGGAATCCTGATTCCGCGCGAGGCATGTCGTCGCCTCTTATAAAGGAGCGGCTCAAGACCGTGCCCGACCGCCCTGGCTGCTACATCATGCGTGACCGCCAGGGCGCCATCATCTACGTCGGCAAGGCCAAGAACCTGAAGCGGCGCGTCTCGTCATACTTCCGACCAGGCGCGAAGCATCCGCCGAAGGTGCGCTCTATGGTCGATACCGTCTACGACTTCGAGTTCATGACGGTGCGCAACGAGGCGGAATCGCTTCTTACCGAAGCCTCGCTCATCAAGAAATACAAGCCTCACTTCAACATCCTGATGCGCGACGACAAGCGCTACCTTGCGCTGAAGGCGGACGCCGCGGCGGAATGGCCGCGCTTCCAGTGCGTGCGCATAGTGAGGGACGACGGAGCGCGCTATTTCGGACCGTTCCCGTCCAGCCCGGTTGTCCGAGCGGCGAAGGACTTCGTGGAGAAGCGCTTTGGAATCCGCGAATGCGATGCGATAGCCCCCGACGCCGAGACGCACAGGCACTGCCTTGCCGACGTCATCCGCACATGCTCCGCGCCTTGCCTCGGCAAGGTCACCAAGGAGGAGTACCGCGCGCGCTTCGAGGAGGCGTGCGAGTTCCTGGAGGGACGCCGCCCCGCCGTGATTGCGGAGCTGGCCGAGAAGATGCGCTCGCTTGCGGCTGACGGCAATTACGAGGAGGCGGCGCGTCTTCGGGACACGATCGCCGCGCTCAAGGAGATGACGAAGGCGCATTTCGTCCGCAAGTCTCCCGAAATGCGCCGCGAGGGCGCGCTCAGGGGCATAGAGGAGCTTGCGAAGGCAATCGGGCTGGAGCGTCCGCCGCGGATAATCGAGTGCGTCGACATATCCAACCTCTTCGGCACGCACAACGTCGCCTCGCTTGTCGTCGCGAGGGACGGGCTGCCCGACCGCCGCTACTACCGCCATTTCAAGATCAAGTCGTTCGAGGGCGCAGACGATCCGCGCGCGATGGCGGAGGTCGTGCGGCGCAGGTACGGTCCGGAATCCACGCTCACCGAGACTTCGCCGCGCGCTGACCTCTACATCTGCGACGGCGGCATAACGCAGCTGCGCGCGGCGCGCGCGCTTTTCGCGGAACTGGGAGTCGGCGACATACCGACAATAGGTCTCGCCAAGCAGCAGGAGCTTATAGTTCTTGACGACGGCAGGCCGGACGTCTGGCTGGAGCGCGATTCCCAGGCGCTTATGGTGATAACGCGCCTACGCGACGAAGCCCACCGTTTTGCGATAACGTATCACCGCAGCCTGCGGGAACGGACGATCCGCGAGTCCGTCCTTGACGAGGTGCCAGGCATAGGCGAGGCGAAGAAGGTGAAGCTGCTGAAGCGCTTCAGGTCCGTCTACGGCATAGCCAAGGCGAGCGAGGAGGAGATTGCGTCCACAGCCGGCGTTTCGCCGTCCGTCGCCGCCGAGGTGCGCCGAGTCTGCGGTTTTTTGCTATAATATAGGGAATGGCAGACAAACCCAGAGATCCGCGTCCTTCTTGGGACGAATACTTCATGGAGATCGCGCAGGTGATTTCCAGGCGGTCGAACTGCACGCGCCGCCACGTGGCGGCTGTGATAGTAAAGGACCGTCACATTCTCTCGACCGGGTACAACGGGACTCCGCACGGCGTGAAGAACTGCTTCGAGGGCGGCTGCCCCAGGTGCTCGCACACGACCGAGAGCGGCAAGAACCTCGAGGAGTGCCTCTGCGTCCACGCCGAGCAGAACGCGATCTGCCAGGCCGCCTACTTTGGCAACGCGGTTAAGGACGCGACGATATACATCACGATTTCGCCGTGCCTTACGTGCGCGAAGCTCATCATCAACGCGGGGATAACCGAGGTGGTCTACGGAGGCGACTATGCCTTCCTCGACACGGTCAAGGACATGTTCAAGGCGGCCGGGGTGAAGCACAGGAAGTACGAGCCGTCCGCAGCGATTGAATGCAAATAGGCTGATTTCACAAAGAAAAGGAGATACACTCAAATGCGCAAGAAAATCATAGCCGGCAACTGGAAGATGAACGTCAAGCCTTCCGAGACCGCCGCGCTCGTCAAGGCCGTCGCCGAGGCGACGAAGCAGTTCACCAACGTCGAGGTTGTCTGCTGCACTCCCGCTATCGACGTCCCCGCAGCGGTCGCCGCGGCAGCCGGAACCAACGTCGGCATCGGAACCGAGAACTGCCACTGGAAGGAGTCCGGAGCCTACACCGGCGAGATCTCCACGGGCATGATCCTCGACGCCGGCGCTAAGTACGTCATCATCGGCCACAGCGAACGCCGCCAGTACTTCGGCGAGACTGACGAGACCGTCAACCTCCGCGCACGCGCCGCAATCGCGGCTGGCCTTGTCGCAATCGTCTGCGTCGGCGAGACGCTCGAGGAGCGCGAGGCGGGCAAGCTCGTCGAGGTCATCGAGCGCCAGATGAACGTCGGACTCAAGGACGTCACGGCGGCCGACTGCGACAAGCTCGTGATCGCTTACGAGCCCGTCTGGGCGATCGGCACCGGCAAGACCGCCACGCCCGACCAGGCGCAGGAAGTCCACGCTCTCATCCGCGCCACGCTCGCGAAGCTCGTCGGCGATGAGACGGCGCAGAAGGTCCGCATCCAGTACGGCGGCTCCATGAAGCCTGGCAACGCGGCCGAGCTGCTCGCGAAGCCCGACATCGACGGCGGCCTCATTGGCGGCGCGGCCCTCAAGGCTGCCGACTTCGCCGGAATCGTTTCAGCCGCGAACTGATTCCGCCTTGCCGAATGCAGACGAATCTAGTCGAAAGCAATCGACAATGACGGCAATGCTGAAAGCAATGGCTCTCGCGGCGGCGGCTCTCGCCGTCGCGGGATGCTTCGACGAGCCGACGCCGGCGTACAAGACCGTTCCGCCCGAGGCGCGCGTCTGGCTCAGCGACAGGGGGCTAAAGGACCTCTCGTCGTGCGCCGACGCCCTCAAGGCCGGCCCGGCCATAGACTATGTAAACCTCGACCGCAACGAGCTGGAGGTGTTCCCCGCCGAGCTGGCGTCGCTGACGGGCCTCAAGTGGCTGAGGCTAAACGGCAACAAGCTCAGTTCCCTGCCCGACCTTTCGGCGCTCAAGAGCCTGCGCAGGATATACCTCAGGAACAACAGGTTTGAATCCGTGCCGGAGACGCTAAAGTCGCTTGAGTCGCTTACGGACATCGACCTTTCGGAGAATCCCGTTGCCGAGGTGCCCGAATGGCTCGCGCAGAAGGAGGGACTCGAAAACCTTTCGTTCACGCGCACGAAGGTGACTTCGCTGCCTAAGGACCTTTCGGCCTGGAAGAGCCTTAAGTCGCTTCAGCTCGGGGAGCTTTCGCTGTCCGCAGAGGAAATGGCCCGCATACGCGCGGCTTTGCCGTCCACTGCAGTAGTTTTCTGATTCCAACATCCGGCGGAATATGGCTGCGCCAGCAAAGGAAAGGCTGAAGGAGCTTGCGGAGGGGAGGCTGGGGCCTCTCCTTCTCAAGTATTCCTGGCCTGCCCTCGTCGCGATGAGCCTGAATGCTCTCTATGCCGTCGTAGACCGCTTTTACATCGGACACGGCTGCGGCGAGAACGCAATGGCGGGCCTTACGCTCGTCTTCCCGATAATGCTTCTCTTCGCGGCGTTCGGCGTCTTCGTCGGAGCCGGACATTCCGCGGCGCTGTCGATAAAGCTCGGCGCAGGCGATCGCGTGGCGAGCGAGAAGCTGCTTGGACAGCTCGTCGCGTTCAAGCTGGCGTTCTTCTTCACGCTGCCGCCGCTCATTTTCTTCAACCTCGACACGGTGCTTGGCTGGTGCGGCGGACACGGCGTCAGCCCTGAGGCGCTGAACGAGGCGAAGACATATCTGGGCATTGTCCTTTTTTCGCACTTGTTCTCCCATCTCGCCTTCGGCTTCTCGGCCATGATGCGCTCAGAGGGCGCCGCGATAAGGTCCATGGTCGCGCTCGTCGTTGGGTTCGGCGTCAACCTCGTGCTAGACCCGATACTTATATTCGGCTTCAGGATGGGCATCGCCGGAGCGGCATGGGCGACAAACATCGGAATGGTCGCGAGCTGCGCCTATGCGCTTTCCTACTACCTGCGCGGCAAGTCCGTCGTCCGCCTGCGCCTTGGGCGCATCCGCTTCCACAGGGGGCTTCTCGCCAAGCCGTGCGGAATCGGCTTCGCGCCGTTTCTGCAGCAGCTTCTTGGCGCGTTCATCAACGTCGTGCTTCCTTCCGCATTTGCTTTCTGGCTGACGGACCGCGCCGAGGCCACTCGGCAGGTTGCGTCCCTTGGCGTGTTCCAGAGCGTCATGATTCTTGTCGTCATGCCGATACTGGGCGCGCAGCAGGGCCTTCAGCCAATCTTCGGGTTCAACTGGGGTGCGCGCAACTTCAGGCGCGTGCGCGAGACGCTGAAGCTCGGCCTCGTCGTGACGAGCGTGCTCTGCGCAATCGCGTGCGTCGTGCAGACGGTTCCGCCGTTCCCTCGTCTCGTCGCGTCGATGTTCGTCTCGAGGGACAACCCTGCGCTCCTCGAGCTTGCGGCTCACGACCTCACGCTTTCGAACTGCATGCTGTGGTGCATCGGACTCAACATCGTGATGACGACGTTCTTCCAGTCCATCGGACATCCAACGACGGCGATCGTCCTCTCGACCCTCCGCCAGGGCGCATGCCTTCTGCCGATAGCGTGCTTCCTGCCCTGCGTCATGAAGGACCGCACCTTCGCCATCTGGCTGTCGATGCCGATTTCGGACGTCATGTGCTGTCTGATGACGGTTGTCCCGTTCGTTCTCTACTACAGGTTCCTTTCCCGCGTTCGCGACAGGCGCGAAGTGGCGCAGGCGCTAACAAAGACAAGCTGAAGCAATGCAATCGATGGCAACCCTCGGATGGCCCGCCTGGATCCTCGGCAGCGCCGTTTTCCTCGCTCTCTACGACCTCGCAAAGAAGGCAAGCGTGCGCGGCAACGCCGTTCTGCCGACGCTTTTCTTCTCTACGTGCTTCGGCTGCGCGGCGTTCGTATCCGCAATGCTCCTTCGCGGCGGATCTGCCGCGCTCGGCGGAATGACGCACCAGATCGTTCTACTCGGCGCAATCAAGAGCGTGATTGTCGCGACTTCGTGGATATTCACCTTCTGCGCGCTTCGCACTCTCCCGATATCGATCGCGACGCCGATCCGCGCGTCCGCCCCCGCGCTAGTGTTCCTCATAGCGCTTTTCCTGTACGGCGAAGTGCCTGGCTGGATTCAGGCGCTCGGAATGCTGACGGTCTTCGGCGGCTATTTCGTCTTTTCTTGGGCGGGGCGGCACGAGGGCATCGACTTCTTCCGCAACAAGGCGGTCTGGTGCGCGATAGCCGGCGCATTCTTCTCGGCAGTGTCGGCGATCTGGGACAAGTACGTGTTCCAGGTCCGTCAGGCGCCCGTGGAGGTGGTGCAGCTGCTGTTCCAGGTCGGGCTTGTCGTGTTCTACGGTACGGCTATAGGCGTCCAGCGTCTCTTCGGATGGAACCGCGACAGGTTCGAGTGGCGCTGGACCATTCCGCTCGTCGGCATTCTGCTTGCGTTTGCGGACTGGCTCTACTTCAAGGGAATCGCGCCTGACGGCGTGCCGATTTCGGTTGCGTCGCTTATGAGGCGCTTCTCGGTCGTGATAACGTTCGTTGTCGGCGCGTTTGTGTTCCGCGAGACGAACCTCCTGCGCAAGTCGCTTGCGCTGTGCGCGATTCTCGCAGGCGTTGTTCTTCTTTGCCTTGGAAAGTAGGTGTTTGCCGCGTCTTGGGGAATTTTGCTATAATCGGAGGCATTATGACGACAGCAGCAAACAGCCTTTCCTTTCTCGAGGCGCTCGCCGCGCGGCGCAGGTTCGGCATGAAGCCTGGACTCGACGCAATCTCTTCCGTCTGCTCAGAGCTGTCCAATCCGCAGTTCCGCATAGGCGGCGTAATCCACATCGCCGGCACGAACGGCAAGGGCGCGACGTCCGCAATTCTCGACGCATGCCTGCGAGAGGCGGGGCATCGCGTCGCGCGCTACACGTCGCCGCACCTCGTCCGCCTCAACGAGCGCTTCTTCCTGGACGGCGCGCCGCTTTCGGACGAAGCGCTGGAGCGCTCGTCGCTCAAGGTGGAGCGCGCCGTCGAGCGGCTTTCGCATTCCGACTCCGCGATAGCCGACCTGACGTTCTTCGAGGCGCTGACGGCCGTTGCGTTCGATGCGTTTGCAGAGGCTAAGGTAGGCTGGACGATTCTCGAGACGGGGCTGGGCGGACGCCTCGATGCGACCAATATCTGCCGCCCCGCGCTTTCCGTCATCACCCGCATAGGACTCGACCACTGCGACTGGCTTGGCGACACGGTTGAGAAGATCGCGTCCGAGAAGGCGGGTATAATCAAGGCTGGCGCGCCTGTAGTGCTGGGCGAGAACATCCAGTCGGTTAGGTCCGTCGTCGAGTCGCGCGCGAAGGAACTCGGTTCGCCGTTATACTACGCGCCGGACCTCGTGTCCGCGGCGGATTTGCCGCGCTCCTTCTCGCTCGGAGGTTCGTTCAACCGCGAGAACGCCATGACCGCGCTAGCGGCGATGAAGGTTCTTGGAGCCGGCGATGCCGCAGGCTTCGGCAAGGTCGTGTGGCCCGGGCGCTTTCAGCGCGTCGGCGAGTATCTTGTGGACGGCGCGCACAATCCGCCTGCGGCGACGGCGCTGGTGCGCGCACTGCGCGATGAATGGCGCGTGGGGATGGACGGCGGAGCGGAGCGAATGGCGCTTGTCTGCGGATTCTGCGGCGACAAGGACGTCGAGGAGACGCTTCGGATACTTGCGCCGTGCTGCGCGAAGGGATATGCGGTCCGCACGAACAACCCGCGCTCGCTTGCGCCCGATGCGCTTGCCGAGAAGATGCGCGCATCGGGACTGGAGGCGACGCCGTGCGATTCGCTCGGGGACGCCCTGTCCGCAGCCTCTGCGGGGGCTAGTGCCAAAGGTTCCGTGCCTCCGAGGGTCCTTGTCTGCGGCTCGTTGTTCCTTGCAGGCGAGGCGCTTGTCGAGCTTGGCGCATATCCGTGGCCGTCGTCCCGCTTCGACCCGTCCGAGCGCCTGCGCTGAGTGGTGAGGCGCGAGGAAGATGGGCGCGAGACGCGAGACGTTAGACGCGTCTCTTGTCGCATGTATCACGTCAACTAGACACAAACCAGCTTTCCCGGCCTCAATAAATCGCTCGCCCGGGATGTCGTCGCTTTTGATATAGCATTGACATACAAGGCCACGGCAAATGAATTACACACCGCAAAGGCGATCCATTCTTCTCGCGAGCATCGGAACCTCGGGGTGCTGACGGAGATGGAGGAAAGCCGAAGCTGGTAGGGCGCGATCACCGAGCGCGCCGCATCAAAAGGAAATCAGTAACATGGTAACATGGGCGAAAGTGGAGATCGAACTGCAGGGAGGCGCGAAGGCGCTGGCCCAGATGCCGGTTTGCTACTGCTACGCCAACACCAACAACGCCGCGGCGATGGAGAACTGGAGGCGGCACCGTGAATGCCCTCGTGCGGAGAGGATCGTGGGTTGATGAAATCTGGAAATCACTCGTCCGCGCTGCCCGTGCTTTTGGTATAATATTGTTATCGTAATTGAGGAATGAAATGTCAAAGATATTCGACAACATTGAGACGAAGTTTGAAGAGGGGCTGCATGCGATCCCTGGATCGGGTGATCGCACGTGGCTTCTCACGGTTGGGGATATGTCCTTCAAGTCGCCGAAGAAGGCGTTCGGGCTGATGGTTAATTGCGCGGAATTCGAGTACAAGGTGGAGGCGGATCAGATCGCCGCAGTCGCGGAAAAGGCCGTCGCCGAGTTGCGCGACAAGCTTGATTCCGAATACAAGTCCGCCGCGGCGGCGTCCTTCCCGGACGAGGACATCTTCATGGCCATTGCCGATAACATCGGTTTTGACGCGACCGGCAAGCCGACCAAGGTCAATGAGCTGGACGAGATCGGCGCGGAGTTGGCGAAATTCATTTCTAAGGAGCGAGGCGATGAATAAGTACGAGATTCTGGAGTTGCCGCTGAAGTTTGATCTTGAGAACAAGGCGATTCTCAAGCAGGCCAGTCTCGCTCATCGTCAGTTGGCTGAACTGAAGGGTGTCGCCCGCACGATACCGAACGAGAACATTCTTATCAGCACGCTGACACTTCAAGAGGCCAAGGATTCGTCCGAGGTCGAGAGCATTGTCACGACGCAAGACGATCTTTATCGGTATGAGATCAAGGCGGAGAATTTTGAGAAGTCGCCGGCATCCAAGGAGGTGCTCAAATATCGTGAGGCGATACGCACTGGATTTGAAAAGCTCAGAAAGGGGCTGCCGCTTACTTCTAATCTGATTCAGGAAGTACAGTCCGTCCTCATTGGAAATACGGCGGGATTCCGCAAGGTGCCGGGTACGGAGCTTCGGGACAACTTCGGGAATGTGATTTACCAGCCGCCGCAGGATGGGAACGATGTTGTCCGGTACATGAGCAACCTCGAGGAGTTCGTCAATCGTCCGGAAATGGCGGATTGGGATCCTCTCGTCAAATTGGCGGTCATCCATCACCAGTTCGAAAGCATCCATCCGTTCTACGATGGCAACGGACGAACGGGGCGAATCGTCTGCATCTTGTTCCTGGTTGTGAACGGCCTATTGGACTTGCCGATTTTGTATTTAAGCCGTTATATCACCCAGAACAAGACAGAGTATTACCGTCTGCTGCAGGCGGTGAGAGACAGCAATGGTGCCGTCGCGGATTGGCAGGCGTGGGTCATGTTCATGCTGAAAGGCATTGAAATGACGGCTGCGCACACGATTACGATTGTCAATGGCATCAATCGGCTGATGGCGGAGTATAAGGCCGTCCTACGACCGGAATTCGGTAAGAGCTATCGACATGAATTGCTCAACCACCTGTTTTACCACCCCTATACCAAAATTGACCATACAACCGGGGCCTTGGGCGTGACGAGGATGACGGCTTCGGCATATTTAGATAAAATCGTCAAACTTGGACTATTAGGCAAGGTTAAAGTTGGCCGTGTCAATTATTACATAAACGAAAAACTTGTAGATTTGCTGGTTAATCACGAAAAACTTGCAGATAGTAAGTGATATGTAGTGATATGTATAGTAAAACGCCATTTATTATACAGATTTCACCGGATGTGCATAGCAAAACGGCTTTTGCTATACACATTTCAACTGTCATGCAAAGTAAAACACCATTTTCTTTACATGAGATTGGAGACTTGCTGTGAGTGTTACCTTTAGAATCAAAGCATCGGAAGCTCAGGGCAGGCGGCTGGACCCTGAGTATCATCATGCATTGAGGCGGACGCGAATCAGATCGACTTATCCGTCAGCAAAGTTGTTGTCGTTGTCCTATTTCCGCACGGGCGGAACGCCGTCCACCGCCCATCCGGAATATTGGAACGGATCGATTCCGTGGGTGTCGGCAAAGGATTTCAAGGCATTTCGGTTTGAGGATTCGGAAGATCATGTTACCGAATTGGCGCTTGCCGAGTCCACGACTTGCTATGTGAATCGTCCGGCAGTACTCATGGTCAGCCGGAGTGGGATTTTACAACACACATTGCCGGTAATGGTCACGCACAAGCCGACGACGATCAATCAAGACATCAAGGCGTTCTTTCCTGATGATCGCGTGAGTGTGGATTATCTGGGCGCATTCTTCGATGTCTTTGGCTCGCGGTTGCTGCCGCTGGTGTGCAAGAGCGGTGCGACGGTTCAAAGTCTCAATACCGAACAGTTGATGGATTTGTCCATCCCCTTACCGCCACAATCAGAGCAGCGGAAGATCGTTGCCGAGCTTGATGCGGCATACGCGGCAAAACGCGCGGCGGACGAAAAGACGACGAAGCTTCTCGCCTCCATCGACGACATGGTGCTGAACGAGCTCGGCATTGCCAAGCTTCCCAAGCCCGATACATCGCTTTCCTCTCGCATGTTTATTGTGCCTGCGAAGGAAGTTGCGAACGCGACTCTTGCGCCGGATCATTACTTTGATGCGATAGATTTTTCAAAGGCAAGATATTCCTGTGAGAGATTTGTTGAGCGAATTGACATTGATCCGCCTTGTTCTCTTGAACAGATTACGAAGCTTGTGCCGATGGAAGGCGTGTCGGCAGAGTGGTGTGCGATTGAAAACATCGAAGACATTTCTCCAGATGCCACGCAGGGTTATTCGACGTTCTGCGGTGGTGATGTGATTTGGGCGCGAATTACGCCCTGCATGGAAAACGGCAAGTCGGCGGTTGTGGAGACCGAACCGTCGGAGTGTTTTTGTGGTTCAACGGAGTTTCTTGTTTTTCGTCCGAAAGATGACAAGGTGAATCCGTATTATTTGCAAAGCTTGTTGCACCTGAAGCGATTCAGGGAAGTTGCCGCACATCACTTCACGGGCACCTCCGGGCATCAACGTGTCACGGCGGATTTCTTCAAGTCAATCAGCATCCCGGTCCCGCCTCGCTCCGTGCAGGATTGCATCGCATCCACGGCATCATCCATCCGAGCCGAAGCCCGCAAGCTGAAAGCCGATGCAACCGCCGCGCTGGACGCGGCGAAGAGGAAGATTGAAGCAAAGATTGTAAAGGTATAACGTTATGGCAGACATAACCTTGTTCAAGGTTGTATTGAGGGTCGATGGTGCCGCCGAGAGGATTCTCAGAGCCATCGCCAAAAGCGTGTGCGAAAAATTGAAAGGGCAATGATAATGAATGTTTTTTGGAAACGAAAAGTAAAACACGATGATCATGCAACAGCTGCGGGTGCGGTAAAAGAATCGGATGATAAGCATCAGCCTGTTGTAGGTACGGATCAATATATTTATGTCAATGCGGTCACCTTTAATAACGAGGAAACGGTTAGTGTCGCACAAAATGACATTATAGTTTTTGTGGGGCCAAATAATGTTGGCAAGAGCCAGTCGCTTTATGACATTCAACAATTGGCAAGGGAAAGAGAATATTCTGGATTAGTCGTTAAGGCTATAACTCTTCATAAGGGGGATAAGGAATTGGTAGCAAATCATATTGCTGCTAATTCATTGTACAAACAGACTGTTAGGGGTATGTGTTATTGCGGGGCGGGTTACGAAATTGATAAATATAATTTGGATGGTGCATTTGAATGGACGCATATTGGAGAGGTGGCGGATTTCTTTTTTGATTTTATCAGCACAAGGGCGAGATTGAAAGAATGCGATCCAAAAGACAGCGCTAATTATGCAGAAGGGAAAGATGAACCAATACATGCAGTTCTTCGGAATGGAGATATCCAAACTGAATTGTCGAAGCGGTTCAAGTGTGCGTTTGGCTTGTTTTTAATACCTGACGGAGCATATGATAAGTCTGTAAAATTAAGATGTGTTAAAGACCCACCTTTATTAGATAGAGAACTGCCGCCGGCCATTGCTATTCAGAAGTATGTAAAAGAATTGGCGGGACATCCTGCCATTCATTTGCAAGGTGATGGGATGAAGAGCTTTGCAGGAATATTGTTGCGACTTTTATATGGAAAATTTTCTACATATTTTATTGATGAGCCAGAGTCATTTCTTCATCCACCCCAGGCGAAAGCTATAGGGCGAGCTATAGGAGAGATATTGACGCTAACACAACAAGCTTTTATTTCAACTCATAGTGAAGCTGTACTTCAGGGGCTGTTGGAAGTTTGCCCAAGTCGGATTAAGGTGATACGAATCACTCGACGAGATGATACGAATGAGATCGCAGTCCTTGATAATAGTGCATTTAGTTCTATTTGGAAAGATTCGTTATTATATCATTCTAATATTTTGGAGGGATTGTTTCATGGTACGGTAGTCGTCTGTGAAAGTGACACAGATTGCCGGTTTTATTCGATGATTGATGCTCACTTGAAAAAGAACACAGGGCGTTATCCCGAAACGTTGTTTGTGCATTGTGGTGGGAAACAACGGCTTAAGGTGGCAGTGAAAGCACTGCAATCATTGAATGTGCCGATCAAAGTGGTCGCTGATATGGATATGGTCAATGATACGCAGCCTTACTTGAAAGAATTGGCGGAGATCGTCGGTGTGGAATTTGATAATGCGTTTAATGCGGCGTATAATCAGCTGAAAGCTACGTTCAATCAAGAGACTGGAGTGCGGAAGTCCGAAGTTGAAGCGCTGTTGTCTGAAATTGTAAAGAATACAAAAGGCGATAGTCTTACTGCAAAAGCCGTTGATAAGATCAGATCGCTTACGGAAAAGAAGAGTCGGATTGGTCGTATCAAAACAGAGGGGAAGTCGGCTATACGCCCAGGTGATGCTACTCGCGGCTTTGAATATATAGATAAATGTCTGAGGGCGAAAGGTGTGTTCTTGGTGCCTGTCGGGGAACTTGAAGGGTTTGTACGACAAGTTGGAGGACATGGTTCAGCTTGGTTGGGAAATCTTATGCAAGAATACCCAGATTTGAGCAACGGCGTGTACAATGAAGCAAAGGCTTTTGTAAAAGAGCTTCAAATTTGACTGAAAGGAGTTAGACATGAAAAAGTCTGGATGCATCTATATTATGACGAACCCAAGCTTTCAGGAATGGGTGAAGATTGGTTATGCTGATGATGTGGAGAAGCGGTTGGCGGACTTGAATGGGAGTAGTGCCGTTCCATTTTCATTTCGTCTGTATGCCACATTGGATGTGGATGAACGCTTGAGCGATTGCAAGTATTTGCACAGGCTTCTTGACATGGTGAATTCGGAGTTGCGCAGCGTCGAAAAAGATGAGGATGGCAAAGTCAAACGGCGTAGAGAATTTTTTTGCATCCCCCCTGAGGACGCGTATGAGATTCTCGAATGCATTGCAGGATTTTCGCATGGAAGGTTGGTTAGGTACGACCCCAGCAAGGAACAAAAGGATGAAGATAAGACGGCGGATCGGGCACATGCTAAATTCCAGGCGACTGTTGATGCAAGGTTGCTGTTCTGGGCGCAATTTATTGAGCATACGCGAACGAACCAAGAATATGTAAAATTGTTCCCGGGCTCGCGTAAGCCGACCAAGGATCATTGGTATGATTTACCTATAGGGACATCACGTGCTCATATCGCGCTGACAATTAACACTAGGCAGAATGGAATTGCGGTTGAGCTTTATATTCCGCGTGACAAGAAATTCTACAATGAGCTTCAAGTGCATAGTGAAGAAATCAATGCTGCGGTTGGCCCTGATTTGGAATGGCAGCCATTGCAAGAAAAAGATGCCTCGCGCATTATCCTTCGGAGGGAGATGGGGGATTTTCGTCAGTTTGATGACGCGAAACGGAAATTGGCGTTTGAGTGGTTGTCATCTACGGCAATTCTATTCAAGCGGACCTTTTCGAGATACATTTGAGTGGGCTTCAACGGAGATGAGAGGGGCTTTTGGTACATCATACTCGCCAACCGGTGACTATAACGGGATTAAGTCGATTGTCAGAAATCATCTTCTTGAAATTGTCAAAAAAATGAGGGAGCGATGCTGAATGATTCTCAGCCTAGTCAATACTGATGGTAAAGGATTGTACAATGAAAATGATTCGGACATTTCATCCCGTTGGACAAGGAGCTTTTTATTCAGAGGAATTCTTCGACTCCGAAGGTAACTGTGTCTTTCGTGTAGTCCATGATTGTGGGTCTTTGAAATTCTGTGGATTACAACGAAACAGTGACGGAACTCCTCTGGAAAGAAAAGATATTGAAGGGCGGGTGAAACGGGCTTCCCCTGATGGACATGGCGTTGATATATTGTTCGTTTCGCATCTTGATGACGATCATGTTAATCTGATTCCATGTCTCATGCCATTTCAGGATCACCAAATTCGCAGGGTCATTTTGCCGCTACTGTCTGCAGAAGAACGATATGTGTTGACTGGATATCACTTGAGTAAGTCAAGATGGGGAAGGATAAGCGATGCCCTTAATGGTATTATCAATAGTCCCGAGGAGTATTTCGGCAATGATGCGAAGGTCACATTTGTCCGCCCTGCAGATAGAGAACGTTCGCCAATGGGGAATGAGGTGGACGATGAGGGTGTTGGAGTTGATGATTTACAGAAAGAAGTTCCTTCGTTGACTAAGATCTCAATCGGAAACTATCTTCCTGACAATGGGCGAGTGCTGAGGTGGCATTTGATACCATACAATCATAAGCCACAGCGGTATTCTAATCTGATAGATGCGTTGGAGAATGTTTTTGGGAAAGGATTTCAGATTGCAAATCTTAAAGATCCTGATTTTGTGATTAGGAATTTACAGGTCCTGCGTCGTTGTTACAAGGCATTGCCAGATGGAATTAATCGGAACTCGATGGCTCTTTATTCGGGGCCTCATGATGGTGCATGTCCTCCAAGTACAGGTGAAGTTACGAGCCGGGACTTCTGGGGGAGTTGCTGCCCCGACCAATTGAAAGATTATTGTTTTGATTGTGGTTTGCGTCGAGTAAAGCCATTCCCGGTGGGTGTGTATCCGCTTTTCTTCTGTCGTCCAGGTTGCCTCTATACAGGGGATTTGTTGTTGGACGATGTAGATTTGACGAGAGCGTTTGGGAGATACGTCAGAAACATTGGTATGGTTCAGTTGCCTCATCATGGTTCGTTAGATTCGTTTGGGAATGGGGATCTGCCGATTGAGAGGCGGGTGTGCGTAGTAACATACGGCGAGAAAAATCAATTCGGGCATCCTGCTTTTGCGGTAAAGCGAGCTGTTGCCCAGAAAGCCGGTTTGTGGGTCGATGTTACGGAGACAGATGAAAGTCGTTTTAAGGTGGAATACACTGTATAATGCTGTTTGTGGAGCGGATTGTCGGCAGGATGCTGGATCATGGACAGCGAAGCGCGGTCATGCTGCAGGGGCGGCTCAACGGCTGTCTTGCCGCGTTTGCAGAGGTCGATGATCGGGTTGAGCTTTGGGAAGTGCGGCTCTGCAAGCGGAATAAGCTATACCGCGAATATGAGGAAGCCGTAAAGCTGGCGAAGATGATTCTTCGGCGTTATGACAACAGCATTGACCGAGCTTCTGCGGAAAAGCATACGATCCCGGCGTTTTGGATTGACATGTCTTTGCTCTATGAGCACTATGTCCTTGGCGCGTTGCGAAAGGCGTATGGACCGAAGATACTCTATCAGGCGAATGTGACAACGGGCAAGCCGGATTTCCTGTATGTTGACGAGGAGCGTCCTTTGATACTGGACACCAAGTATAAACCAAGATACGACGCAGGAAGGTTTGATGTGGAGGACATTCGACAGCTTGCGGGGTATGCGCGGGATCGTAAGGTCTTAAAGAGGCTTGGAATCCAAGATGCTGAAGAGCAGGATTCGGCAGTCGTGCCTTGTGTCATTATCTATCCAGAGGTGCGGGGCGGTGATGTCAAATTCGACGGGTTGCGTTCGCCGATTGATCAGGTGATGTTGGAAGTTGCACCGATAGGGGAGCTTGTTGGGTTTTATCGCATGGGTTTCCCGTTGCCAGTTCTAAATGTAGGGGGTACTGATTGACTTTGCCATGGCGCAGGACGGGAACTTCTACGTGTCGGGCGAGGCCGGGGCAAGGAAGTCAGTCGTACTGGCCGGTTCGAATGATATACAGTGGAGGAAATAGAATGTGAAGATCGGCAAAGACAAGCGTAAGAAAAATCAAACGGGCGGGGTTGTGAAGTTGGTGGCCGCCTGGAGGAAAATTGCAAGCGGCTTTGGGGTGATGGTGGCGACTGGGTGGGCGTTGGGTGTGGCTTGTGTGATATAATTTGAAGCGGAGGTAAAGGATGAAGAAGATCGAATACATTCCGAAGTTTACGATGAGCGGCAAGGCGATGCGGCTCATTATGGAGATTGCCGCCGCATTATAACGATACAAAATCGTGATGGAGGGGGCTGATGGCGTGCGGCTCAGAAAGCTCAATCACATTCGTACGATTCGTGGGACGACGGCCATCGAGGGAAACACGCTGACCGAGGAGCAGATCACGGCCGTGCTGGCGGGGAAGCGCGTGGCGGCAACGCGGCGCGAAATTGACGAGGTGAAAGGTGCCCATCGCGCCTATGCGAAGATCGTTCGTCAGTTGAGGGATGCTAATCTCATCAAGCGTGAGGGCGGCAAGAAATTCGGACGCTGGATTGCGGCATAAAAAAGAATGAGCAAGTCCACACAGAAGATCATGAGGACGTTGCAGAAAGCCGGGTTGCTACGACGCGAAGGACCGGATTTTGGAGGACGTTGGACCATCAACGGGCGAAAAGAATCTCCACAGGCAACATATGCGGATTCGCCAATGCCTCCGGCGGGCGGATGCGAATTGGCGTCTCTGGCGATAGAAACAGGAGGGTACTTTCCAAGGGCGTAAAGGCGTGGAGTGTGCGGAGGGGATTTGCGGGAACAGACCCCGCGAGAGGTGCGTTTTACGGATGATTTGTGCCTGGGGATGCGTTGCAGGCGCACGAAGGGGAAGTTCAAGGCGAGCAGACATGCTTGATATAGCCTTTGGATGTCGGCGGATATCCGCAGATATCCAAAAAGTTTTTTGATGCGCCTCAAAAAGTTTTTT
>SUWC01000059.1 GCA_015061665.1 Lentisphaerota bacterium
GGACATACTAGGGGCAACAAATCGGCCGCGCCCGATCATCTTTTGTGCGTAGGCATCGAGCCTACGCTCCGATGGCTTTTCCCTGCAGGCGGGCCGAGGCAGTGCTGATGCTCTTGCCGATCATGAGAAGCAGTTCCCGCGACTCGGCCTGCAGCGACTCGACGGCATAGGGCGGGAAGAAGACTTCAAGGCGACTGCATCGAACCCGCGCGGGCTCGATGCCCGCGCGTTCACAAAAAGGACGGGCGCGCCCGATGAATGCGCCTTGAACACCTCCTGAAAGTCCAAGATGCGCGCCACGACCGCCCGGATTGGGCGCTGATTGCTGGTTGTTGGCTGCTGAAACACTTCCAACGCATCAAAAATTCGTTCTGCACCGCGTCAGCGGGGAGAAGGAATATTTGATGCGTTGGCCGTAAAATGGATGTCACTTCATCGACGGAAGGACGATGCCCCTGAGTATCACCTTCTGGCATACGAGGAAGACAATGGCCGTCGGAAGCGAGACGACGACAAAGCCCGCCATCACGCACCACGGCTGGTGCGAAAACGTCTGCGACATCTGGTACATCCAGACGGCGAGCGTCCAGTGGGACTCCTTCTGGCAGACGAGAAACGCCCACTCCCACGACGAGTACGCATGGATGAAGCTGTTCAGCGCGTTGACGGCGAGAATCGGCGTCGTCATGGGAAGCGTTATGCGGAGGAATACCGTCCATTCCCCCGCGCCGTCTATCGCCGCAGCCTCGTAGAGCTCGCGCGGCAGCGCGTCGAAGAACCCCTTGAGTATGAAAATCGACATGCCGCTGGCGACTGTCGGAAGGACGAGCGCGGCGAAAGTGTTCAACAGCCCCAGGTCGCGGATCAGCAGGAACCCAGGGATCGCGGTGACGGCAGCGGGGAAGGCCATCGTCGCAAGCAGGAAAAGGAGTATCCACTCGGTGCTACGCAGCTTGAAGCGCGACAGCGCGTATGCGGCAAGCGGATTTACGGTAAGCGAAGCGAGGACGGAAAGGACGACGAGGAGAATCGTGTTTGCGAAAGCCCTGCCGCGCAGAAACAGGTAGTCGCCGACAAGCCTGTAGTTCGCAAGCGCGCCTTCGAGGAAGTCCCTCCAGCCGTGTTCACGGAACTGCCGCATGAAGCTGTGCCTGATCCGAAGCGCGTACTCGCCCGCGTCCTTCGGCATCACGCGCGAGACGTGGTCACCGCGCCTTTCGGCTCGGTCGACGTAGGATCGGACGAATTCCCTGTAGTCGGCCATCTTCGCGCCCTCTCCACGTCCGCGCGACTCGGCGGTGAAGGAGACGTCGAAAAAGCTCCTGTGGGGGACGGGCCAAGCGGCGTTGAGCTTCTCCACAGTTCCGTACTTCGCCTCAAGGAAGCGCGAAACGTCCCTCGCGTCGTAGTTGCAGACAAGCGCCTCGTCCGGCAAGCCTCGGACCGTCGCGACGATGTCGTCTACGAGTCCGTGCCTGTCGTATGCGACAGGCGCGTGGTCGTACGCCGCGCGCTCGCGCTCGTAGAAGCTGCGCACGCCATCGCGGTCCGCTGCGACGGCAGTCCACGTTGTCCATCCCTCCGGCGCATCTGGGAAGACGGCGCGCGGGAAGGACTTGAAGCAAGTCGCGACAGAGCGCATGTATCGGTCCGAAGGATCGAAAAGCGCGCGCACGACGGGCGAATGGCGTTCGTAGTCGTAGCCGGACGAGAAGCTCGCCGCGATCATGACGGCGAACGGATACGCCATCGTAACCGCACCTATCGCCAGGATGCAGTAGATGGTCGCATGGAAGAAACGAGCCTTCCAGCTGCGCCGTTCGCTCTCGAGTACAACCGCCATTAACAGAAAAGCAAAAGGTCCGACCCTGCAAGAGCCGGACCTTCCGCTTACTTGTTTTTATGACGCTGCGCTTTCATGCGCTTGTCGTATTTGTGCTTGGACATTTTTTTGCGGCGTTTCTTCTTGATGGAACCCATGGGTTACTCCTTGCTTTTTTGACCGGCCGCTAAGCCGGATGTTTCTGATCAGAAAATGATTTTGTTGAGGGGAAGCTCGATGATGCCGGTAGCGCCGGCCTTCGTGAGCTGCGGGATGAGGTCGCGCACCTGGCGCTCCTCGACGACGGACTCTACCGCGTACCAGCCTTCTCCGTTGAGCTTGTTCACGGTAGGCGCGTGGAGCGCGGGAAGCACCTTGACGATCTCGTCGAGGCCGGCCGCCGGCGCGTTGCACTTCAGAAGGACGCGGCGCTGAGCCTCGAGGGCTCCGACGAGGAGCATCTTGAGCTGCTCGAGCTTGGCGCGCTTCTCGGCGTCTTCCCAGCTCTTCTTGTTGGCGATGAAGCGCGTGGTGGACGTAAGGATCGTGTCGACGATGCGCAGGTTGTTCGCGCGGAGCGATGAACCTGTCTCGGTGAGGTCGACGATTGCGTCCACGAGCTCGGGAGCCTTGACTTCGGTCGCGCCCCAGCTGAACTCGACGTCTGCGTTGACCCCGTTAGCCGCGAGGTATCGCTTCGTGAGGCCGATAGCCTCGGTGGAGATGCGCTTGCCTTCGAGGTCCTTGACGGTCTTGATGGGCGAATCGTTCGGAACGGCGAGAACCCAGCGGACGGGATTCGACGTAGCCTTGGAGTAGTTGAGCTCGCAGATCTCCTGCACGTCGGAGCCGTTCTCGTAGACCCAGTCGAAACCGCAGATACCCGCGTCGAGAAGACCGAGTTCAACGTAACGGCTCATTTCCTGGGGCCTGAGAAGGCGGCACTTGATCTCGGGATCGTCAATCGAGGGGATGTAGCTGCGGCTTGAGCACGAAACGTTGAAGCCCGCGCGCTTGAAGAGCGCGAAGGTCGATTCCTGCAGACTGCCCTTAGGTAGGCCTAGAACGATTGCCATAGTCGATAGATTTCCTTCCTTCTAACCTTCTTGGTCAAAACGAGGGCATATTATACCATAAAGAGGCCATATTGTCCAATGGGCCCTGAAACCGCTATTTGTGCCTGTTGCGCCACCACCAGGCGAAGATTTTTGGTATACTAGGCGCACAGGAGGATTCAGTCGTGAAAAGAGTGTTTGGAGTAATTGCGCTTGCCTTGGGCATGGTGCTCTGCGCCGTGGCGGAAGTGGCGCCGCAGGGCCGTCGCAGCAACGGCGACCGCGCAGAGAATGCTAGGGGCGTCCGCCTCAGCAGTTTCGACATCCCGTTCGTCCCGACGAATGCCCCTAGGTCGCGGGTGTCGGTCGGCCTTCGCGTCATCCCGGGCAAGAACATGCCGTTTGTGTCGGCGACGCTCAACGGCAGGGAGTGCAATCTGCTGTTCGACACCGGAGCGACGCACACGACGTTCGACATCGGGTTCATGAGGCGCGCGCTGCCCGAGGTCAGGCTGGACCATGTGGTTCTTGGGGGGGACACGAACGTGGAGGGCGCGCCGAAGATATTCCACGTCGACTCCCTCAAGCTGGGCGATGCCGCGTTTGGCGGATTCGAGGCGATGGCGCTCGACATCTCGCACCTTGTCCCAGGGATAGGCGTCAAAGTTGACGGCATAGTCGGCATGAACGTGATAGGCCGCGTTCCTGCGCTCGTGTCGCTAGGATCGGGGAAGGCCGTGTTCCTGCCGGGGCGGGATGATCTCGTCGGGTTCGGCAGGGGAATCGCCCGGTCGGTCAGCGATCCGTTCACCGTGGCGCTCGCGCCCAAGTACAACGGGAAGGCTGTCCCCCTCATAGTGGACTCTGCGGCTTCCCTGACGATTCTCGGCACGGCTGTCGGATGGCCGTCGGCGAAGAAGACGCTGGACATCGACGCCGTCGAGGTCAACGGGAAGTCCGAAATCACCACCGACACGGGCGTCCCTGGCAAGCTGGCGCTGGGCGAAGACGTTGAAATCGCGCCGGTGCTTGTCGACGAACTCATCAGCAGGATTGGCGCGGACACGCTCCTGAAGTACGACATGCTTGTGGACGAGGTGCAGGCCAGGTTCAGGAAATGCGGGGGCGCTCACCAGTCTATGGGTGCGATACCATGCCCCTCAAGGTAGGGCGGATTCGATGACGCAGTGGCGATTCCTGTCTATCTTTCGCCGTCGCGCGGCACCTAATTTTTGATATAATATTATTTTAATAAGAGAAAGAAGGCGGAACAGATGTGGAACTACTCTGAGAAGATGATGGACTACTTCCGGAACCCCCGGAATGTCGGCAAAATCGACAATCCCGACGGCGAGGCTACCGTCGGGTCCCTGGCGTGCGGAGACGCGCTGAAATTCCAGTTCAAGCTGGGTCCCGACGGCAAGATTGCCGAGGCGAAATTCCAGACTTTCGGCTGCGCAAGCGCAATCGCGAGCTCCTCCGCCCTAACCGAGATGGTCATCGGCAAGACGCTAGACGAGGCCCGCAAGATCACGAACCAGCAGATTGCGGACTTCCTCGGCGGGCTCCCTCCGCAGAAGATGCACTGCTCCGTAATGGGGCGCGAGGCGATGGAAGCCGCCATCAAGAACTACGAAACCGGCAAAAACACCGACAAGAACCTCGAGGAGGAGCTTCTCTGCACTTGCTACAACGTCAGCGAGAACGAGGTTCGCCGCGTGATAACGGAGAACCAGCTGACGACGGTCGAGGAAGTGACGAATTACACCAAGGCCGGCGGCGGATGCGGCCGCTGCAAAACAAAAATCCAGGCAATTCTTGACGAGATCAACAAGAAATGAGCAGTTCAACGACAGGCGAGAAGAGACGCTCGATGAAAATCGGGTTCGACAACGAAAAATACCTTAAGGAGCAAATCGCCGAGATCAAGCGGCGCGTCGAGCAGACAGGCAAGCTCTACCTTGAGTTCGGCGGGAAGCTGATGAACGACAACCACGCGGCGCGCTGCCTCCCAGGCTACGACCCCGACGTGAAGCTGCGCCTCCTCCAGATGCTGGGCGACAAGGCAGAGCTCGTCCTCTGCATATACGCAGGCGACATCGAGGCAAAGAAGATGCGCGCCGACTATGGGACGACATACGAGGAAGAGACCCTCAAGCTCGTCAACGCAATGAAGGAGCGAGGAATCACCGTCCGCGGCGTAGCGATCACCCGCTTCGACGGGCACCCCACCGCCCGCGCCTTCGCGAAGGTGCTTGAAGACGCCGGCGTCGACGTGTTCTACCACTACCCCATCAAGGGCTACCCGAACGACCTCGACACCATCGTTAGCGACTCTGGCTACGGCAGGAACGACTACATCTCCACCGAAAAGCCTATTGTCGTCGTCACGGGACCAGGCCCTGGCTCGGGCAAGTTCGCCACGTGCCTCACGATGCTCTACCACGAGGTCAAGCGCGGCCGCAAGGCGTCCTACGCGAAGTTCGAGACATTCCCCGTCTGGGACCTCCAGCTCATGCACCCGCTCAACGTGGCTTACGAGGCCGCGACACTCGAGCTAAAGGACGAAAACCAAATCGACCCCCACCACTACCTCGCCTACGACGAGATGCGCGTCAACTACAACCGCGACATCGAGGCTTACCCGATACTGCGCGAGATATGGGAGCGCATGATGGGCGAGAAATGCCCATACAAGTCGCCGACGGACATGGGAGTGAACAGAATATCCTCCGGCATCGTCAACGACACGGTCGTCCGCGCCGCGAGCCGCGCCGAATGCGTCAGGCGCTACGAACGCGTAATGGACGACTTCAAGGAGGGCAAGTGCGGAATGGACATGCTGGCGCGCGCCCTTTCCGTCATGGCCAAGGCCGACTAACTGCAAATCTAAAACAAACAAAAAAGGAAAAACAAAATGAGACCTGTTGTCTTCATCATCCGCGATGGATGGGGCATCAACCCCCGCGCAGACGGAAACTCCGTGTATGGAGCCAAGACACCCGTAATCGACCAGATCCGCGCCCGCTACCCGCACTGCCTGCTCGACTGCTGCGGCGAGGCCGTCGGCCTTCCTGACGGCTACCAGGGTTCGTCCGAGGTCGGACACCTCAACATGGGCGCAGGGCGCATCGTCGTCCAGGAGCTCAAGCGCATCGACGACGGACTCTCCTCCGGCGAGCTCTTCAAGAGCGAGAAGTGGCAGAACCTCATCGCCCAGTGGAAGAAGAACAACTCCCAGTTCCACTTCTTCGGACTCCTCCAGGACGAAGGCGTCCATGCGCACCAGGAGCATCTCTTCAAGCTCATGAAGCGCGCGCGTCAGGAGTTCCCCGAGGGGAGAATCGTCGTGCATCCGTTCCTTGACGGACGCGACACGCCGCCCCGCTCCACGCTCGAGTACATCGCCCGCCTGAAACAGGAGCTCGCCTCCGTCGGCAACGCAGTGATCGGAACCGCGATGGGCCGCTACTACGGAATGGACCGCGCGAAGAAGTACGCGCTGACGGACGAGGCGTTCGAGTGCATCGTCAACTGCAAGGGCAAGAAGTGCGCCACCATCGAGGAGTGCGTCAAACACGAGTACGAGACCGGCAAGACGCCCGACAACACCCCGATGACCGACGAGTACATCCCGTGCTACGTCATCGGCGACTACGCCGGCATGAAGGACGGCGACGTCGTGATGCACACGAACTACCGCCAGGACCGCGCGATACAGCTTACCCAGGCGTTCGTCTGCGACAACTACCCCGGCGCGCGCTCCTGCCGTCCGAACGTCACGTTCCTCGGCTTCACGCGCTACTGGGACGAGTTCGAGGACTACCTCCTCGGCGCAGGCGGCGCAGGCGGAAGCATGGACAACCTCCTCGGCGAGGTCGTCTCGAAGGCCGGAATCAAGCAGCTCCGCATCGCTGAGACGCAGAAGTTCCGCCACGTCACGAGCTTCTTCAACGGCAAGTCCACGACTCCCTCCGAAGGCGAGGATCAGGTCGACGTTCCCAGCCGCTTCGATCCCGCGACGTTCGCCTCGCATCCCGAGATGGACGCCTACAACGTGACCGAAGAGCTGCTCAAGCGCCTTGAGAACAACCCCTACGGCTTCATCGTAGTCAACTACGCGAACTGCGACATGGTCGGCCACACGGGCGACCTCGCAGCGGCGACGAAGGCCGTCGAAGTCACCGACGAGTGCATCGGAAAGATACTTCCCCGCCTCATGGAGCTCGACGCCCACGTGCTCATCTTCGCAGACCACGGCAACGCCGAGCAGATGGTCGACTACAAGTCGGGCCTCACGAAGACCTCCCACACGCTCAACCTCGTCGAGTGCTTCTACGTCGCAAACGACGCAGCCGGAGTGCACCTCACCCCGCTCGCAAAGCTCTCGGCCGTCGCGCCTACCGCGCTTCAGATGCTGGGCATACCCGTCCCGAGCGAGATGACGACTCCTTCCCTGCTCGCGACAAAGGAGCCCTGGAGCAAGACGACGCTCAACATCTAAGCCCGTCGGCGAATAAACTTCCTAGTCAGAAACGACAGGATTTTGCGAGGCCAGTTCTGCCCTTCAAGATGCAGAACTGGCCTTTCTGCATACTTTACCCCCCTTCTGGCAATCCAAACGTCCAGAAGCCGCTCGGCTAGAAAACCGTAGACGCGAAGGTCGTATTGCGAATAGCCCGTCGTGTCGAGCCTGTCCTCAAGCGCCTCGAGAATGGGGAAAATCCATGAGCAGTAGTCGTCGAACAAGGCCCTGCGCATGACAAACATGTTGAAGCGGTGGCCCCTCGTGGACTTCATTGCGGCGTCGAAATGGACAACGCTCTCAGGATCGAGTTCGGAGAGCACCTCGCGCGTCAGGTCAAGGTCCTTCGCATGGTGCGCATGCGCGTACTG
This sequence comes from Lentisphaerota bacterium, assembly GCA_015061665.1. Lineage (GTDB taxonomy): Bacteria > Verrucomicrobiota > Kiritimatiellia > RFP12 > UBA1067 > UBA1067. Next base: position 7,774 of record SUWC01000059.1, read on the forward strand.
CGAATACGTGCTTTCGATGAAGTAGTTGCGCTTCTTCGGGAGGAGAACGTCTACAGGGGGATTTCCATCCGTTCCCTCGAGGATGGCGCGAATTTCGTCGCCAGTTGCGATCGACCCGCCCCTTCCCTTGAAGTGCCTCCTGTAGTGCGCAAGGCCGATGGCGTCGGACTTCAGGTTCTTCCACGCCCAGTATACGCCCGTCATTTCACACCAGCTCGAATTCTTCGCGCTTATGTTGTCGCCTGTGTCGTCGCGAAGGAACTCGCGCCCCTGCTCGTTGACGATGGGCGGCTTGCCCAGGGCTCCGACCTGAAGCGGCACGTACGCCGGATCGGACGGCATCGCGTACGGCTTGTGGGCGGCAACGACTATCCTCAGGTCCATCACTTTCCTTCGACTATTGTTCGTCGGCAAGCTCATCGTCGACTATCGGCTCGCTGTCTTCGGCCGTGACCGTCTCGTGGAGGCGGCGGGCGAACTTGGACATTCGCTTGATGTCGTGCTTGAAGAGAAGCTTCAGCGACTCGGGGTCTCCAGCGGCCTGGTAGTCGTCGCCCCAGATATCGTCCTCGTTCTCGGAGAGAACCTTGCCGTACACGTACCGAAGGCTGTCGCACGCCTCGCGGTAGGTTACCTTACCGGCCTTTAGGTTGTCGAAAATGCGGTGCGTAAGCACCCACGCGTCGATCTGTGCAAGCTCAAGGTCGTTGAGCGTGGGACTGTCGTCGGAATCGGACGAGTTGTCCACGGGAGGTATGACAAACACCTTCTCGAAAGTGGGGATCGCGAGCTTGCGCTTGACCTCGCGCAGACGCGAGCGCGTGTTGAGATGGCGGTAGGACAGAACGCTGACAGCGGCAAGCGCAAGAAACAGCGCGGCGACTGCGAAGCGCGCGAAATGGCGCGCGTTCCGCGCCCTGCGCTTTACGCGCTCAAGCTTCTCCTCCGCTGCCAGTGCGGCGCGATCGCGCGCAGCCGCCTTCTCCTCGGCATATGAAAGGCACTCGCGCCCATCGGGGTTCGAGTGTATCAGCTTTGGTATTATCCGCCTCCAAACCCTGTCGTACGTTTCAAGCGCAGACAGCACGTCAGTCCTCGCGTCGCACCACGTGCCCGTAAGAAGCCTGTAGACGATTACGCCAAGCGCGTACCAGTCGCTCTGCGGCGTTGCGGCAGCGCCCATCTCAAGCTCGGGCGCCATGTATCCGAGCGATCCCATGACAGGGCGGCGTCCGTCCTTTATGTTGACAATCGTCTTCACGGCGCTCGCCGCGAAACCCTCGTTGTCTGGATTGAAGATCTTGGAGATGCCGAAATCGGCAAGGACGGCGTGTCCGTCAGGACCGATCAGCACGTTCTGCAGCTTTAGGTCGCGATGGACGATTCCGTGGGAGTGGATGTAGGCAAGCCCCTCGCGTATGTCGTCGTACCAGCGGCCGATCGTCTCCTCGTCCGCTTCGCCTTCGCCGACGTCGGCAAGGCTCTTGGACGTTCCCTCGGGCGAAAGGACAAGGTCCATGACGAAATAGGGCCGCCCCTCGTATTCGCCAATGTCGGTGACGCGCACAATCCTGGGGTGGGACAGCTTTGCGAGCATCGAGCCTTCGGCCTCGAAGCGCGACTTCACGCCTGCGTCGTCCTTGGGATAGGTATAAAGCTTGATTGCATGGCGCGACCCGAGGCGGGGGTTGACCGCCTCGTAGACCTCGCTCATCCCGCCCTTTCCGATAAGGCGAACTGTCTCGTAGATGCCAATGTTCATGACATAATTATATCAAAAAGTCGGAACTCAATGCGAAGCGGCTATTTCGATGGGCCGCCGAACTGTTCGATGAACTCGTCTTCGGTAATTACGCCGACCCCAAGTTCCCGCGCCTTGCGGCTCTTGCCCGAAGACGAGTCGGAATCATTGCTGACAAGGAAATCCGTCTTCGACGAGACCGAACCCGCGACTTTTCCGCCCTGCTCTTCCACATACGCCTTGAACGCACTGCGGTTGGCGAAGACATGGACATCGCCAGTTATCACGAACGTCTTGCCCGCGCAGCGTCCGTCCTGTTTTCCGCCAGCATACTCCTCGAGATCGACTTCGGAGAAGAGCTCGTTCACCAGAGCCATGTTCTCGCTGTTGCCGCACCAGTTGACGAACGCCTCGGACTTCACTGGGCCAATCCCGTCTATCGTCGCGAAAACCTGCGGACCCGGAGAGAACAAGTCGTCTCGACGTGATGCTTCGGCCGCCTTTGCGAAAAGGTCGCGCACGGAATACCGTCCCAAAAGGCGCTTGGCGACGTCTGGGCCGCAAAGCGGGATCGACAGCGCAACGATGAAGTTCACCGCCTTGCGCCTGCGAGCCTTCTCGATGGCCGCAACGATGTTCGTCGCGCTCTTCTCCCCAAAGCCCTCCATCGTCGCAATCTCGGCCTTGTGCGCGCCAAGGCGGTAGATGTCCGCAGGCGTCTTTATCCAGCCGCAGTTGACGAACTTCGCAAGAGTTTCACCAGCAAGCCCGTCGATGTCGAGTCCGTCCTTCGACACGAACTTCATGAACTTGCGCAGCTCGCGCGCAGCGCACGTCGCGTTCGTGCAGCGCAGCGTTCGCGTACCCGTCGGGGAAACTGCGATCTCCGTTGGAGCTCCGCACACGGGGCACGTCTTTGGGATCTCGAACTCGCCGACCTTTTCGCCGACGGAGATGACCTTCGGAATGATCTTGTTGGACTTTATGACGGAAAGCCTAGTCCCCCTTCCGCCTATGCCAAGCCTCTCGCATTCAGATATGTTGCAGAGCGACGCGCGCTTGACGACAGTCCCTTCCAGCTGGACCGGCCTGAAGACTGCGACAGGCGCGATGGAGGCAACCGCGCAGCTCCACTCGACATGGTCAAGTTCGGTCGACGCAGATTCGTCGGCCCACTTGAACGCCAGCCCGGCTCGCGTCGCGTGGTGCCCCGTGACAGATCCGGTCTTCGCGTATTCGGTGTCGTCGTAGCATACGACCAAACCGTCTACGGGAAAGTCGAACTCGCCGCCTGTGACGCGAGCGGTCCATCTATCGATCGCAACCTGGACGTTCCCCTCCGAAGGATCGGCGATCAGCTCGCGGTCGACGGGGTTGAAGCCGAGGTCCTTGAGGAACTTCATCCTGTCGCCCCACGAGACAAGCTCAGTGCGCTCGGTGTGGACAAGGGTGAAAGGTATCCACTCCAGGGAACGACGCTTGAGCTCGTCGGCGTCCTTGAGCGTTAGCGAGCCAGACGCGAGATTGCGCGGATTCGCGTATTCCTCCTCGCTTGAGGCGAGGAACGACTTGAAGTTCGAATAGGAAATGACGGCCTCTCCGCGTATGACGAGACGTCCCTTCTCGGAGATGCGCGCGGGGATGCCCCGTATGCCCTGCGATAGCCGCGTTATGTTCGTGCCGACGTGTCCGTCGCCACGCGTGACGACGTGGAGCAGCTTGCCGCCTTCGTATGTGGCGACGAGGGTGAGTCCGTCGAGCTTCCAGCTGAGCCAGACAGGACGCCCCTCAGCCCATTTGGCGACCTCCACGACGTTCTTAGTCTTCGCGAGGGAAAGCGCGGCAAACTCGTGCTCCATCTTCTCGCCTGCCGTGGAGTCGGCCGAAACCTTGTTCGTGGGGCTTTCAGGAAGGACGACGCCGGTCTCCTTCTCAAGCGCCTTGACGCGGTCGAACATGGCGTCCCACTCGTAGTCGGACATAAGTTCGGCGCGTCCATTGTAGTAGGCATCGGCGGCATCGTTCAGCTTCGCAACAAGCGAACGCATTGTCGTGATTTTATCGTCCATTTCAGCGTTTCCGGAAGATGAATCGTTTCTGCAGGTGGTAGCTTGCGAAGAAGAGGAACGTCTCGACGACGATCTTGACAGCGGTGACGGCGAAGGCGTGGAAGTCGCCGAGCGCGGAGATGGCCGTCGTAAGCGCGTAGCTTGCGGCAGCGATGACGAGGACGAGGGCCCAGTACTGGAAGAAGCTGCGCTTGCGGGCGTACTTTGCGCCGAAGACGACGAACCTGTTGTAGAAGTAGTTGAAGTTGGACGACACGAGGCGTGCAGCGGCAATAGCGCAAAAAACGCAAAGCTTGCGCCCAATGCCGCGGTCCTCAAGAATCCAGACCGCAAGCGCAAACACGGCGTTGTCGAGAAGGAAAGAAATGACGGACGAAAGGCAGAAGTGAAACAGGGAGCGGTAGATCCGAATCGTGTCCAGAAGCGGATTGAAGTGGCTTGTCGCATTCTCGTCTATGTAGATTGTCTCGATGGGGATCTGGAGCGGGCGCTCCTCGTGGCGCCTGGCGTCGGCCAGCATCGCCATCTCGTATTCGTACCGGTCGCCTGGAATCGCCGCAACGCGGCGGACAAGCCCGGCTGGGATGCCGCGCAGCCCCGTCTGCGTGTCGCGGATCATCAGCCCGGTCATGAAGAAGAAAAGCCACCGCGTCCAGGTGTTGCCAAACCTGCTGCGGAACGGGACCTTGCCGCTGAACGCGCGAACGCCAAGCACAAGTCCGCCCCTGTGCGTCGCAAGGCCCTCCGCAACCCTGGCGATGTCCTCAGGCGTGTGCTGTCCATCGGAATCGGCCGTTATCACGTCGCAGTCGCCGATGTACGCAAGGCCAGTCTTGAGCGCGGCGCCTTTGCCGCGGTTGCGCTCGTGGACAAGTATCTTCTCGACGTACTTCTCCGCCTGCGGGAATATCTCCTTGCCCTTCGTGGAACCGTCGTCCACAAGGACAATACGCGAAAACCGCTCGCGCAGCCTCGGAAGGAGCGCGAGCAGTTTTTCGTCCGGGTTGTACGCCGGTATGAGGATGACTAGAGACCGAGGCTCTGCCACTGCTTCTTCTCCTTGATCGACTTGCAGCGCTCCTCAAGGCGCAGATACGTGAACCTGTTGCGGTAGAGATCTGCGCAGAACGGCGACGAGAAGAACACCATTCCAGCGTTGCGCGCGGAGACAAGCAGGTCTTCGGGGGTCTTCGCCGCCTTCATGATTCCGGGGAGCTTCTCCATCGCCTGGTCGGCTACGGGACCGCCGTCCACGCGAATGTACGAATACTTCGAGGACGCGCAGATGATTCCGCCGGCGCGGAGCATCGCGTCAATCCTGCCGCGCGCCTTGTTTATGCGGGCAAGGAGGGCATTGGACTTCTCGTTGGGGACGAATTCGCCGTCGAAGCTGTAGGCGACCTTCGTCGTCGGCTTCTTGGGGCGCAGCTTGTATCCGGCGGATTTTTTCGTTTTCTTCTTTGTGGTCTTCTTCACGGGCTCGTCGTCGAAGAGGTCGTCGAGGGAACTCGCAACGTCATCGTCGTCCTCCTCGTCCTCAAGCTCAGCCTCGGGAACAGGCTCGGGCGCGGACTCGGTGGAATCGGGGGCGGACTCCGTCTTCGTTACGACAACACCCTCCTGGGTCTTGATGAACTCCTCCCACGGCACAACGTCGTTGGTGATCTGAAAACCGTTCACCCTAAGGACCGTTCCGTAGCGCTCGACCTTGTATGGCGGCTCAACGAACTGTCCGTCGATGAAAAGCCAGCCCGCGTCGAACGGCTTGCCGATCGTCGCCTTGAGCGCCTTGAGCGACGCAACCTGCGGTCGCCTGAAGTTGTTCTTGATCTGCTGCCCAGCGGCCTTCGACGTTGTCGAGGCGGAGGCGGTCAGAACGCAGACACCCGCAAGTGCTGCGGCCAAGATGTTCTTTATCATCATAGTCTTTGTCCTTTATGTCACAATTTCCTTAAAGAAGCCCCACGTTGCCGTAGCGCAGAATCTCCGGAACCCGTCGTTCCCAAGTCGGGGCTTGCGCCCCATCTTCAAATGTCGGTCGAAGAAATGTCTGCTTAATCCGCGTGCAACACAGGACCCACGTCGTTTCGTCAGCCTTCGCGCACTTCCACGCCCTCGGTCGACTTGAGAGCGTCCACAATGCGCTGGAACGCGCGCCCGACCTCTTCGTCGGTAAGGGTGCGCTCGGCGCTCCGGAACTCAAGCGCGTACGCCAGCGAGCGCGCGCCCTGCTTGAGGTCCTTGGACTTGAAGATGTCGAAGAGGTTGACGCTGACAAGCTCCTTGCCGCCGTTCTTGCGGATCGTCTTGACGATGGAGTCGTTCGTCACCCCGGCGGCCGCTACGATGGCGATGTCGCGCTTCACGAGCGGGAACTGCGGGACGGCCGAGACGCGCCCAACTGCGAACGGGTTCTTGACGAGCGGCTTGACTTCGATCTCGCAGAGCGCCATCTGGGTCGTCAGTCGGTACGGATGGCGGAGCTTCGCGGAAAGAGCGCCAAGCACGCCGGCGTCGCGTCCGTTAATCACGACCTTGAGCGACGCGCCCTTGGCAAACGCGGGATGGTCCGCCGCGGCAAATTCGACGCGCCCGACATGCATCTTCGCGCAGAGCTCCTCGACAGCGCCCTTGAGCCAGAGAACGGCCTCCTCCTCGCCAAGCGACGAGCGCCTGTCCAGGGGATCGCGTCCAACAGGTCCAACGAAGCCAATGGAAAGCATCTCCTTCTCGGAGGGACGCTTCACGCCGTCCTTCTCCTCAAGCGAGAAGACCTTGCCGAGCTCGAAGAGCATGGCGCTTTCAAGCTGATGAGAGGCGTTGCGTCCGAGCGAGCCCATCATCTGAGGCAGCAGCGAGTCGCGCATAACGGCGTATTCGGCCGAAACGGGATCGGGGATCACGAGGCGGCTGCCCGCATTGCGCGTGTCGAAGTCGTCGAGCTCCTTCTTGGAAAGGAACGAATAGTGCATCGCCTCGGAGAACCCAAGGGCAAGGCAGACGTCGCGCAGCTTGCGGTGGGCGCGGTACTGCGTGTCGGGCAAAGGCGAAACCGACGGCGCCGAAGGCATGGTGTCCGGAATGTTGTCGAGTCCGTACACGCGCGCGATCTCCTCGACGAGGTCTGCCTCGAGCTCAAGGTCGTAGCGCCACGAAGGAACGCCGAAGGCGACCTCGGAAACGCCTGCGTAGAGCGTATCCGTCTTGCGCGGTTCAAGTCCGAGCGACTTGAGGATGAAGACCATCGCGTCGTTGCCGACGGGAATGCCGATGAGACGGCGTGCGCGGTCGAAGTTGAGCGTCACGTCGGCATTAAGCGGCTTCGCGCGCGAGTCGACGTCGATGACGCCTTCGGCAATCTTCGCGCCGCCGTACTTCTGAAGAAGGTGCGCCGCCCTGCGTGAAGCGTAGTCGGCCAGGTCCTTGTCGACCCCGCGGATGTAGCGGTAGCTCGACTCGCTGGAGAGCCCGAGCTTCGTCGACGTGAACTTTGTCGAAGTGCATTCGAAAAGAGCGCTCTCGATGACGAGGCTCGACGTTCCCTCGGAGACTCCGGAGTTCTCCCCTCCCATCACGCCAGCAACAGCGTTCGGCTTCTCCGCGTCGCAGATCACTAGGACCGAGGGATCGAGCTTGCGCTCGACGCCATCGAGCGTCTTTATCGTCTCGCCGTCGCGCGCGTCGCGAACGACGATCGTGCGGTCCTTGAGGGCCGTGTAGTCGAAGGCGTGCTGAGGCTGTCCAAGCTCCAGCATGACGTAGTTCGTCACGTCGACGCAGAGCCCGAGCGAACGGACGCCGCAGAGCTCAAGGCGCTTCGCCATGACTTCGGGGGACGGACCGTCCTTGACGTCAAGAGCGACGCGGGCGGTGTAGCGCGGACACTTAACCGTGTTCTCGACGACAACCTTCACCTCGTCTTCAACCTTGACGTCGCATTCCGTGAACGAAACGTCAGGCATCGCAAGCGGACGGTGGAGAATCGCGGCGAATTCGCGGGCGAGTCCGACGACGCTAAGCGCGTCAGGGCGGTTCCAGGTGACCTCGATGTCGAAGACCGTCTCGGGCTTCTCAAGCTGCGCCACATCGCGCACAAGCGCGCCAGTGGGGACGTCGGCGGGATACTCGATAATGCCGTCGGCCCCGGAGCCGATGTGGAGCTCGCGCTCGGAGCAGCACATTCCGAAGGACTCCACTCCGCGGAGCTTGCCCTTCTTGATCTTGAACTCCCCTTCGGGGATGAGCGCTCCGATCTTGGCGAAGGCCGTCTTGATGCCCTTGCGCATATTGGGTGCGCCGCAAACGACCTGAAACGTCTCCTTGCCGTCCGTCACCTTGCACACGTGAAGATGGTCGGAATTGGGATGCGCCTCGCATTCGAGAACTTCTGCTACGACAATGAGGTCGGAAAGCGGATCGCCTCCGACCGTCTCAACGGACTCAACCTGAAGTCCGGCGCGCGTGAGCTTTTCGGCAAGCTCGCGCGGATCTATGTCGTCTACCTTTACGAATTCGTTAAGCCAGCTGAGCGGCAGTTTCATTTTCTTCTGATTTTGTTTGGGAGTTGTCTGAAATCTGTTCTTCCGTTGCAGGAGCGCCCGGAGCCTCCTCCGGAGCCGCATCCTTTGCTACGTCAGCGGGAGCTTCCGCTGCCGCGGGTGCGGGCTGTTCCTTTGGAGCTTCTTCCTTCGGAGCTTCTGCCGGAGCGCCCTTCTTCTGCCAGTGGGGGCCATACTTCGGGTTCTTCTCTACGGACGAGAAAACGCCGTTCGTAAACGCGACGAGGTGCCCCGTGGAAACGAGCCAGGAAAGATGCTTCTCCATCTCGGGATCGGTTCCGCATATAACGCTCTTCGGCTGGCAGGGATGCTCGGCGACGAAGGCCGCAATCTTCGCAAGCTCGGGAATGGCGTGCGCGGAATCGAACTCCTTGAGCTCGTGTCCGACGACGAACTCCGGCCCGCGCGCGTCGTTGGCGCGGAAGAAGGTCATCTTGCGGTGGTGGAACGCGCCGCGCAGGGCGTAGATCATCGCATAGGGAGCGCGACGCTCCGCCTCAAGCGCATCGCGGACAGCCCAGAGGAAAGGCTTCTCCTGGCTCTTGAGCGCAGCCTCGGCGGTGACAAGAAGCGTCTTGGGCTTGTCGAGGAGGCTCGGCAGAACAGTCCGCCTGAACTCGCCCTCGGCCTGGTCGCGCGTAAGCTGCGCAGCGCCCTCGCCCGCGCCCTTCGCGACGAAGACCGTCTTCTTGACGGCGCTCTTGCGCCACTCCTCGATCGCCTCTGCGTCCCTGACCATCACGATGCGCGAACGGTAGTCCGCCTCTGACATGCCGGGGTAGCGCGTGCGGATCATCTCGCGCACCGTTGAGTTGAACTCGTGGACGTTCGGCGGCCCGAGGAGGACGCCGGAGAGCCCGCACTTGGCAACGCAGTTGAAATTGCCCTTCGGGGGCTCGCACTCAATCTCCTTCGCGTCGTAGTAGTCGCCAAGGTGAGCGGCAATGGCATGCGCCGCAACCGCGTCCTGGCTCGTCGCCGTGAAAGTGCAGGCCTTGCACTGGTAGAAAGTCGGCATCTGCTGCTTGGGCGCGCCCTCGCCTTCAGCGCGTCGAGGCGTGACCTTGAGGAGAACGGACGACGGATTGTCCAGAAGGAAAAACGCAAGGTCCTTCAGCTTGTAGGCGTGGAAATCCTGCTGAAGCTTCCGGATGACGGTGCCGAGCGCCTTGGGCTCGGGAAGTATCTTGACTTCGACGTCAAGGGGCTTCGGACGCTCCTCGAAACGCGGACGCCTCTCGCCCTGGCCGCCATTGCGGTCGGGGAACCGGCGCTGACCGCCCCCTGGGCCCTTGTCGCCAGCGAACTTGCGTTCAAACGGCTTGCGCTCGCCGCCGGACGGCTTGCGGTCGTCCGGAGCGCGCTGAGGGCTTGTCTTTCCGACTGTCACACCGGCATCCTTCTTCGCCCAGTCAGGAGTGAAGTCGAAGGACGCGAGGTCCAAAAGTGATTTATCTTGCGTTTCCATTGCCTTTAATTATATCAAAAATCGCAAAATCATGCCATAGCTAGGGAGCCCCGGCGGGCCGCGGGAAGCGGCTACGCCAGAGCGGTCGTGATGGCGGCAAGCGCGTCCTGTGGAGGCGTGACGACCGTCTTGCTCTTGTCGTCGCAGCGACGCTTGATTTCAACGCCTCCGTTGGAGAGCCCCTTCGCGCCGACAACGACGCGGACAGGGAAGCCGATGAGGTCGGCGTCCTTGAACTTGACGCCGGGGCGCTCCTCGCGGTCATCGACTATGACGTCGATGCCTGCGGACTCCAGAGCCGTCTCGAGCTCCTCGGCGACCTTTGCGACTTCCGGGACCGACGGGTCGAGAAGATCGATGACGACCTGGTACGGCGCGACGGATGCGGGCCAGACGATGCCATCCTTGTCGTGGCTCTGCTCGATGACAGCCTGAAGCGTGCGGCTTACGCCGACGCCGTAGCAGCCCATGATCATCACGCGCTCGCTTAGGTCGTCGGTCTTGTACATCGCCTTGAAGGCTGACGTGTACTTCGTGCCGAGCTTGAAGACCTGTCCGACCTCGATGCCGCGCTTGAGGGCCATCGGCGCTCCGCACTTCGGGCAGCGGTCGCCTGCGCCGCAGACGATGAGGTCCGAGAAGTCGGCGTCGGCGAGCTTGGTGTCGCGCGCAAGGTCGACGTTCTTGAGGTGGAATTGGTCCTTGTTTGCGCCAACGATGCGCCCGGTGGCGCCCTTCAGCGACACGTCGGCGACAATGCGGAGCGTGGAATTCGCTGGCTTGACGGGTCCGACGAAGCCGGCGTTAGCGCCTGTGGCGGAAAGGACGGTCGAGTTGTCGGCGAGGACGACCTGCTTCGCGCCGAGGAAGCGCTTCAGCTTGACCTCGTTGACGTCGCGATCACCTGGGACGCAGACCATCACGGGCTTTCCGTCGGCGACATAGACGAGCGACTTGACGAAGCAGTCGGCGGGAAGTCCCATGAACGAGGCGACCTGCTCGATCGTCTTGGCGTTGGGCGTGGCGACTTCCTCCACGGGACCGCACTCCGCGCCCGTAGCGACCGCGGAAGGCATGCGCTCGGCCTTTTCAAGGTTGGCCGCATAGCCGCACTTTTCGCACCATGCGATTCCGTCTTCGCCTGCGTCGGCAAGGACATGAAACTCGTGCGTCATGCTGTCGCCCATGTCTCCGCCGTCAGCCTGGACGGGAACCGCCTTAAGTCCGCAGCGCTCGAAAATGCGCTCGTAGGCGTGGTACATGGTCCAATAGTTCTTGTCCGCACCTTCCGCGTCGACGTCGAAGGAATAGGCGTCCTTCATCAGGAACTCCTTGGAGCGCATCAGCCCGAAGCGAGGACGCGTCTCGTCGCGGAATTTCCACTGAATCTGGTAGACGGTGACAGGAAGCTGGCGATAGGAGCTAACGACGCCCTTGATCAGGTCAGTTACTTCCTCTTCGGCGGTAGGACCAAGCGCTGCGGCCTTGTCTCCGCGGTCCTTGAGCTTGAACATGTTCGCGCCCATCGTGTCCCAGCGGCCGGTGGTCTTCCAGAGCTCGGCCGGCTGGAGAATAGGCATGACGATCTCCTGCGCGCCGGCTCGATCCATCTCCTCGCGGACGATCTGCTGAACCTTGCGCAGCGAGCGCATGCCGAGCGGCATGTAGGAATAGAGCCCGCCGGCGACCTTGCGAACGAGGCCAGCGCGCACAAGAAGCTTGTGAGAGTCAATTTCTGCATCCTGCGGATTGTCGCGCAGGGTCTGTATGAGAGTCTTGGTCCATTTCATAATGACGCATATTATACCACATTTGGACTGTTTTGTGCGTAAACCCTGTGTCTCTGCGACGCAACGAGAAAGGACGTGGAGCAGTCAACTTTCCAGCCACTCCTATTCGCCTTCCTCGCGCGCTCCCGATTAATTGATTCAATGCGAAGGCTAGCGACTAACGACTAGCCACTAGCGACTAGCAACTAGCAACTAACGACTCCCCCCTGCGCCCACATTTCAATCCGGCAGCTCCGATTCGGGATAAGCGACAAGCTCGTTGATGGCGTTGGTGACGTAGTTGGTCAAAGTTTGGTTGATGCAGTTCATCTGAGCCGCACGCATCACGGCAAGCCGCCTTTTGCTGTACCTGTACGACGGGTCTGCGCCAACAA
>SUWC01000174.1 GCA_015061665.1 Lentisphaerota bacterium
AACTCGGGAAAGACAAGGCCGTCTTTTCTGCAGCTGGCGAAGGAAAGGTTCTCCGTCCGCTACTATGCGAAGACGCCTGTTGAGCAGGAAAAGATCGACGCAATACTTGAGGCGGCGCGCATTGCGCCTACTGCCAAGAACCTCCAGCCGTTTCACATCTACGTGCTGAAAAGCAAAGAGGCACTGGCGAAAATCAACGCTCTTTCGCGCTGCGCGTACAATGCGCCGGTGGTGTTCATCGTGTGCTACGACAAGTCCAAGGCATGGACTAACCCGTTTGACGCCAACGACAATTCCGGCGTCATGGACTCGTCTATTGTCGGCACGCACATGATGCTGGAGGCATTCGACCAGGGCCTCGGCTCGTGCTGGGTGAAGTTCTTCGACCCAAGGGAAGTGTCAGCCGCATTCGACATACCAGCCAATCTCACACCGTCGTTTCTTCTCGACGTCGGATATCCCCAGAAAGGTACGGCTCCAACGAAAATGCACTTCGAGAAGCGCGACATCAAAAACCTTGCGACATACAAGTAAATGCTTACGTACGTAAAGAAAATGATAGTGTCCCTCTGCGCCCTGCCGATTGCGGCGGCGCTGGGGTGCTCGTCGTTCAGTTCGGCCAGCCATGCCGACGACCAGGAAAAGGATGGCAACATGCTCGTAGTAAGAATCGCCGAGATAGAAGTTCACCCCGAATGGCTCGACGCCTATCTGGAGGCGGCTGGCGCGGTGGGCGCGGAGTCCGTCGCAAAGGAGCCGGGCGTGGTATGTATCTTCCCCATGCAGCGGAAAGACAACCCGTGCCTCATACGAATTGTGGAGATCTACCGTAGCGAGGCGGCGTACAAGGCGCACCTCACGACATCTCACTTCCGCAAATACAAGGAGGGCACGCCGCACATGATCAAGTCGCTCGAACTCGTGCCCATGCGTCCGCTCGACGAGAGCGGCATGAAGCATATCTTCAACAAACAAAAGTGAAAGGAAATAGACAAATGAACGGAAACTTCACATACCACAACCCGACGCGGCTTCACTTCGGCGAGAACGCGATAGAATTCCTCAAGGACGAGCTCGCGGCGTTCGGCCCGACCGTCATGCTCACGTACGGCGGCGGTTCGATCAAGAAGAACGGCATCTACGACCAGGTCGTCGCCGCGTTGAAGGCCGCCGGAAAGACCATCGTCGAGGACGGCGGCGTGATGCCCAATCCGACCCTTGAAAAGCTCAAGGACGGCGTCGCGAAGGCGAAGGCGAACAACGTCGATCTCATCCTGGCCGTCGGCGGCGGCTCGACGATCGACTACTCAAAGGCGGTCAGCGTCTCGACGTGGTGCGAAGAGGACCCCTGGGAGAAGTACTTCGTGCGTTTCGAGGAGCCGTCCTGCCGCATCATCCCCGTCGGCAGCGTCCTCACGATGGTCGGCACAGGCAGCGAGATGAACGGCGGCAGCGTCATCACCAACCATGCGGCGAACCTGAAGGTCGGCAAGGTGTTCGGCCCGGCCGTCTTCCCGAAGTTCTCGATCCTCAATCCGCGCTTCACGCTTAGCGTCCCCCGACGCCAGATGGTGTCCGGCATCTACGACATCATGAGCCATATCATGGAGCAGTACTTCAGCGGAACGGACGACAATACCAGCGACTACATCGCCGAAGGACTCATGAAATCGCTCATCGTCTCCTCGCGCGCGGCGGTGAAGGATCCAAACGACTATGAGGCCAGGAGCAATATCATGTGGACCGCGACCTGGGCGCTCAACACGCTCATTGCGATGGGCAAAACGACGGACTGGGAGGTCCACATGCTCGGGCAGGCCGTGAGCGCGCTCACAGACGCCACGCACGGCATGACGCTTGCAGCGGTGTCACTCCCATACTATCGCCGCATCAAGCCCTACGGACTCAAGAAGTTCGCTCGCTTCGCCAAGAACGTCTGGGGTGTTTCGGCGGATGGCAAGAGCGAAGACCAGATCGCTGACGAAGGCCTCGCCGCGCTTGAGTCGTGGATGCGCGAGATTGGCGTCGCGATGAACATCACGGAACTCGGCGCGACTGAGGCGATGATTCCCGATCTCGTGAAAGCGACGTTCCGGCTCGATGGCGGCTACAAGCAGCTCACCGAGGACGAGGTTGCCGCGGTTTTCCGCCAGAGCCTGTAATGGCAATGTCTCACGCAAAGTTCGCGAAGGCCGCAAAGATGACAAGACACTTTGCGAACTTAGCGGACTTGGCGTGAGACAAATATGAAAAGGAGATAATAAGTGAATACACTGCTGACAGGAGGAATTGTTGTGGCTATGGCAATTACGGCAAACGCCGCCGAACTGACGGCAAAGGAAAACACGATCGTCGATATCGGCGCGTGGGCGGCGCGGGGCGAGCAGGACAAGCTCGTCGCGGCGTTCAAGGCGGGGTTCGGCGCGGGGCTTACGCTCAACGAAGCGAAGGAACTTGTCGGGCAGCTCTATGCCTACTGCGGCTTCCCGCGCGCGCTCAACGCGGCGGGAACGCTCATGAAGGTTGCGGACGAAGTCAAGCCGACGGA
>SUWC01000175.1 GCA_015061665.1 Lentisphaerota bacterium
ATTCGGACAATCGCCGTTCGCATCGGAGGTGGTCGATACCACGCAGCTCGACATCGTGATGCCGATGTGCGAACTGCCGATGCCCCTCCCCGATGTACTGTCCGGCATCGATGCATACGTCCTCACGCACCTTCATCCAGACCACTTCGACATGGCGCCGGACGGCACGGCTGGCGCGAAGCTCAGCAAGGCGGTTCCGCTCTTTGTGCAGAACGAAGACGAGGTCGCCATCATGAAACGTTCCGGGTTCAAGGATGTCCAGATGTTCACGGACAATGGCGTTGTCTTTCGCGGCGTGACGCTCAGGCACACGTTCGCAAAGCACGGAACCAAGACGCCGTGCGGACCGGCATCGGGAGTGTTCTTCACATCCCCGTCGGAACCAAAGTCGCTCTGGATTCTCGGCGACACAATCTGGTGTGACGAGGTGGCGGAGACGATGGCGGAGCTGAAGCCTGATGTCGTAATCCTGAACTCCTGCGCCGCGCAGCTCAAGACATACGGACGGCTCATCATGGACGACGCCGATGTCGAGAGCGTCTGCCGCGCCGCGCCTAACGCCACGGTCGTCGCAAGCCACATGGACACGGTCGCACACGCCTCGCTCACGCGCAAGACGCTTCGCGCTACACTTGAACGGCGCGGCCTTTCCGAGCGCGTCCTGATGCCGGACGACGGAGAGGAGTACAGTTTCAACTGAAAGGAGAAACAATGAGAATAGCAGTATGTTCTGAAAACGGAGAGGTGTTCCAGCACTTCGGACACACGCCGGAGTTCTTGGTTTGCGAAGTTGCGGACGGCAAGGTCGTCGCGTCCGAGATTGTCTCTTCGGGCGGCATCGGGCACGGTGCGCTCGCCGGACTTCTCGGAGAGAACAAAATTGATCTCCTCATCTGCGGCGGAATCGGCGGAGGCGCGATGGCTGCTCTCGCCGAGGCTGGCGTCGAAGTAGTCGGCGGCGTTTCCGGCGACGCGAAGGCAGCGGTCGAGTCCTATCTCGCCGGAACCCTCGCGCCACGCGCAGACTTCAAGTGCAACCACCACAACGAAGAAGGACATTCCTGCGGTGGCCATCACCATGAAGGAGGACACTCCTGCAGCGGCCATTGCCACCGCTAGGCCTCCGCTGACATCGTGCGCACGGAGGCTCTAAGTCATGAATCTAGGCGTTGAACCAATTCAACCATGACGAACACTCTTTGCCCTTAGGCGGCTGAACATTGCGAAGTAGGCGGGCGGGAAGGCGATGCCGACGATTGTTGCGACGAGCATTCCCGTGAAGGTGACGAGGCCGATGGCCTGACGGCTTTCGCAGCCCGCACCGGAGGAGAACACGAGCGGCAGAACGCCTACGAGGAAGCTCCACGCCGTCATCATGACCGCGCGGAACCGCGCCTTCGCGCCGCCTATCGCAGAACGCGCGATGCCCAGTCCCGAGCGCTGTTTCGCGTTGGCGTATTCGACCATCAGTATCGCGTTCTTCGCCGTAAGGCCGATCAGCATGACGAGGCCGAGCTGCGCATAGACGGTGAGCGTTCCGCCAGTGAACGCAAGCGCGGTGTATCCGCCCGCAATGGCGAATATGACGGAGGGCATCACGCTGGCGGGAAGCGTCCAGCTCTCGTTCTGCGCGACGAGGAATAGGTACGCGAAGAGGCAGGCGAGCGCCAGAAGCGGGCCGAGGCGTCCCTCGTTTGCGCGTTGCTCGCGGGCGATGCCAGTCCATTCGACGTGATAGCCCGGCTCAAGTGGAATCGACTCGATCCGGCGCATCAGCTCCGCCGCGCTCCCCGACGCGACGCCGACCGTGACGGACGCGCTCGACTGCTTGTTGAAACGGTTGATCTGCCGTACACCCGGTCGTTTCTTGAAGGTGCAGAACGAGACGAGCGGCACGAACGCGCCTTCGAGTAGTTCAGGAACGCTCCGTTCGCGAGCTTCTGACCCGCCCATTCCGGCACTTCCAGTATTGTTTCCGCCATTTCGGCACCTTCTTTCCTTTGTTTTTTGTTCTTGTTTGACTTTTCAGATGCTATCCGCGCCGTCGAAATGTCCAAAACGCCATTTTAGCCCCTCCGACCACGATTTTGACTCCAAATCCTCGTTTTGGCGTCTCCGACCAAAATTTTAGTTTTGCTATTACTGTATGCCATGTTGGATTTCTCCTTTCCTTGGTGAGTTGTTGTTTACTTTGTCGATTCTTTAGATTCAATCCCTATTGCGCGTTGCATTGCCGCAACTTCATCGAACATGGTTTTTATCGCCCTGTCAAGACGAGATTTAGCCAGCTCATAGGTCTTGTCGCGATTGATACGCCACTTTTCCGTCAATCCCTTCGTGGCGGCATCAAAGGCTGACTTCGCCTCTGCAATGCCATTGTTGGCGGCTTGCTCAAATGAAACAATCTTGGCTCTACTGCAAATTGTAGAAAATCAGTTCTCATGCGTCGCGGCGACCCGGCCTAATACCGCGCTTGCGCTTTGAGGGCGCGCGCGGCCGGCCGGGCACCCCGCCGCGAGACGAACCGCGCAAGGC
>SUWC01000176.1 GCA_015061665.1 Lentisphaerota bacterium
CTGAGTGCAAATCCCGGGATTGGAGACGGAATAGAGGCCGAGAGCGTCGTCGAGGCGACGGGCGTATGCGTGCTGGAATCCCAGAACTGGCGCCCCAGCATGATATTCCCCCGCATCGACAGGCTTTCCCTCGTTCCGCGTCAAGCCGGCGACCTGCATGTCCTTTCGCGACGTCCGTGGCTCACAACGGGGCGCCTCCTGGTCGTGCTGGCTTCGCTTTTCGCCGCGTTCGTCGGTATGCTGGTGTGGGCGGTTTCCCTGCGGATCGTCGCCAGGAGGACTGCGCGCGCCCTCTATCGCGCCGAGATCGCCAACGCGGCTGCGGAGCTGAGGCTTGACGAGCGCACGCGCCTTGCGGCGGAGCTCCACGACTCCGTGGCGCAGAACCTGTCGGGGATATCGATGCAGATATCCGCCGCGCGGAGCGCGCGGCATGTGGCGCCGACGGACGAGGAAGCCCATCTCGACGTTGCCGAGCGTATGATCCGCTCAAGCCTTTCGGAACTGCGCCGTTGCATCTGGGACCTGCGCAGCGACGCGCTGGACGACCCTGATTTCGCCGCCGCGCTGGAAAGCACCGTCCGCCCTGTCGCAGGCAGGTCGGCGATCCACGTCTCTTGCAACGTGAAGCGGTCGCGGATGAACGACACGACCGCCCATTCGCTCCTTCGCATCGCGAGGGAACTCACGGCGAATGCGGTTCGCCACGGAGGTGCGGCAAACGTCTGGATCGAATGCACGTCCGAACAGGGAGTCCTGAGGATGGTAGTGCGCGACGATGGACGCGGATTCGACCCCGACAGGTGCGCCGGCCCTGGCGAAGGGCATTTCGGACTGAAGGGAATCCGCGAGCGCGCTCGGCGGCTCGACGCCGTGTTTTCGCTGGAGTCGGCCCCAGGGAAGGGCGCGACTGCGACAATCGAAATCAAGGCTGTCGGAGAGAACGGAGGCTAGAAATGACGAAGAAAACGAGAATTGTCGTGGCGGACGACCACTCGATCGTCCGTATGGGTCTGTGCACGCTTCTGAAGTACCAGCCCGACATGGAGGTCGTTGGAGAGGCGGAGGACGGCGAGGAGGCGCTCCGCAAGGCGGTGGAGCTGAAGCCAGACGTCGTGGTGACCGACCTGATGATGCCGAAGATGGACGGCGCAGAGGCCACCAGGGCGATCCGCGAGGCGCTTCCCGATGTGAAGGTCCTCATACTCACGACGTTCGGCACGTCTGCGGACGTTTCGCGAGCTGTTTCAAACGGCGCGTCGGGGGCGATCATGAAGGACGCGACGAACGATGAGCTTGTAAACGCCATCCACGCCGTGGTCCGCGGCGAGACGGTCTTTTCCCCCGAGATCGAGGTCTACGTCAGGGAGGAGCCCGACGTGCCAAAGTTCACGCAGCGACAGCTGGACATCTTGCAGTCCGTGACGCGCGGTCTCACCAACACCGACATAGCGCGGCAGTTTGGCATCACTACAGACGGCGTGAAGCGCCATATGATGACGATCTTCAAGAAACTCGGCGCGGCAAACCGCTCCGAGGCCGTCGCGATAGCGATGCGGCGCCAGCTCCTCAAGACGTAAGCGCGCGCAGATACCCGCAAGCGTATGTCCCGCTGCAACTCAGAGGGTTGGCCGTAGCAGAGCCCCCGCAAGAGGAGTTTTCTCCCCAGTATGACCTTGACGGCTACTCGCGGCCGGAGCCCGCGCCCGATTTGTTTGATTTAGTGCGAGTGATGCGAATGTCCGTCCCGGTGTGTCCGGCCTAGGGCTTGGCGGTGACGGGGTTGACTTGGACGGGCACGTTGGTGTCTTCGCCCTTGTTGTCAGCCGCTTGCGTGGTCTGCGATATGACCGCGATGCCGGGGATGCCGAAGGCGTAGACGCCCATCGTCTGCGTCTTGTCGCTCGGAGTAAGCGACGAGCATCCGCTCGCCGAGAACGAGACGATGCCTCCGCCGACGGCCCCGATTATCACGGGCTTGAGCGCGTTCCAGACTTGAATAGCCAATGTCTTCCAGTCGATTTTCAGTTTCATATATTTTGCCTTTCATTGTTGTTTAAACGGTAGGGCGCGGCGAGACGCCGCACCTCCTTGCGTTTCGCTATCCTTTCGTCCAAGGAGGTGGAGCGTCCCGCTCCGCCCTGTGTAGGTCTCTCACTCCGCCAAGGAGGTGGAGCGTCCCGCTCCGCCCTGTATAGGTCTCTTACTCCGCCTGCTTGGAGTCGACCTTCTCGAACGTGAAGTCGCCGTTGTTGAGCGCCTTCATCGTGACGAGGGGCGTCGCGTTCACCTTCAGCTTGTTAGCCTCGGTGAGCAGTTCGTCCTCGCCGACGGTGCCCTTGAGCGCGGGGGCGAAGCGGACGAGGCCCTCGATGGTGACCGCCGAGCCGTCCTGAAGCTCGCGGATGATCTGCTCGAAGATGCCGCGCATCGTCGCGACGACCTCCGTGCGCTTGCCCTTGACCCTGTAGGTGTCGATCGCGCGGTCGACGATGTCGTCCTGCGAGAGGATGGGCTGGTTGA
>SUWC01000060.1 GCA_015061665.1 Lentisphaerota bacterium
ATCCGGGCGGTCGTGGCGCGCATCTTGGACTTTCAGGAGGTGTCCAAGGCGCATTCATCGGGCGCGCCCGTCTTTTTTGTGAACGCGCGGGCATCGAGCCCGCGCGGGTTCGATGCAGTCGCCTTGAAGTCATCTTCCCTGTGCTCTTGCTGCACACGACGGACTCGACCATGTAGACGCTCCTCAGCCCCGCCTTGACCTGCCCGATCACGAGCCTGGTGCTGTCCGAGTGGGCGCTCACGATGCATGGCATCTTGCCGCCTTTCGCGAGAGCCCTGCGGCTGGGAAAAGCCATCGGAGCGTAGGCTCGATGCCTACGCACAAAAGATGATCGGGCGCGGCCGATTTGTTGCCCCTAGTATGTCCCAGGGTCGCACTAGACGCGCCACGACCTTTCGGATTGGACACTGCGCTGCTCGCCCCGAGCATGGCTCGGGGGTTGCGCCCTATAAACGGGCGCCCCCGCTAGGGGCGGATACGGCTGCTGGTTGCTGAGACACTTCCAACGCATTAAAAAACGATCCAGGGGCCCCGAAGGGGAAGGATCGGCTTTTAATGCGTTGGCCGTAAAATACACCCACATGGGTATGGCGGACTGAATCGTGGAAATGATATAATAGTTGGCAAAAAGGCGATCGGCCTGCTAAACGTCCATAAATTCAGGAGATAAAATGAGCGAGCTAAAGGTACTTCAGTTCGGGGAGGGCAACTTCCTGCGCTGCTACATAGACTGGATGGTGCAGAAGATGAACGACAACGCCGGATTTCAGGGCGAGGTCCAGATAATCCAGCCGCGCGGCACGGAATTCGGCGCGTCGTCCAGGGCGGTCAACGCCAGGGGCGGGCGCTACCATACGTGCCTTCGCGGACTCCTCGGCGGAAAGACGGTCGAGGAGCTCGAGGAGATAACGTGCGTACGCGGGGTCGACCTTTCGCAGAACGTCGAGAAGTACGCCGCCGAGCCGTCGCTCCGCTTCGTGGTCTCGAACACGACCGAGGCGGGCATACAGTACGTCAAGGGGCAGGACACATTCCCCGCGAAGGTTCTTCGCCTCCTGAAGGCCCGCAGGGCGGCGGGGCTGGGCGGACTCGTCTTCATCCCCTGCGAGCTCATCGAGCGCAACGGCGAGGCCCTCAAGAGGTGCGTCCTCCAGCACTGCGGCGACGACGGCGATGCGGCGCTCGCTGAGTGGATCGAGAAGGAGTGCGTCTTCTGCTCGACGCTCGTCGACCGTATTGTCGCAGGCCGCCCCGATCCGGAGTCTGCGGAGCGCTACGCGAAGCAGCTCGGCGAGAAGGACGACGCGCTCGTCTGCGGCGAGCCGTTCCACTTCCTCGCCGTCCAGCCGCCCGCCGGATACGACCTCGAGAGCGAGTTCCCGCTCAAGAAGGCCGGAGTCAACGTCGTCTACACGGACGACCTCCAGCCGTACCGCACGCGCAAGGTCCGCTTCCTCAACGCCACGCACACGACGATGGTCTACCTCGGGCTCGAAAAGGGCTTCACGGAGGTCGCGCAGTGCATCGAGGACCCCGAGTTCAACAAGTTCGTCCGCCAGGTCGTGTTCGACGAGATATTCCCGACCGTCGACCTTCCCGACGCCGAGAAGAGGGAGTTCGCCGAAAGCGTCCTAGAGCGTTTCGCCAACCCGTTTGCCCACCACCAGCTTTCGTCTATCGCCCTCAACACGGTCGCGAAGTGGAAGACGCGCTGCCTGCCTGTGATATGCGACTACTACAGGCTGACCGGCAAGATGCCCGAGGCGATGATCAAGGGCTACGACGCAATAGCCCGACACTACGACAACGCGAAGTAACAGGCAATCGAAAGGAACAACACCATGAAAAAGACGGCAAAGCCCTTCATCAACGACGACTTCCTCCTCAACACAAAGGCCGCGCGCGAGCTCTACCACGGCTATGCGGAGAAGATGCCCATCATCGACTACCACTGCCACCTTCCGCCCGTGGAGATCGCGGAGGACAAGCGCTGGACCGACATAGCCGACGTCTGGCTCGGAGGCGACCACTACAAGTGGCGCCAGATGAGGTCCAACGGATTCGAGGAGCGCCTCTGCTCGGGACGCGGCAAGGACGGCTGCGCGACCGGATGGGAGAAGTTCGAGGCCTTCGCCAAGACGATGGAGCGCCTCGTCAAGAACCCGCTCTTCGACTGGTCCCACCTCGAGCTCGCCCGCTATTTCGGAGTCACCGAGCGTCTTTGCGGCGAATCCGCGAAGCGCATCTACGACAAGTGCAACAAGCAGCTCAAGGCGAAGTGGTTCTCGGCGCGCGGACTGATGAAGAAGTCCAACGTCGCCGTGGTGTGCACGACTGACGACCCCGTCGATTCCCTGGAATACCACCTCGCCATCGCCAAGGACCCGTTCTCGACGCAGATTCGTCCCGCCTGGCGCAGCGACAAGGCCAGCAAGGTCGAGAACCTCAAGACATGGAACGAGTGGATCGACAGGCTCGCCGCGGCCGCCGGCTTGAAGATCAGGACGATCGACGATTTCCGCGAGGCGATGCAGAAGCGCCACGACTTCTTCGCGTCCGCCGGATGCGTAGTTTCCGACTACGGCATAACCGAGATATTCGCCGCGCCATACACCGAGGCGGAGCTCAAGGCGATCTTCAAGAAGGCGCGCGCAGGCAAGACGGCTCTCACGCCCGAGGAGGCGCTGAAGTTCAAGTCCGCGTGGCTCTTCGAGGGGCTCAAGATGGACTGCGCGTCCAACTGGACGACGCAGCTGCACTACAACTGCCTCAGGGACCTCAACTCGTCCATGTACGAGGTCATGGGCCCAGACACAGGCTTCGACTGCATAGGCGACTGGTCCGTCACCGAGAACCTCGCCAAGCTCTTCGACCGCCTCGAGCGCGAGGATTCGCTTCCGCGCTGCATCCTCTACTCCCTCAATCCGAAGGACAACGAGATGCTTGCGACCGTCATGGGCTGCTTCCAGAAGGCGCCGTTCCGCGGCAAGATCCAGCTCGGCGCGGCATGGTGGTTCCTTGACCAGAAGGACGGCATGCGCAAGCAGATCGAGGCGCTTTCCGCGCTCGGCTCGCTCGGCAACTTCGTCGGCATGCTGACGGACTCGCGCTCGTTCCTGAGTTACATCCGCCACGAGTACTTCCGCCGCCTCCTCTGCCAGAAGCTCGGCGCGGAAATCGAGAGCGGGGAGCTGCCGAACGACATAAAGTGGCTCGGCAAGATCGTCTCCGACATCTCGTTCAACAACGCGAACGAATACTTCGGGTTCGGCGCATAACCGAGCCCCTGGGCACCTGCGATTTTCGGCCACTTGTTTTGGACAGCCAAAATTTGGTATAATACTACCTAAATATCGAAAGGTCCGATGTAATGACAATTCTTATCGCTTTGCTATACGTTGTCGAAGTCGCAGTGTGTCTCATGCTGGCGCTTGTGGTCATGTTGCAGAAACCGAAGGAAGGCGGCATTGGCGGCCTTGCAGGCGCGAGCTCCATGGAGGCTGCCCTTGGTGCCGATGCTGGCAACGTCCTCATCAAGACGACTGCGATACTCGGCGCGATCTTCCTTGCCAACACGCTCGTGCTGGCGCGTCTGACGTCCACGCCGAAGTCGGCGTCCGTCGTTGCCGACGTCGAGGCGGCTCCTGCGCCTGCCCCTGCGATTCCCGGCGACATCGCGCCTGTTGCTGCGCCGGAGGCTCCGGCGGCTCCTGCGCCTGAGGTTCCTGCCGCTCCGGCAGCTCCCGCGCCTGCGGCCCCCGAGGCGCCCGCAGCCCCTGCGCCCGCAGCTCCTGCGCCTGCGGCCAACTGACGATGGCGCGAGTTTTCGAGTGGGATAATCCCTACACGGCTGGTGAGGAGACGGCGAATGCCGTCTCCCATATTGTAGGGTCGCATCTCGGGGCCGCGATGACGGCGATTCTCTGCTATGCGGCCTATCTGAGCGGGGTGGATGTAGCCTGGAAGATAGTCTCCGGCTGCGTTTTTGGCTTTTCGTGCATCTTCCTGTACGCCATTTCGGGCGCATACCATGCGGTGATGTACAAGCCTGCGAAGGCCGTCCTGAACATAATGGACCACATGGCGATATACGTCCTCATCGCTGGTTCGTACACTCCGTTCTGCCTTCAGACGCTGCGCGCGACGGAGCATGCGGCGCTGGGATGGACGATATTCGGCATTGAGTGGGGCGCGACGATTGCTGGGATGCTGTTCAAGGTCTGGACGACTGGCAAGTTCCACTTCATCTCGACGCTTGTCTACATAATAATGGGCTGGGTCGCTGTGTTCGCGTTTGGTCCGATCGCGCGTGGCCTTGGCGCGATGGGCGTCATGTGGCTCGCGATTGGGGGCGTGCTCTACACGCTTGGGACGGTTTTCTACCTATGGAAGTCGATGCCATACCATCATTTCATATGGCATCTGTTCGTCCTTGCAGGCACCATCTGCCAGTTCTTCAGCATCCTCTGGTACGTGATGTAGCCGTCATACGCCTGTGATGGATTTCTCC
Source organism: Lentisphaerota bacterium (assembly GCA_015061665.1). Taxonomy (GTDB): domain Bacteria; phylum Verrucomicrobiota; class Kiritimatiellia; order RFP12; family UBA1067; genus UBA1067. Next base: position 4,511 of record SUWC01000060.1, read on the forward strand.
TGGCATATCATGACGCATGTGTAGGCGATGAACGCCAGGAGCCAGATCAGGCCCTCGACGCGCGAGATGCGCCCCTTGCCGTCTGGGTCCTTGCCGGCCCGTCCGAAGATCCAGATCGCCATCGTCGTCAGCGTCAGCACGGGAAGGTCGCGCATCATCACGTATTTCGAGAAGCCGTCGGAAGGCGAAATCGCTCCGGCGATGCCGACGACGGCAAGCGTGTTGAACAGGTTGGAGCCCACGATGTTGCCAAGCACGAGCTCAGGCTCCCCGCGGCGCGCTGCAGCGACGGCGGACGCCAGTTCAGGAACGCTTGTGCCGATTGCGACGATGGTGAGGCCGATCATGAGGTCGCTGACGCCGAAGAACTGCGCCACGGCGACGGATCCCCAGACGAGGATGTGGCTCGCGCCTATCATCGTGACGAGCCCGACAAGCGTCCACATGGCCGCAAGGGCCGTGGAAAGGGTGGCTCCGTCCCCGGAATCGTTGCCCGACTTGTCCGCCTTGCAGTAGAGCGGCATGACGACGGCGAATATGCCAAGCAGCGTCAGGGCGTTGGTCCGCGAGAGCGCGTTGTCTCGCAGAAGGAAGAGGGAGACGCCGCAGACGGCGAGCAGGAGCGGCACGGCGATGGTGCGGATCTGGCGCTTTACGGCTATTGGGCGGACAAGAGCGGCGACGCCGAGTATGCCTGCTATGTTGAAGATGCAGCTTCCGTATGCGTTGCCGAGCGACAGGTTGGTGTGTCCGCCGAGTCCGGAGAACGTGCTCACTAGAAGTTCCGGCGCGCTTGTGCCGAAGCCGACGATGACCATGCCGACGATGAAAGGCGAGACGCCGAGGTTGCGCGCGAGAGATGCCGCGCCGAGGACAAACCGGTCGGAGCTCCACGCCAGCGCGAGGAGTCCGCCCACAATGAGAAGGGATGCCGCCCACAAAGGTAACTCTGGATACATAATGCCGATTATTATATCATTTTTCCGCAGTTCTGTGACCACGACTAACGACTAGCCTCTGCGCTCGTTCGTGGAGGCGGCTTTTTGCTATAATATTAGCCAAGCAGAGCATTCGCTTCTGAAAGGACAACCTAATGGAACTATGGTACACTGACGAACACACGAGCGACGTTCGCTTTTCGATAAAGGCGAGCGAGCAGCTCGTTTCGAAGAAGAGCGCCGTCCAGCGCATCGACATACTGGATACGCCCGCGTACGGACGCGTCCTCGTGCTTGACGGCGGACTGATGATCACCGAAAAGGACGAGTTCATCTACCACGAGATGATAACCCATGTGCCGATGGCGGTCCATCCGCGCGTCAAGAACGTCCTGGTGATCGGCGGAGGCGATGGCGGAACCGTCCGCGAGCTTACGAAGTACAAGACGATCGAGACAATCGATCTCGTGGAAGTGGATAAGGATGTGGTCCTGCTATCCAAGAAGTACTTGCCGTTCACGTCGTGCAAGCTGAAGGACAAGCGCGTCTCGGTCTGGTTCGAGGAGGGCCTTCGCTATGTCCGCGGCAAGAAGAGCGAGTACGACCTCATCATCGTCGACTCGAGCGACCCGTACGGTCCTGCGGAGGGACTCTTCACCCGCGAGTTCTACGGCACGTGCTTCAAGGCTCTGCGCGAGGACGGCATACTGATCAACCAGCACGAGTCGCCGTTCTACGCCGCCCACCAGCGGTCCGTGCGCGACGCCCACAGGCACATCGCGTTCGAGTTCCCCGTCTCAACCGTCTACCAGTGCCACATACCGAGCTATCCGTCGGGACACTGGCTCTTCGGCTTCGCGTCCAAGAAGTACCACCCGATCGGCAACCTTGACGAGGCGCGCTGGAACAAGCTTCGCATCTCCACGCGCTACTACAATACCGCCCTCCACCGCGGCGCGTTCGCGCTCCCCAACTACGTTCTCGACATACTCAAGGAAGAGGAGTCTTCAAATGTCATTCATTGGAGCAGATAGCGATTTCGCGTCCGCAGACGCAGTCATCTTCGGCGCACCCTACGACTCCACGACGAGCTTCCGCCCGGGCGCGCGCTTCGGTTCCGCCGCAATCCGCTCGGAGTCCTTCGGAATAGAGACTTTCTCGCCCTACCAGGACCGCGACCTGGAGGACATCAGAGTCCACGACGCGGGCGACCTGGAGCTTCCCTTCGGCGCGCCCGAGCCAGCGCTCGCGATGATAGAGGAGAAGGCGGACGAAATCGTCAAGGCCGGCAAGATGCCCGTTCTCCTCGGTGGCGAGCACCTCGTCACGCTCGGCGCGGTCCGCGCCGTGGCGAGGAAACACCCCGACCTCCACATCATCCACTTCGACGCGCACGCCGACCTTCGCGAGGACTACCTGGGCAACCCGCTCTCGCACGCATGCGTGCTGAGGCGCTGTTACGACCTGCTGGGCGACGGACGCATCTTCCAGTTCGGAATCAGGTCTGGTACGCGCGACGAGTTCGCCTTCATGGCGGACGGCCACGTCAAGACCGAGCGCCACGCGTGCGCGACCTTGCCGAGCCTTTCGCTCCCGAAGGGCACGCCCGTCTACCTGACGATCGACATGGACGTAATCGACCCGTCGGAGTTCCCTGGAACGGGTACGCAGGAGGCGGGCGGGCTGCGCTTCCGCGAGCTTCTTTCGGCGGTGATCGACATCTTCGCGCGCTTCAGCGTCGTCGCTTTCGATCTCGTGGAACTCGCGCCTGCGCTTGATCCGTCGGGACGCTCCACCGCGCTCGCCTGCAAGCTCCTGCGCGAATGCCTGCTGGCCGCTAGAGCGTAGCGATTGCCTCGCGCGCGGCGCGGACGGTGTTGCCGCACGGGTCGATGACGCCGGCGAACTCAAGAAGCCCCGCGTTCGTCGTCGTGCGCACCCTGAAAAGCAGGATGTAGCGGTTGTAGAACTTCTTGTTCGGATAGGTGCATATCGGCTCGACGTCGAGTCCGCCGCGAATGTCGCCGATTATCGACGCCTCCGCGCCGAGTCCGAACGCCAGCAGCGCTCCGCCTTGTGCGGCGACCTCGGCCTTCACCTCGGACTCCGACGCGCGGTATTCAGCCGCGGTCTCGTGCGTGGCGAGAAGCTGCATTCCGCAGTCGCGGTAGATTGCGCGTCCTGCCGGAGTGAAGGGCGAGATCGCGGCGACGACCATCCCGTTGGTGATTGCGCGCGGAATGCACGCGGAGCGGACAGGGTCGAGCCCGACCGTCTTGTCGTCCGTCAGGTACGCTCCGTCGTCTCCCTTGTTGCCGTAGGCTGTGCGGGGATCCGCGTTCGCGTACGTCGCGTGGCGCATGACGTAGCGGAAGCCGCGGTTGGCGAGCGCGTTGACTTCGGCCTTGCTGAGGCTGTAGGGGACAAAGACGTTGTTGACGAGGTTGGGCGTGAGGCCGCTGTCCGCATCCGCGACCGCCTCGGGAAGCGGAAAGCCCGCGTCGTCCGGTCCAAGGTAGAACCCGGCGCCGGTGCGCGAAAGCGACGAACCGGTCGAATCGTAGAAACCGTTTCCGCCCTGCAGCGCAACCTCGTCGTCGAGGAGCGAGTCGAGGCGGTCGATGCGTCCGTTGTTCAGCGTCATGTAGGAGTCGACGGAGCGTCCGATCTGGACCTGGTTCGCGAGCGACACCTTTCGCGCGGACGTTTCGCGCACGTTGCCGAGCTTTGTCACGGCTAGGGTCGAGATTATCGCGATTAGCGCGACGACTATCAGAAGCTCGATGAGAGTAAATGCCTTCTTCATGGAACGATCCTCAGTTGGTGGTTGCCAATATATTTTACCATATATTTCGTCGTCGCATTGCCATCCCCCTCAATCGGGCTATATGAATCGGGTGAGAAATATGGTAATATAGGTCGTAGTAACTGAAACAAGCAAGGAGTACCAATGACAAAGGGACAGATTGCAGCTTCGATTGCTGCGATGGCGTGGATGTCGATTTTCGCAGCGGATTCGTCCGCCGACTGGATATCCGTGGCGGAGCCGCGCGTTGGCGCGAGGAGCGCGGGTGTCGTGGCCAGGGCTTTTGTAAACGGCGGCGACGTGAAGTCCGCCCGCTGGACCGTCAGTGGGCTGGGCGTCTTCACCTGCTATGCCAACGGCGCAGAGGTCGGCGCGCAGGACATGCTGAAGCCAGGCTTCACCCACAAGGAGAAGCGCCGCAATTCCTTTGAATACGACGTCGCCCCGCTGCTCAGGCAGGGCGTGGGCGAAACCAACGTCCTCTCCGCCGTCCTTACGAGCGGCTGGTGGAGCGACGGCATCCTCGGTCGGACGTGCGGCAAGGAGAATGCGTTCCGCGGCGAGCTCAGGCTCGAATACGCCAATGGCGAGTCGGAGGTTGTGGCTACGGACGAGTCGTGGGTTGGCGCGCGCAGGGGCGCAGTTCACTGGGCAGGCATCTGGGAAGGCGAGTTCTACGACGCGCGCGACGAATTCGACCTAGGGAACGTGGCGTCGTTCGCAGGATGGACGAATGTCCGCGTAAACGACGAGTTCGACGGAACGCTCGAGCCCGTCGTCGGCGCGAAGGTCGGGCGGCGCGAGCCGCTCGCCCCGGTATCCGCCTACGTATGGCGGGAGGTCGCCGGGGCGGACATGTCGTCCAAGCGCTCGCACGAGCGTCGCCACGGCAAGGTCGTCGCGAAGCCTTGCGCCTTCCCCGTGGAGCTGGAGCCTGGCGACACGCTGGTGGTTGACTTCGGACAGAACTGCGCGGCTGTTCCGCGCTTCAGGGTCTTTGGCGTGGCGGGCACGCGCTTCCCGTACCGCATGGCCGAAATGCTCAACGACGGCGAAGGCGCGGTGGCGCGCGGATGCGACGGACCCGAGGGCTCACTCTACCTCGCGAACCTGCGCGGTGCGGCGAAGGACCAGTGCTATGTGCTGTCGGGCAAGGCGGGAGGCGAGACGTATTCGCCCAGGCACACCTTTTACGGCTATCGCTATTTCGGCGTCAAGGTCGAAGCGAAGGTCGTCGTCGAGTCCGTTGAGTCCGTCCCCGTTTCGTCGATCCTCCCGCCGCTCGAGCGCGGCACCCTCGAGGTCGGCGAGAAGGATGTCGACAGGCTAGTCCGCAATGTCTGGTGGGGGATGCTCTCAAACTACCTGAGCGTGCCGACGGACTGTCCGCAGCGCACCGAGCGCCTTGGCTGGACGGCGGACACGCAGGTCTTCGCCAAGACGTCGGGCTACTTCGCGGATACGCGCGCGTTCTTCCGGAAGTGGATGCGCGACTTGTGCGACAGCGTCGAGCCGAACGGCTATTTTCCCGACGTCGCGCCGCGGGGCGCGTTCGGGGGCAGCGGGCAGGCCGCGTGGAGCGATGCGGGCGTCGTGGTGCCGTACCGCGTATGGCGGCAGTTCGCCGACGAGGATATCGTGCGCGAAAACTGGCCGGCGATGGTGCGCTACATGGAGGCGCTCGACAAGTCGGACTACATGATGAAGAAGGGCGGATGGGTGCTGGCGGACTGGCTGAGCTTCGAGAGGCTCTCGTCGAACCAGCGCCTGCGCTGGAGCGACGGGTCATTCACAATGGAACACCTCGACTACCAGAACTTTCTGAACGCCTGCTACATGGTCTGGGACTGCGAGATGATGTCCGAGATGGCGTCCGTCGCGGCGAAGGACAAGGTCGAGGAAATACGGCTCGTCTCCTACTTCGGTGCGCTAGAGCGCCGCACGCGCGAGCGCATCGCGAAGACCTGGCTGAAGGAGGACGGCTCGCTCTGCGACCTGCTGCGCGACATGCAGACGCCGCGCCTCATGGCGGTCAAGATCGGCATCGGCGATGTCGCTCGCCACGCGCGCGAGCTTGTCGAGCTGATCCACGCAAACGGCGACAGGCTCGCCACCGGGTTCGTCGGGACCCCAGAGCTTTGCGAAGTGCTGACTGAAATCGGCGAGGACGAGCTGGCGTGGACCATTCTGCTGCAGCACGAATTCCCGAGCTGGCTCTACTCCGTCGACCAGGGGGCCACGACGATCTGGGAGCGCTGGAACGGCTACACGAGGGAACGGGGTTTCGGCGACGTCGGCATGAACAGCTTCAACCACTACGCCTATGGATGCGTCGTCGGCTGGCTCTTCGAGCGCGCGGCCGGCATTGCGCCTGGCAGGGCCGCAGGATACGACGAGTTCGTCCTCGCGCCTCACCCCGACAGGCGGGCCGGTTCGCTCAGGGCGACGTACAGGACTGACAAGGGGACGATTGTCTCGGACTGGCGCTACGAAGGCGACAAGTGCATCTGGGAATACGAGATTCCTGAAGGCGCGTCCGCAATCGTCACCGTCCCTGGACAAAGCCCAGTCGTCCGCAAGTCCGGCAGATATACCGAGACATTCATGGACGCCAGTCGAAAATAACGTCCAGACTGCCCCCCGTGGGGGGCTGTGGGAAGCGGCGGCGTTATGGTAAAATTGACGCATGAAAAAAAACCTCATAGCCGCTGTGTCGATTTGCGCCTCGGTCGCTCTCCATGGAGGCGACGTCCATAGACTTGTCGATTCAATCTACAACGGACTCACGCCCGAGGAGCGCGTCGCGCAGATATGCGCCACGAGCGCCGGAAACCTCGCCGGGTCGGACGGCAGGTTCTCCGCCGAAAAGGCGCGCGCGCGCATTCCGCACGGAATCGGACATGTCTGCCAGTTCGCCTGCAACCGCACGGACGAGCCGGAGGCGCTCGCGCAGTTCGTGCGCGACGTGCAGGCGTTCTGCCTGAACGAGACGCGCGCGGGAATCCCCGCGATCTGCCACGAGGAGGTGATCTCCGGACTCGCCGCGCGCACCGCGACGACATATCCGCAGCAGATCGCCGTCGCCTCTTCCTGGGACGCTCCGCTTCTCGAGCGCAAGTGCCGCGAGACGAGCGAGGCGATGCGCGCAGTCGGCGCGACGTTCGCGCTCTCGCCGATGGCGGACGTCATCGTGAACTCCAACTGGACGCGCCTCGAGGAGGGATATGGCGAGTCGGGGTATCTTTCGGCGGTCATGGGCACTGCGTTCGTGCGCGGGCTCCAGGCCTCCGGACACGCCGCCGCGTGCACGAAGCACTTCCTCGGATACGGCACGATCGGAGGCGGCGAGCAGCGCGGCTGGCGCGACATCTTCGAAGAGGTGGTATTCCCGCACGAGGCGATGATAAACGTCGGCGGCGCGGCTGCGGTGATGACGAGCTACGACCAGTTCAAGGGCGAGCAGGCGGTGTCGAGTCCGAAGCTTGTCCAGGGCATTCTCCGAGACTACATCGGCTTCGACGGAACCGTGGTGAGCGACTACAGCGCGGTGGAGTGGGGTATGCGGCGTGTGAAGGAAGGACCGGAGAAGACCCGTCTCATGAAGGAACGCGCCGCGGCCGCGATCAAGGCGGGAAACGACGTGGACCTTCCGCAGGGCGCGGCCTATTCGCTTGCGCTCGAATGCGTGCGCGACGGTCTCGTCACCGAGAAGGAGCTCGAGAAGGCGGTCAAGAACGCGCTTCTGCTGAAGGCGCGGCTCGGACTCCTCGGCTCGCGCGAGGAACGCGCCTCCGCGGCAAATCCGCCGCGCGTCGCGACGATCGAACTCGACCGTCCCGAATGGCGAGCGACTGCGCTCGACCTTGCGCGCGAAGGAGTGGTGCTTCTCAAGAACGACGGCGTGCTTCCGCTTAGCGACGAGACCAAGAGGATTGCGCTTGTCGGCCCGAACGCCAACAGCGCATGGGCGATGCTCGGCGACTACACCTACCAGTGCATGCAGGCGTTCTGGCGGCGCAATCCTCGCGAGTGGGACAAGCCGCACATCGTGACGCTGAAGGAGGGGATGGAGCGCGTGTTCGGTGCAGAGCGGATCACCTATGCGCGCGGATGCGCCTGGTCGAATCCAGGCGACACGGGCGTGAGCGCGGGAGGCGATCCGCGCACCGAGGCGCTCTCGCTCAAGCTTGTGGACAGTGCGGACCCGACGGACTTCGCGTCCGCCGTCAAGTCCGCCGCGGAATGCGACGTCATAGTCTGCGCGATGGGCGAGAACTTCACGCTCTGCGGTGAATCGCGCCAGCGCGCGTCCATCCGCCTCGCAGGCGACCAGGAGAAGCTTGTCGAGGCGATGATCGCGACGGGGAAGCCGGTCGTGCTCGTGCTGTTCGGCGGACGCAACCAGGTCGTCTCGCAGTTCGTCGACAGGTGCGCCGCGGTGCTGCAGGCGTGGTATCCGGGCGAAGAAGGCGGACGCGCCGTTGCGGAGATTCTCGCCGGGGCGGTCAATCCGTCGGGAAGGCTTCCGATGACGTATCCGAAGACGGAATCGCGCGAACCGCTCACCTTCGGCGACGGATCGGACACGCAGGACCGCGTGCAGTGGCCGTTCGGTCACGGACTGAGCTACACGAAGTTCGCGTACGGACACTCGGAGCTGTCCAGCGGCGCTGCAACGCGCATCGGCGGAGTCGGCGACTGCGTGAAGGCCGCTGTGACGGTCAAGAACGTCGGCGGGATTGCGGGCGCGGAAGTCGTCCAGCTCTACATTACGGCGAAGGGCGAGCCCGTGCGACTGAGGGGTTTTGCGCGCGTCGCGCTCAAGCCAGGCGAAAAGAAGCGCGTCGAGTTCTCCGTTCCGCTGGAGCTCTTCGCGCGCTGGCGCGGCGACGACAACGGCGCGTGGACGGTCGAACCGGGCGAATACGAAATCCGCCTCGGCCGCGACGCGTGGGACAAGTCGCGCGTCCTCTCCGTCCGCCTCGAGGGCGCTCCGCTCCGCTTCCCCCGCCGCACTCTATTCTTCTCTGCGGCCACAAGCGCGCCCGACAGATGACGGAGTAACTTAAAGGCTCAACGGCAGCTTCTGACGCTCCCCGTGGAGGGCGGTCGTCCCCGTCCATTGCGCAATTTTCACGATGAATATTGCGCAAATATTGCGTTGTGACGGCCGAGATGGATACCCCACTTGGGTCATATCGTCGTTTGGGAATTTATGGTAAAATAACACCATAATTTCTTCGGAAAGCAGTTCATAACAACAAAAAGGAGCATCAACAATGGATATCAGCAGAAGGTCCTTTCTGAAGGCAGCGCTGGCGGCGGGTGCCGTCACGTCCTTCCCCGGCATCGCAGCTTTCGCGAAGGGCGACAAGGTTCGCCTGGCGTGCGTGGGCATTGGCCAGCAGGCGTGGAACGACATCCAGGAGTTCGAGAAGACAGGTCTTGCGCAGATCGTCGCGCTCTGCGACACGGATCTCGACGGCGGGCAGTGCGCGGCCGCGCTGAAGCGCTACCCCGACGCGCCGCGCTTCACGGATTTCCGCAAGATGCTCGACGCGATGGACGGCAAGATCGACGCCGTCGCCGTGATGACGCCGGACCACTCCCACTTCCCCGCGCTGATGGCCGCCATGAAGCGCGGACTCGCCGTCTTCTGCGAGAAGCCCCTCGCGCACACGTTCGAGGAGTGCGAGCTTCTCATGGCCGCCGAGAAGAAGTACGGAGTCGTCACGCAGATGGGCAACCAGGGGCATTCCGGCGAGAACTACCACCAGTTCAAGCACTACGTCGAGACGGGCGTTATCGATGTCTCGAAGCTCACGAAGCTCGTCGCCCACATGAACAACCCGCGCCGCTGGCACAAGTGGAACGGCAAGGTCTCGTCCTTCCCCGCCGCGCAGGAAATGCCCAAGGGCCTCGACTGGGACTCCTGGCTCGCCACGGCCTCCTTCCACGACTACTCGAAGGACTTCGACCAGGGCGAGTGGCGCAGCTGGTACGACTTCGGCAACGGCTGCCTTGGCGACTGGGGCGCACATACAATGGATACGATGCACCGCTTCTTCAACCTCGGGCTCCCTACCGAAGTCCAGATACGCGACGTCCAGGGATGGAACGCCTACGTTTTCCCGATGCAGGATACCCTAACGTTCCGCTTCCCCGCGGCCGGAAAGCGCCCCGCCATCGACCTCGACTGGTACGAAGGCGTGAAGAACAAGCCCGCCCTGCCCGAGGGGTACCGTCCGCAGGGCTGGAACCCCGACATCCCCGCTGCGAAGGGCTCGACGGCCGCGGACGCCGCGAAGAACCTCGTCCCCGGAAAGTTCTTCTACCTTTCCGACGGCACGGCCTGGCAGGGCGGCTCCCACGGCTCGCCGCTGATGCAGTGCGGTTCGGACGTCAAGGCGCCGTCGTTCCCGCGCCCCGGCTCCAACCACTACGCCAACTTCCTCCTCGCCGTCCTCGGACGCGAAGAGACGCGCTCGCCGTTCTCCGTTGCGGCTCCTCTCTCGCAGGTGTTCTGCCTCGGATGCATCGCCCAGCGCCTGAACCGTTCGTTCCGCTTCGACCCCGCCTCAAAGACCATCGTCGGCGACGAGGAGGCGAACGCGCTTCTCAAGGGCTCGAAGGGCACTCCCCGCAAGGGCTGGGAGGAGTTCTATAGAGTGTAAAATGTAAAGTGTAATGTGTAAAGTGAGATGACCATGAAGAAGATATTGCTTGCAGCAACGGCAGTCGCCTCGCTGGGGGCGTTTGCCGCCGTTCCGTTCAAGATCGGCGTCGCGGGGTACACTTTCAACAAGCGTACGCTCGACGACACACTCGCGATCATGAAGAAGGCGGATGTCCACTACCTCTGCGTAAAGGACTTCCACCTTCCGTTCAGCGCGACGGACGACGAGATCGCCGCGTTCAAGGCGAAGTGCGCGTCGTTCGGCGTGACTCCGTACGCGATAGGCCCAATCTACGACAAGGACGCCTCGAATCTGCGCGGACGCTTTGAGTTCGCGAAGCGACTTGGAGTCAAGGTTGTCGTCGGCGTTCCCTACGAGCCCACGGACGAAAAGGATTCCTGGAACAAGCGCCGCGGGTCGCGCGCGCTGCTCGAGGAGGTCGACAGGCTCGTGAAGGAGTTCGACATACGCTACGCGATCCACAACCACGGCCCGTCGTCGCCCAACATGTATCCCGACGTGGAATACGGATGGAACCTCGTCAAGGACCTTGATCCGCGCGTCGGCTTCTGCATCGACGTCGGCTGGGAGTATGCGTGCGCGAAGGATCCGGCGGAGACGATCAGGAAGTACGGCGAGCGCATCTACGACGCGCACATCAAGAACTTCGAGATCGGCAAGCCCGACGGAGCGTCCGTCCCCCTGCCGCGCGGCAAGATCGACCTCGCCAAGGTGTTCAAGGCGTTCGCCGACATCGGCTACGAGGGGGTCTGCTCCCTTGAGTACGAGCGCGACTTCCAGGACAACGAGGATGCGGTGATCGAGTGCATCGCCTACGAGCGCGGACTCTGCGACGCGATCAAGGCGAAGGCGAAGATGAAGCCCGCGCCAGAGGGGGCGAACACGCTCACGGACGCGGAGAAGTCCGACGGCTGGAAGCTCGCGTGGGACGGCAAGACGTTCGACGGCTGGCTCGCCGTCAAGAGCGGCTGCAAGGAGGCGCCTTCCAAGGGATGGGTCATCAAGGACGGCACGCTCACGATGCGTCCCGTCAACGGAATCGCGGACGGCAAGTGGTTCCCGCTTCCGCCCGAGGACCAGAAGCTCGGCGGCGGCGGAGACATAGTCACCGTGAAGAAGTACCGCGACTTCGCGTTCAAGTTCGACTTCCGCCTCACTGACAGCGCAAACTCGGGCGTGAAGTACTTCTACGACGAGAAGCTCAACAAGGCGACGTGCGAGGAGTACCAGATCCTCGAGAACGGACACCCCGACTCCGACAAGGGCAAGGACGGCAACCGCAAGTCCGCGTCGCTCTACGACGTCATCTCCGCGCACGCCGACGGAATCCTCAAGGGGCCCGGCGAGTGGAACAGCGGCATGATCGTCGCGAAGGGCCCGCATGTCGAGCACTGGCTCAACGGACAGAAGGTGCTCGAGTACGACCGCGGCACTCCCGCGTTCAAGGCCGCGGTCAAGGCGTCCAAGTACGCGGACTGGGGCGTTGACGCGTCCGGAAAGCCGCAGGACTGGGGCGAGATCCCCGAAGGCCGCATCCTCCTCCAGGACCACAGCGACTCGACGGTGTCGTTCTGCAACCTCAAGATCAAGGAGCTCTGACCGCAGTCTTCCGCTGCTTAGGAAAGCATAGAACAGTCAAGTCCTGTGGACGGCGCACGGTGTATCCGGTGCGCCGTCGGGCGCTTGCCGAGGCTGGCGCAGCCAAGGGCGGCACGGTCTACGCTCCTGCGGGAATATACCGAATAGACGGATCGCTTGAAGTGCCGACGGGCGGCGGATTCTCGCAGCTGCTGTCGTGGTGCTGCATGGATGCGGTATGCGCCGGCGTCAACGGGTTTACGGTCCCTTGAAGGCTAAGAGATACGCATGGACCCCGCGACCACCCGACTAGCGACTAACGACTATCCCCAAATCGCCCGATTTGACGCGCCTCGGAAGAAGTTTTCACCAGCCTCGCAGATTGGAACGAGGCAGTTGAAATGTTCGCATCCTCCGATTTCACCTCGCGAGCTGCCTTATGCCCACCTTGCAAGCTGCCCTATGCCCACCTGCCGAGCTGCCATACGCCCACCTCGCGAGCTGCCCAAAGCGCTCGCCGCGACGCCTTCGCGCCGGACGCCCCGGCCCCGCAGCGCCGTCCGCCTCCTCCCGCGCCCATCATCGGCAATCCGCGTCACCTGGCTTCGTCGCGCGACGACGTGGCTTGCGCCATGCCGCCGCGCGTCCTTGCCATGCTCGCGCCTTGCCGCGTTGGACGCGAGCCGGAGGCGTCCGACCTGCTCCGCCAGTGCGTCCGTCGCTAGTCGTTGCGTCTCGCTTGCGCCGCATGGTGCGTGGCCGTGCGTGGTCCTCCCCTGTCCATAACCGGCTTCTCGCCAGTGAGTCAAGCATTTGCGGTCAAGCAGGAATAATGACGTGGATCAGTCGAAAGAACGGCTAAACTTGCAGGGGGTTGCGTCGCTCGGGCTCTTGCGACTTTGCTTCGCAAAGCTCCTCGCTTCGCTCGTCGGCCAACCTGACGCCTTCGGCGCAGGCGAATCCCGCGACGGAACATGGGATGGTAGGAGAGTTGTTTACGAAGAGCCAAAATTCGTGGTCGCGCGTCAGCGCCCATATGGGATTGTGGGATTGTGTAATTGTGGAATAGCGGAAATGTGTAATTGACGTCTTCCCTCTTCCCGTTCCCCATTCCCCGTTCCCCAAATATGATATAATATTGGCATGGAGCCTTGCGAAAAGAAGATTAAGGTGCCCACCACGGGATTGTTCGACTTCCCTGAGCTTATACTCGGAGGAAAGGGAAAGTACATCGACAAGACGAGGATGCTATTTGACCTTGCATCGGACGCAGATCAGCAGCTCTTCATCTCGCGTCCGCGTCGCTTCGGCAAGTCGCTCATGCTCTCCACACTGAAGGCGATGTTCGAGGGACGCCGCGACCTTTTCAAGGGCCTTGCCATCGATGCGCTTCCGTGGGAGGGGTGGGAGCGGCCAACGCCTGTGTACAGCTTCACGATGTCCAGCGCCAACGGCGGTACGTACGAGGAGTTCCGCATGGCTCTGCGCGGCCTTGTGGAAAAGCTTTGCGCCGGGTGTGGCTGCGCATACGACAAAGAAAACACCATAGCGTCCAACTTCGACTCGTTCCTCGCTTTTGCCGCAGAGAAATCCCCTACGAAGAAGATAGTAGTCCTCATAGACGAATACGACGAGCCTGTCGCGAAGTTCCTCGATGACCTCGAGACGCTCAAGAAGGTGCGCTCGGACCTCCACGACTTCTACGAGAAGCTGAAGGTCAACTCCGGTTCGATTCGCTTTCTCATGATGACTGGCGTGACGAAGCTCACGAAGCTTTCGATCTTCTCTGGGCTAAACCACCTCAAGGACCGCACGATGGACCCGCGCTTCGCCACATTGCTCGGCTACACGCCGGAGGAGCTGGACGGTCCCCTGCGCGAGAACGTCGAGGTGTTCGCCGCGCGGAACGGCATGGACTTCGCGGCGGCGAAGAAGGCGCTTCTCTCTTGGTACGACGGGTATAGGTTTTCGCCCGATTCAGAGGCGAAGGTCTGCAATCCGGTGTCCCTCGGCAGTGCCCTGGAATCGGGCAAGCTGAAGAACTACTGGGAGTCGACTGGCCACGCCACGATCATCGTCAACCGCATCAAGGCCGCGGACGAGATTCCTGCGGACCTAAACGGACTTGCCGTCACGCGCACGCAGCTCGACGTTTGCGAAGCGGAGACGATGCCGCTTCCTGCCTTGCTTTACCAGGGCGGCTACCTGACGCTTTCCGAGGTCATC
>SUWC01000177.1 GCA_015061665.1 Lentisphaerota bacterium
AAGGAAGTAGTCGCATACGCGAAGGCGCGGGGCATAACGGTCATGCCCGAGCTGGATGTCCCTGGGCATACGCTCGCCTTTCGCCGCGGACTTGGCATCACGCACATGGCAGAACCGCAGGTGAAGGGAATCGTCGCAGACCTTCTGGACGAACTCTGCTCGCTGGCCTCCGCAGAGGACATGCCGTTTGTCCATCTTGGGACAGACGAGGCGAGGACGCCTTACGAGATGGTTCCCGATTCCTGCTGCCCGCATTGGGCGGAGACGGTTCGCCGCAACGGACGCATTCCTGTCGCCTGGACTCCGGGCAAGCAGTTCCTCCTTCCCGACGGTTCGCGTCCGGCGCGCATGGTCTGGAATGACGGCTACAAAGCCGAGAAAGACGAATTGATTTTCGATACGGTAAGGGGATATTTCGGAAGCAAGGATCCGTTGACATTTCTCAATACGGCGGTATTTTCCAAGCCGATGCGCTACGACATCCCCGCGGAGAACATGCTTGGCGCGGTCATCTGCTCCTGGCATGACGATTTCCTTGGCGAAGACACGTCGCGGATATGGACGAACTGCTCGTTCGCGTCGGCCATTGTCGCGTATTCGGACTGTCTTTGGAACGGCCGGGAAAAGGACCGGCCCGAATATCTTGTCAAGCTGCCCGCCCCCGGGACTCCGGCTTTTGCCGAGGCTGTCGCTTTCGAGAATGCGATTGTCGCCAATCGCGACAAGGTCGTTCGCCCGCTGGGGCTGCCGTTTGCATACGTCAGACAGACGCCGCTCAGGTTCCGCATCACGGATTCGGAAGGCCGTGTCGTCGCGAAAGACGTCGCCCAGGCCACTGTGATGATTTCCGATTGCGGTCGGCACGCTCTCGACCGGGCGAACTCGTACCTCATGGAGACCCAGGGCGTGGCGTATGTCGAGACGTGGATCAAGTCGCCGAGAGACCAGACGGTCGGCGCATGGATCGGCTTTACGATGTTCGGACGTTCTGGCGGGCGCAGACACGGACTTCCGGAGAAGGACGAATGGGGGAGGTCTCCGGGCACGAAGGTCGAGGTGAACGGCGTTGCCGTACCCGCGCCCGCGTGGATTCATCCGGGGCTTAAACACATCATGACCCATCCGGAGGAGCCTACGAGCGACAACATTGCCGAAACTCCGTTCACGAACGAGGAGTACTTCATGCGCCCTCCGACTGAAATCTCGCTGAAGGCCGGCTGGAACCACGTCAAGCTGACCGTGCCGAAGTCAGTCGGCGACGAGTGGGGGTATTTCTGGGTGTCAACATTCGTGCCTGTTACATTGGAGAGCCATCCGCGCGAAGTCGCCGGACTGGAATTTTCGTCAGAGCCGGAAATGTGTATTGACCGGTGATGCGGCGGGGTGCATCATATCATAACTGCATGCGCTTTGTCTATGCGCACGTCCAACACAAAAACTGTTGCGAGAAATGACATAGCGAAGTTTGTCTTTCCGGACTTTCCCTTGATATAATGCACTGCGAAAGCAAGGTAGTCTGCGGGTACGCATCAGGCCGCGCGGCCTGGCTCGCAGGCGTCATGAATGCGGGGTTTTGGAATTGCCTTGAAACAAAGCAGCAAAGGATGATACGATGCGCCAAGCTATGACGAACGCAGCTCTGGGGGGAAAGCCGGATGCGGGAAATCCGCACGTCCGGTTTGACGAGGTGGAAGCCGCATCATGCACCGCAGAAGCTTCGCTTCGGAGGAGACCTTGCCGAAGGCAACCCGAAGGGTGCGCAAGCAGGTGCGCGGCAACGCCGAGGCACGGGTCTCGGCTCTACAGCAAATTGGCAACAAGTCTTTCGGTGGCGCTGTGCGTAGCCATGCATCTCTTCGGCAAATCGGCGGCAGACATTTCCGTTGACGGCTGTGCCGACGTGCGTGTTTCGCAGGATGTCGTGACGGTAACTTCCACAGGCGCGGTTTCGTTCGTCCGGCTGAAGATGGGGGAAACGCTCACGCCGGAAGCGAAGGTGCTGAACGACGCCTGGGAACGGAGCTATGGCGATTTGGAATGGCAGACGCTTGGCGACAAGACGATCTACTCGCCGTGGTACTTTCTCGCTGAGAAGGGCGGGAAGGTGCAAGGTTTTGGCGTGGAGACAGGACCCAGGGCGATGTGCTGCTGGGAGATCTCGGCGAAGGGCGTAACGCTGGTTTTGGACGTGCGGGCGGGGGGAAGGCCCGTGAGATTGAACGGACGGACGCTGAAGGCCTGCAAAATCGTCCGCGCCAAATCGAAGGACGGCGAGACGCCGTGGCAGTTCGGGCGGCGGTTCTGCCGTATGATGTGTCCGAACCCGAAGCTTCCGAAGGAGCCGGTCTACGGGTATAACGACTGGTACTGCGCCTACGGGAAGAACACGGCGACGAACTTCCTCGAGGATGCGGCGGCGATCGTCTCGCTGTGCGACGGACTGAAGGTGCGTCCGTATGTGGTTATGGACGACGGCTGGCAGAAGAACTCGCCGCCTGTCGTAGGCG
>SUWC01000061.1 GCA_015061665.1 Lentisphaerota bacterium
AACAAAGCGCTTATCAGCGACATTGCGCATCCCATCACCAGCACGCCCGCAAACCGCTCCTTTGTGCCGAATTTCATGCTCACACCTTTCTCAATCCTGTTAATCTTGTTAATCCTGTCTTATTTCACCCCGGCCATGTCGCGAAATAGATATAACAAACCCAACTCACCTGGAAGCAATACAGCATCCGCTGGCACGGCAACTGGCAAAGCCCAATACTTCTTTTCGTGCATAGCCATACTCGTACAACAACCTGAGAGCAACAGGCTTACAAGCAGAACTACCATAATAGTTGTTTTATTCATATAGCACCTCCCATGTTCTAAATGATTCTACTTATCGTTATACCACTCCTCAAGCTTTCGGTTGAAGTCGAGGCGCGTGCCCCGAGACCATTCCTTGACGCGGTCCGTCATATCCTCGATGTGCATCGTCACGCGGCGACGCGGGACAAACGGGGACCAGAAGAACCACAGGAATACGCTCTTGATGAAAGTCGGCACGAACGAGGGCGAAGTCTTGCGCCCTTTGCGCGACCAGATCGAGCCCCAGAGTCCGCGCGTCCGAACGCCGATGACACGCACGCCGGCGGGCAGATCGCCGCACATGTTGTACGCAAGCTGGCGCGTGCCGATATCTTCGTGCTCGCTCTCGGTCTGGATGTGTCCCGAGGGATAGAAGATGACGTTCCCACCGTCTTCAAGCGTCGACTTCACGATGTCGCCAAGGCCGCGGGCGATCGTCGCGCCCTTCGCCGTGCGGTGCTTGCGAAGGTCGGGAACAGCCACCGCGCCAAGCGTCTTCAGAACGCGCGGTGCGACGATGCCGGTGTGGAAGAAGAGTTCGTCCGAAAGCGGCTTCAGCGGCGTCTTCCAGAACGTCACCCCGACGAGCATGGGATCCACCATCGCCGGGTGGTTGGGGAGAACGAGAAGCGGTGTTTTCTTGACAGGATTTACATGATTAACAAGATTTTCCGGGGTCTGGGGGGCTCCCCCAGCTCTTAATCCTGTCAATCCTGTTAATCCTGTCTTATCCTCGACCTCGACCCGGTACCGCCTTGCGAAGACCCAACGGCCAACGCAGAGGAGAACCGAGCGGTAGCAGAAGACAAACATGAATGGAGCGACGAGAAAAGCAATCGCGAGCAGCAGCAGAAACGCCTTCGGACCGAACGCCCAGCTCACGAGCGCGTAGCATCCGCTCGCCGCGAGCATGAAGAGAAACGACACCTGGTTGAAGTAGGCGAGCATCGTGTTGAGCTTCGGTCCCTTCACGACCTTCTGAATCTCGGCGTCAAACGGAAGTTTGAAGAATCCGAGGTCAAACGCGAGAAGCCCCAGCACAACACCGAACCCCACAGGCGAAAGCGGCGCGAAGTAGAGAACCACAAAAAGCGCCGCGGCGATCCAGCCGGTCAAGAGCGTCGCGCCGAGAAGGAAGCGCCGTTTGTCGACAAAGCCGGCGATGACCTGTCCGGTGACGATGCCAACGGCAGCGCCGCAAAGGAGCACCCCCGTGCCGGTGTCGCTCAAGTTTAGCCCGACTTTCGACTTGCCGTAGACGATAAGCCCCATCTGGAGCATCGCCGCGCCCCACCAGAAGACGGAGAGTGTGAAAATGACGGCGTTGAGTCCGTCGTAGCGTCCGGACATGCGGTAGGCGCGGGCGATGTAGCGTATCGGGTTCACAGCGTGAAGTGCGCGATTAAGCTCCTCCTTCGCGCGAACGGTGTAGCTCGCCGCGAGGCCGAGCGCGGCAAATGCGACAAGGCACGCATACCGCGCCGCCGGGCCAAGGCGGTCCGACGCCACGCTTGCCGCCACCGTGCCCATCAGAACGCCGAGAAACGACACGCCCTCCATGCCGCCCATGCCGGTGGAGATGCGCCCTTCGCCGCCGATGTCGCGCACGAGCGCGTATTTCGCCGGCGAGTAGAGCGAGCTCTGAAGCCCCATCAGCAGCACCGCGCCGATGACGAGCCACGGCGAGTGGAGCGCGAAGCCCGCGATGGCGACGGCCATGATCGGGAGCTCCGCCCACTTCGCATACCTCACGATGCGGCGCTTCGGCCACACAGCGGTCAGCCGGTCGGCAAGCGGAGAACAGAGGATGTAGGGCAGCACAAGCGCCCCGGCCGTCACGCCCATCGCGATAGACTTGACGCGCTCGTCGGGAAGCCAGTCTGTGACGGTGAAGCTCGCGAGCATCTTCAGGAAGTTGTCGTTCAGCGTTCCGAAGAAGTTGGTGACGTAAAGCGGCAGAAAAGAATTGTTCTTCATTTCGCCTCCTTTGTGCCCTTTGCGTTCTTTGCGGCTAAAAATACCTGTTCGCAGATGTGGTCGCGAACCTTCTCGGCCCAGGCGCGGTTGTCGAGACCTTCGGGGCGGAAGGAGTCGTGCCACTTCCGGTCGGCAAGCGCGTATACCGAGACCTGCGCCCAGATGGACGACGCCCAGAGGTCGAGCTGCTCGTCGTCCTTCACCTTCATCGCAAGGAGCTTCTTGAGCCCCTCGTAGACCGGACGCCCGAACGACTCCTTGAACTCGGCGTGAAACTTCGTCGGGCTCGTCACCTCGTGGCGGAAGAGCCCTGCGCAGAGCTTCTGCGCCTTTTCGGTCGGAAGCGTCATGAAGAGCATGTCGTCCACCCACTCGCTCACGGCCGCGCGCCACGACTTTTCGTCGACCGCCTTCTCGTGGAGCCTCGCGAGCGGCGCGCCGAGGTCGCCGAAGAGCCGCTTCGCGACGAGGCGGTAGAGTGCCTCCTTCGAGCCGAAGTAGCGGTTCATAAGAGCCGAGTTCGCCCTCGCGCGGCGGCATATCTCGCGAGCCGAGGCGAGTTCAAAGCCCTTTTCGGCGAACTCAGCCTCGGCCGCGGCGAGTATCGCCTCGCGCGTCTCCACGCCGTCCTGCCGTGCCTTTCGGACGCGGCTCGTGCCCTCTCTCGACGCTTTTGAAGTCATGTCAAAATCTCCTTTTATCGTAATCACACGATTACTTTATCATAAATCGGGTGGACTTGTCAACGGGGGTGCGGAAATTTTTCAGGGCATGAAAAAAAGGAGCGGCGGATGCCGGCCCCTTTGTTCGCGCAAATTGTATGCGCTTCGGCACTACTTAGCGGGATGGACGCCCATACCCTTCTCGGCGCCTTCGAGCGGAGTCGTGTAGGAGATCTTCTCCTTCACCTCGGTGACGACGACAGTGCCGATTTTGGTCATCTCGCTGTCGAGCACCTCTCCGGTATCCTCGTCGACGATCTCCTCAACCTTGCCGATGTCAAACTTCATGCCGACCGCGACGCCTTCGCGCGAGCCGCGGTTGATGAGGAGCTTGTCGGGCTTGACGAGAGAGACGGAGCCCTCCCACGGAATCGTCTCGAGCTGGGCGATGAGGAATTCGACGGCCTGGGCGACTGCATCGGTGCAGGCCTGGCCCATGTTGTCCTTCTCGAAGCCCGCAAGGTCGCCGGTTAGGCCGCCGAGCTTGTTGCCGTGGTAGCCGAGACCGATGCCGCGCTTTCCGCTCTTGCCGATCACGCTCTTGGAAGCCTTGACCTGTCCGGTCGCAGAGTCGCAGATGTAGATCGTGATGTTGATCTCCGCGCCGCCGGCGCTGCCGCCGATGGACACGCCGCTGAGGATGCCCTTTCCGAGCGAGAAGCCTCCGCTGCCGCCCTTCGTCTCCTGCACGTGGGTGATCGCGCCCTTGACGAGCAGCTGGGCGGGCGTCATGCGTCCCATCTGGGGAGCCTTCTTGCCGCCGGCGGTGCGTCCGGACGCCGCGAGGTCCTGTTCCTGCATCGCTGCGCCGCGCATGTCTGCCTCGCCGAGGACGATGAACTTGCCGCTCTGGACAAGCTGGTCGGTGAGAATCGTGCCCCACGCGTCGCCGAGCTCCCACTGTCCGCGCCAGTTGGCCTTGTTCTCGAACTTGTTGACCATGATGGAGTAGCGGAGGTTTCCGCCTTCAGCGAAAGCCGCGGCGGCTGCGAACGCCGCGAGCGCGAGTGTCGTAAGCTTCTTCATTGTCTTTTTGCTCCTTTGCAATGCTTGTTTGTTGACTGAATTATGGATGGATTATACCAAATTTTCGGCGTTTATGCGACGGCGGCGGACTTTTTTCCTGTTTTTTCTTCCAAAGGAGGAAGATTGCAATCACCCCTGTGCCTAGCGCACTGAGCGTCATTTCCCGCCGCGGAGCGCAAGCGCGGCGTAGATTGTCGCGGTGACGCAGATCGGGGCGACGAAGATCGCCGTGACGGCCATCGCCCAGCCGGGGACTCCGAGCGGGAGGAGGATGGAGCAGACGGCGAATAGCGACGCCGTGTAGGCGATCTGCCCGGCCATGATGGCCTTCGGACGCTTCGCAAGCGCAGCAAGGCCCTCGACGCGGGCGCGCACCGCCTGCACGACGGCGATGAGCGAGTAGAGTCCGACGGCAAGTCGCGCCGTTCCGATGATGCGCGGCGGGACGTTCTGGTATGTGCCGAAGTACCATCCGCCGATGAGCGGAGTGGAGAACGCAAGAGGAACGACGCCGAGGAGAAGCCCCGCGGCGACGGCATACGCAAGAAGGCGCCTGTCGCCGGCGTACTCCGGCGGAAACTTGATCGCCACCGTCTGCATGCGCAGCGCGGCAAACGCCACCGGGTTCGCGACGCCGAGGGTGACGTAGTGGATTGCGAGCATGTCCTTCGGATCGACCGTCCTTCCGACGAATGCGGCGATCGCGACGGGCGAGAGCATCAGCAGGAAGCCGCCGAGCGAAAGCGGAAGCGTGAAGCGGAACTGCTCGAGGGTAAGGCGCGGGATGCTCGGGAGCGACTTCGCTTCCCCGGCCTGCGACCTGTTCGGAAGCCGCGCGACATAGGGCCGCGCAAAGAGCCAGGTCGCGGCAAGCTCCACGCCGACGCCGAAGGTCAGCGCCGCGAGTCCCCACCAAGGACCCACCAGGCCCATCCGCGGGAATGCAACTGCGAGCGCAAAGGTCACGGCAAGGCGAATGATCGTCGCATAGTTTGCCTTTGCGCTTTCAAGGTTGTTGAAGAGGACGACCATCGGGACGTTGCGGAGGAAGAAGAATCCGTTCATCAGAACGCCCAGGAGAAGCGTGCGCGACGCTATGCGGGACAGCTCGGGAGAGAGGTTGAAGAGCCCGGAGAAAATCCAGTCCGAAAACGGCGGCATCGCGACGACGCACTGGACCGCCAGCAGCGCCGTCATCATAAGCGCGTTGAGCCGCTTGAATGCGACGTAGCCCATCCACGTCTTTGCGAAGACAAGGCCGGTGGTGACGAGTCCGCCGCCGATCGCGCCGATCATGAACATGACCATCTGCCCCTGGCTGAAGGCCGTAAGCGCGTCCACTCCCAGCTTCCCGTGCGTGACGATCCCGGCGACGAGCGGATACGCGAGCGACTGCGAGAACCCCTGCAGCAACAGGGGCATGTAGAAGCGCGTGACGCCCCCAACGCTGAACTTAGCCTCGCTGACTGCGTTATATTTCATTCTCGTCACCAACGTACTTGTCACTCGCGCATACGCCCTGGAGCAAGGGGGGACGGCAGGAACACCTCGCAGTCGCCGAATCGGTCGAAAGCGCAGTCGATGGCATCTGCGGCATGGGCGTCCGCGCTCAAGATGAACTTCACGCCGCGCGCACGCAGCCGGTCGCGGAAGGCGGCGGACGGATAGGCGTCGTCAAGCCAGCCGCGCGAAATCGCCCCCGTGTTGACTTCGGCGATCTTCCCGCTCGCCGA
This sequence comes from Lentisphaerota bacterium, assembly GCA_015061665.1. Classification (GTDB taxonomy): domain Bacteria; phylum Verrucomicrobiota; class Kiritimatiellia; order RFP12; family UBA1067; genus UBA1067. The sequence goes on from SUWC01000061.1 coordinate 5,764, forward strand.
CACGGCGTCCGCCGTCCGGTCGAGTTCGTCGAGATACCACGGAGCTGTTTCGTCGAAGTACGGATGGCGCGTGTTGAACTTGCGCACAAGGTCCAGATGCCCGACGACATCGAAGTCGCACGAGAGAAGCATTTCGCGCAACTGCGCGAAGTAGGCGTGCAGATACGCCTCGGCATCGCCGCCGAAATGACGGCGAATGCCGTCCTCAAGCGACTCGGGCGATTTGTCCACGCACACGCGCGCGCCGTCTGGTGCGACGACGAAATGGACGGACCCGATGATGTAGTCGGGCGAGATGGCGGCGTACGCGCGCCGGTCAGGCGTTGCACCGCCCGGCACGTAGTCCGCCTCAACGCCGCACAGTATGCGGATACGTCCCTCGTACTTCTTCGCGAGGGCGCGGATCTCCGCCGCATAGCGCGGCGCCTTTTCGGGCGTCAGCACCCAAGACGTGTCGGCTTCGGGCAACATGGCGTGTGACGAAAATCCGATGGCGTCGAACCCTTTCTCGATCGCCGCAAGCACCACTGTCTCCGGCGAATTCTTTCCGTCGCACCATGTCGTGTGAGTATGGTAATTGGTCTTCATGTCATTTCATCGTATGCCGCCGCAGGGCGCGATTACAGGCTCTTCAGAAGCGCAGTGCAGCCTTCAAGGACGTCTGCGTATGTCTCGTCGAAGTTGCCGGTGTACCACGGGTCGGCGATGTCGCGTTCGGAGCCGGCGAACGATAGCAGTTTCCTGATCCTCCCCGCATCCTCGGGGAATACGAGACGCCGGAGATCGGCCATGTTGTAGTCGTCCATCCCGATGAGGAGGTCGTATTCCCTCGCCTTCGCGGCATTCAGTAGCCATGCACGACGCGGCGCGAACGGGATGCCCTCTGCCTGTAGTTTCCTTCGGGTGCCATAGTGGATGTCGTTGCCGATCTCGTCTGTGTGCAGCGCGGCGGACTCGACCTCGATGTCGTCACGCCCCGCCCTTCTCAGAAGCTCCTTCATCACGAACTCCGCCATCGGCGAGCGGCAGATGTTCCCGTGGCACAGGAACAATATCTTGTGTGCAGGAATTGTTTCATTACGTTTCATGGAATCTCCAATGCTGTTTGTCTCTCAATGTCGGTCTTCACGTCCTCTAGGTCAAGCGGACGGTGTCGCCGGATTGCGTCAGCTGCCATCGGCGGATCGTGAGCCGCGCCAATGTTTATAGATGCAGTTTAACAATTGCAACTAAATCAGCAGCGCAGCACAAATATGCGACGACACTTCACGTCTCAATCGCTTCGCAGTTCACGCCGCAATCAGCTAGGCGTCTGCGTTACTTGCCGGCGCGGCCGGTGGTGTTCTCGGGGTAGACGACCTTGAGTCCCTTCGACTCGATGAGCATCCTGATGTTCGTCTGCGCGATCTTCATCGAATCGTAGCGCACGCGCACGAGGTGCCTGTCGTAGTCGAACTTGAGCTCGTCAACATAGACGCCGTCGTACCAACGGCCAGCCCTCGAACCCCCGCGGGGATCGGGGATGAAGAACGCCGACTTGACCGCGCCCTCCATGGACCGCTCAAGCCCCGGTATCTCCACGTCGAACTCCCGTATGTCCTCCCGGCGGCAGCCGGCAAAGGCCAGAAGCGCAAACAGCGCAAGCGCAATCGTCTTTCTCATCTCTTGGCTCCTCACTGGAACGTGGTAGGGTCTGAGTCCGGTCCGAACGGAGATAGGTCGCGCAGCTTCTTCACGACCTTGGGCATTTCCTCAAGGACGTAGTCGACTTCCTCCTCCGTGTTGTAGCGCGAAAGGGAGAAGCGGACCGATCCGTGCACCGCAATGAACGGTACGCCCATCGCGCGGATGACGTGGCTCGGGTCCAGCGAGCCCGACGCGCACGCGGATCCCGTCGAAATGCATATCCCGAGGTCCGAGAGATGGTACGCTATCGCCTCACCCTCTATGTACTCGAAGCTGAGGTTCAGCGTGTTCGGCAGCCTGTTCGCCCTGTCCCCGTTGACGATCGTGTTCGGACACGTCGCCAGCAGCCCGGCCTCAAGCTTGTCGCGCAGGCGCGTCAGCTGGACAGCCTCCGCGGCCATGCCGCTGCGCGCCAGTTCGCACGCCTTGGCAAGGCCCACGATGTACGGGACGTTCTCCGTTCCGGCGCGACGACCCGACTCCTGGTGTCCGCCCAGCATGAACGGCTTGACCTTCGTGCCCCTGCGGACGTAGAAGATGCCGATCCCCTTCGGGGCGTGGAACTTGTGTCCAGACATCGAAAGCATGTCGACAGGCACCTTCTGCACGTCGACGGGTATCTTCCCCGCGACCTGGACGGCGTCCGTATGGATTGTCGCGCCGTACTCCTTGCAGATCTCCGCGATCTCGCGTATCGGTGAGACGACGCCCGTCTCGTTGTTCGCCCACATGACGGAGACAAGGGCGTTCTTCGTGCCCTTGAGCTCGTCGCGCAGCTGGTCGAGGTCGATGTGGCCGATGCCGTTCACGGGAAGCTCGACCACGTCGTACCCAAGCGCCTTCAGGCGGCGGCAGGGCTGGAGGACGGCGGGATGCTCGACCTTCGTCGTTATGACCTTCGTGTCGCGTCCGTAGAACTCCGCCGTACCACGTATCGCAGAGTTGTCGGACTCCGTAGCGCAGGACGTGAAAAGGACCTCTTCGGGCGAGCAGTTCAGGAACGCAGCCACCTCCTCGCGCGCCCTGGAGAGGTGCTTCGCGACCTCGCCTCCGAACGCGTGCATCGAGCTCGGGTTGCCGTAGAGCTCGCCGAAGAACGGCATCATCGCCTCGCGCACCTCCGGCGCGACGCGCGTCGTGGCGTTGTTGTCGAAATACACTATCCTATCCATGGCAGTCATCATACCCTCTCGGCGTTGCGGCGCTCAAGGTCCCTGCGGTACTCTGCGAGGTCGACCTTGAGCCTCGCGACGCCCGTCTTGACGGCAGCCTCGGCGACCGCGTAGCTGACCTCGACGAACAGACGGCGGTCGAACGGCTTCGGGATGATGTAGCCCGTGCCGAACTCAAGCTTCTCGTTTGGATAGAGGGCGGCGACCTCGGGCGTCACGGGCTCGCGCGCAAGGGCGGCGAGCGCGTTCGCCGCGGCGACCTTCATCTCCTTGTTGATCGTCGTGGCGCGGACATCCAGCGCGCCCCTGAAGAGATACGGGAAGCCAAGCACGTTGTTGATCTGGTTGGGGTAGTCGCTGCGTCCCGTGACCATTACGTACCTGCGGTCGGCAAGCGCCTTCGCGACCTCGGCGGGGGCGATCTCGGGGTCGGGGTTCGCCATTGCGAAGATGGCGGGGAACTCGCCCATCTTCCTGACGTCGTCGCCCGTAAGCACGTTCGCGGCGGAAACGCCGATGAAGACATCCGCGCCGACAAGCGCCTCCTTGAGCGTCATCGCCTTGGTCTCCACCGCGTGGCGCGCCTTGAAAGCGTTGAGGTCGGTGCGGTCCTTGCGGATGGTGCCCTTCGTGTCGCACATGGTGACGTCCTTGACACCTGCGGCCTTGAGCATCTCGCAGATGCGGATTCCCGCAGCGCCCGCGCCGTTCATGACGACCTTGAGCTCGTCCAGCCCCTTGCCCGCGAGGCGCGCGTAGTTCATGACGCCGGAGAGCGAGATGACGGCTGTGCCCCACTGGTCGTCGTGGAAGACGGGTATGTCAAGTTCGCGGTCGAGCGTATCCTCGATCTCGAAGCAGGCGGGGGACGCGATGTCCTCCAGGTTGACGCCGCCGTACTGCGGCGCGATGGCCTTGACGAACTCTATCACGCGCTTGGGGTCGGTCTTGCCCGTGTTCGCGCCGCCGACGCGGCAGCAGTTGAGGGGGACGGGCCACGCGTCGACGTCGCCGAACGCCTTGAAGAGGACCGCCTTGCCCTCCATGACGGGGATGGACGCCGCAGCGCCGAGGTCTCCGAGTCCGAGGATCGCAGTGCCGTCCGACACGACGGCCACGAGGTTGGGCTTGGCCGTGCAGTCGTATATCGATTCGGGGTCCGCCGCGATCGCCTTGACGGCGTGCGCGACGCCTGGCGTGTAGGCGAGGCAGAGGTCGTCCTTCGTCTTAAGCTCCCTCGGCAGCCTTACGGCGACCTTGCCGCCCTTGTGGTACGCCATCACTTCTTCTTTACCGTATGCCATGTTGTTCTCCGATCTTCTTTTGTGTTTTCCTTAAATCCCTCATCCCGAGCCTAGGGCTCGATCTGCTCCTCGACGAAGCGGAACTGCGTTATCCTCACCCCTGTGGGCGCGAGCATCTCGCGTATGACCTTCATCCACGCGTCGGAGACAACGCAGGCGACGACAACCGCGTCCGCGTTGACTTCCTTGATTATGTCAGGTGCCTGCGCGAGCGTGCCGAGCACCTGGAGGCCGCCGATGTACTGTCCGCGCAGGAGTATGTCATCGTCGATCAGTCCGACGATTATGCGGTTGTTCGCGGACGCCGTGCGCACGAGCTCGCGCCTGAACGAGCGGTAGCGCAGCCCCGCGCCGTAGACGAGCACGCGCGAGACGTCCTTGCGCGACTTCAGGCGCGTGCAGTCGAGCGCGTAGAAGAAGTCGCGGATGACTCCGCGCGCGATGCGCACGACGAGCACCCCGACGTAGCTGGAGGTCGCGTAGGCGAGCGCCATTGCCTTGGTGTGCCCGTGGAAATGGACGGGGGTGTAGTAGACGACGAACAGCGCAGCCGCCGCGCCGAACGCGCACGCGAAGAAGAGCCGGACGTAGTTCGATATCATGGCGCGAGACCAGGCGGTGCGGTACGTCCCGAAGAGGACCAGGCAGAGGAACGTCGAGATGACCTGGAGCGGAAGCCCGACGCGGAGCATCGCGCGGGAAAGCGGCATGCGCAGCGCCCATGCGCAGAGGAACCAGACCGAGATCAGCGCAGCGACGTCCGCCGCGATGTGAAGCGGCACGTTCAGCTTCGCGAGGCGGCGGCGGTTGCGCGTGCCCCTGTCGCGGACCACCGAGTTCAGCAGGCGCCCCGCGTCGAACAGCTCGATGCGCGACATATCCTTGAACACGACGACGGACGCCACTGCGACTGCGAAGAGCCACAGTCCGCCCGCGCGCGAGCGAAGCACCATGCCGACGAGCCCGGTCGCCACGAAGAACACGGCGACCGCGTAGAGTATCCACGCGGCCTTGCGCTGGTTGAAGCCCGTCGCGCGGAGGATTCTGTGGTGGATGTGGTCCGAGTCGGCAGTCATCACCTTGCCGTTGCCCTTCTCGGAATCGTCGCGAGTGTGGAGGATTGAACGGATCGAACGGCGCAGTATCGCCAGGGCGGTGTCGAAGATCGGCACGCCCATCGCCAGCAGCGGGACCCCGACGGAGACGAGGAACGAGTTTGGCGCCTGCGACACGAGCGGAAGGACCGCTATCGTGAAGCCGATGAACATAGACCCAGAGTCCCCGAGAAACACGCTTGCGGGGTTGTAGTTGTAGCGGAGGAAGCCCACGAGCCCGCCAGCGAACGCAAAGTAGAAGAGCGCGTAGGTCGGCGTCTCCAGCAGGAAAAGCGACCCGGCCATGCCAAGCGTGGCGATGAGCGCGAGGCCGGATGCGAGTCCGTCCAGTCCGTCGATCAGGTTGAATGCGTTGACCGCGCCGATGATCCAGAACGTCGTCATCGCGCAGTCGAGCCACGCGGGGAGCGACGGCCAGAGGCGGCTGAACCCAAGCCCGGCCCACGCCCAGGCAAGCGCGGCGACGACTATCTGCCCGGCAAGCTTGACCTTCGGGTTGAGGCTGAACTTGTCGTCCGCATAGCCAAGCGCGGCAATCGCGGCGGAAAGCGCCACGAGCTTCCAGTAGACGGAAGGCGGGGCTCCGCTCGCAAGAAGCCCAGGCCGCCCCGAGACGAGGACGAAGACCGAATACGGGACAAATACGCCCAGCACGAGCGCGATGCCGCCGCCACGAGGGATCGGCACCTTGTTTATGCGGCGCGGGTCCGGCTTGTCGACCATCCCGAGCGAGCGGTTGATCTCGCGCACTATCGGCGTGAGCACCAGCGTAGCGGCAAGCGCGCCAAAGAACGCCACGGCAAACGGCATCGCCTTTTCAAGTATCATTCGGAGCATTCGACAACCCCCTTAAGCTTGGAAAGGAACCCTGAGAACACGGCGTCGTCGGCGCGCGAGGCGGTCACGGTAACCATGACCCAGCGGTCGACGCGGTTGAGGACCGAGCGGTCCCATACATCGCGGAAAATGCGTCTGGCGTGGCTAGAGGTGCGGAAGCCCGCCTGGTTGAAGAACGTGTACGCAAAGCCATGCGTGGCGTAGCCCGCCGACTCGAGGTTGATGATGCGCCAGTCCACGCCGTCCACACCCACGGTGCGCGGAGAGGTCATCAGGAGCCCCTGCGCGGGAAGGCACAGCTCGGGACGGTGGATCGAGCTCTTGCTCTTGCCACCGACGACGAGCGTTACCTGGAACCAGTCCCCGTCGTCCGAAATGTAGCGACGCTTCTCTATGCGCGTGTCGCCCGGGAGGGTTGCAAGCTCGGCCTCGCTCGCGCCGAGCTCCACAGACTCGTAGCCGTCGAGCTCCGTCAGCGCGCAGGGAGGAGGCTCGGCTATCGTCACCTCGGGCGTCGCCGCCTGGTAGACCATGGCGCACGCAAGGAGAGCTACGCCTGCAACGACAGGAACAAGCGCGGACTTCGCCCTGGATGCGGAAGCATCGGCGGCGGATTCCTCTGCCGCTCCAGGCGCATCCTCCTCGCGCGACGGGGCAATGCGGTCCGCCACGCGCGTAATCCCCTCGCCCGCGGCGATCATGAGCACTATGGCGACGCCGAAGACGACGTAGCCGGAGTAGTCGTGGTAAAAGCCCAGGGCGAACTCGGAGCTGGCGCACTCCGCCACTACGCAGATGGTGATGATTCGCGCTATGTTGGCTATTATCGCAATCGGGACCGAGCACGCGAAGAGCGCGAGGCGGCGGACGACGCCGCGCTGATTGAAGTACGCGTAGCCAGCGGTAAGCGCCATGAGGGCGAATATCGAGCGCAGTCCGCTGCAAGGAGCCGCCACGTCGATGGAAAAGCCGTTGGAGGTAGCCAGCATTGTCCCCTGGCGCACAACGCCTACGCCAAATGCCTTGAGGAGCCCGTAGGCGGTAGTCGTCGCAAGCAGGCGCAGGTGCACCGTCACGATGTCCAGGTAGGTCGCAAGCGGGATGCAGAATAGGAGGAACAAGGCGGGGAAGAGCATGCGACGGGCCACGCCGCGCCCAAAGACGCACCACGGCCAGGCGACCATGAGCCCAGCGAAGGCGACGATCTCGAAGCGGACCTGTATGCCGCGCGCACCGAGGAAGCCGAGGGCAAGGAACGGCAGCATCGCGGCAAGGCCGCCCCACGACGGGCCACGGACGGCGCTGCGGATGCGGGCACGGTCGGCGTAGACCACGTACAGGGAGAACAGCGGGACAAACCAGGCGAAGGACATATCCTCCTCCTGGGCGTTGAACACGGACGGCGCGTGCTGAAGAAGCATCGCCTGGAAACCCCAGACGATGGACACCAGACCGGCTGCAAACGCCCCGAGACGCAGTTTTGCCCATTGCAGATTCATTTCGTTACATTATTATATCATAATCATCGAAATAAAACCAAAGCAAAAAGGCGCCCCGCATGTGCGGGACGCCTCTTTTTTTTCACTGTCGACCTGTTAGTCGGCGGAAGGACGGACCTTGCCTTCCTTGATGCGCTTCTCGATGACGGTCTTCGCGATGGAAGCGGGAACCGCCTCGTACTGCTTGAAGATCATCGTGAACGCGCCGCGGCCCTGCGTAACCGTGCGGATTGCGTTCGAGTAGCCGAACATCTCCGCGAGCGGGACGGTGGCCTTGATGAGCTTGACACCAGCGCGGTCCTCCATGCCCTCGACGCGTCCGCGACGCTGGTTGATGGAGCCGTTTGCCGCGCCCATATACTGCTCGGGAACCGCGACCTCGACGTCCATCATCGGCTCGAGAAGCTGCGGCTTGCCCTTGAGGAAGGCCTGCTTGAAGCACTGGCGAGCGCACTCGATGAACGCGAATTCGTTCGAGTCGACTTCGTGGTAGGAGCCGAAGAACACCGTTGCCTTGACGTCCACGACGGGGAAGCCGCCGAGAGGACCGGCCTCGAGGGCCTTCTTGACGCCCTTTTCGACCGCCGGGATGTACTCCGTCGGGATGACGCCGCCCTTGACCTCGTTGACGAACTCAAAGCCCTTGCCAGGCTCCTGAGGCGCCAGCTTGAGGCAGACGTGAGCGTACTGACCGCGGCCGCCGGACTGCTTGACGTGCTTGTACTCGTTCTCTACAGGGGCCGTGATCGTCTCGCGGTAGGCAACCTGCGGGGCGCCGACGTCGCAGTCGACGTTGAACTCGCGCTTCAGGCGGTCGACGATGACCTCGAGATAGAGCTCGCCCATGCCGGCAATGATCGTCTCGGAAGTCTCCTGGTCGAAGCTGACGACGAAGGTCGGGTCTTCCATGGCGAGCGCGTGGAGCGCAACGCCGAGCTTCTCGTTGTCGCCGCGGCTCTTCGGCTTGACGGCGACGGAGATGACGGGAGCGGGGAAGTCAATGGACTCGAGCGTGATCGGGTGCTCGGGGTCGCAGAGCGTGTCGCCCGTGCGCGTCTGGGTCAGGCCGACGCAGGCGACGATGTCACCGGCGCGCGCCTCGTCCAGAGGCTCCTGCTTGTTGGCGTGCATGCGGAAGAGACGGCTGATGCGCTGCTCCTGGTTGATCGTGGAGTCGAGGAGCTCCGCACCGAGCTTCAGCGTGCCCGAGTAGACGCGAACGAACGTGATCTTGCCCATGTTCTTGTCGGACATGATCTTGAACGCAAGACCGCAGAACGGCTCGTCGTCGGAAACCTCGCGCTTCTGCGTGGGATCGTCGGCGGAAACAGCCGCGCCCGTGTCGAGAGGCGAAGGAAGATAGTCGCAGATTGCGTCGAGAAGAGGCTGGACGCCCTTGTCCTTGAACGCGGAGCCGCAGAAGGCCGGCGTGATCGAGCGCGCGAGCGTACCCTTGCGGATGGCAGCCTTGATCTCGGGGACCGTGAGCTCCTCGCCTGCGAAGAACTTCTCCATAAGGGCGTCGTCCTGCTCGGCGGCGGACTCAACCATCTTCTGGCGGTACTCCTGGGCCTTCTCGAGGTACTCCTCGGGGATGTCCTTCTCGATAACCGTCTTTCCGAGGCTCTTCATATCGAAGTAGAGAGCCTTCATGGTGACGAGGTCGATAACGCCTTCAAACGTGTCAGCAGCACCGATCGGGATAACCATCGGGACGGGGTTCGCGCCGAGCTGATTGCGCATCTGGTCCATCACGTTGTAGAAGTTGGCGCCCACGCGGTCCATCTTGTTGACGAACGCGATCTTCGGGACCTTGTACTTCTCGGACTGGCGCCAGACCTGCTCGGACTGGGGCTGCACGCCGCCGACGGCGCAGTACAGCGCGACGGCTCCGTCGAGAACGCGAAGCGAGCGCTCGACCTCGGCCGTGAAGTCCACGTGTCCGGGAGTGTCGATCAGCGCGAGGCGGTAGTTGCCCCACATGACCGTCGTCGCGGCGGACTGAATCGTGATGCCGCGCTCCTGCTCCTGCACCATGAAGTCCATCGTCGCTGCGCCGTCATGCACCTCGCCGATCTTGTAGTTCTTGCCCGAATAGTAAAGTATGCGCTCCGACGTCGTCGTCTTGCCGCCGTCGATGTGGGCCATAATGCCGAAGTTACGCACTCTTTCGAGCGGAATGTCACGTTTAGCCATTTTCTACTCCTTTGGTTCCAAATGAGTATATATTATACCGAAAATTGAGCCGCAAGCGCAAGGGGCTATTTGACGTTTTTTTTCGGTGGAGGGGACGCGTGTTTACTTTTGGAAAGGTCCGACTTCATTGCCGTGTAGACGCGAGTCAACTCCGACGGTTGAAAAAATTGGCTCCGTTACCACTCCGACTCGGCTTCGCGCATCACAACCGCACTTGGAGCCGTCACTAAAGTGTTTTGACCTGGGGCTCCGCCCCATATCCCGACTGTTTTGACAGCCGTGTAGATCGTGTTGGGCACTCAATCCTGTAAATCATGTAAATCCTGTCTAAAAACACTCCCCCGCTGGTAGGGTCGCCGTTCCATCGGCGACCGCGGCTGGCGATGGAACGCCAGCCCTACCAGACCCGATGTGGCCAGGGTGCCCCCGCCCTTGCTGCAAGGCCGAGGCGGGCTTGCCACATCCGTAATTACTATTGTATGACACTAGACGGTCTCCGACGCCTAGCGCACGGGAGCGCGAGACGATGCGCCCTGCGGCGTCGTACTCGTATTCGAAGCCGCCGATTCTCGCGCCACTTGTCGTGCGCCATGATATGTTCGTCACCCTATCCATGATGCAGTGTATATATTCTACCACAAATCCGCTTCCGTTTGTGACTTCAGAGAGGAGCCCGTTCCAGTCTAGTCGTATTAACCTCAAGTCTTGTGGTGGGTGTTATAGAAACTTGACCTCTCTTACCACTAACTTAACAGGCTTGGAATCTGTGACGCGAAGGCGAAGAAACCTGTGCTTTGGCCTGACTATTCCATGCGCGACACCATCCTTTTTTGAAACACTCCCGATTCTCTCCAATCTTGCGTCGTCCGCCGACGCCTCAAGTGCACCTTGAGACAGCCGACACTCACCTTTCGCCGTCCCCGTGAAGACGGCGACGCGGCTATGTTAGCCGACAATTTCAGGCACCGGCCGTTCATTGTTTGCTGCGTTCAACCAGCATGCGGCCTATCTCGGTTTTGAAATCATCCAGCCCGCTTATCGGCTCGAACAGCTCGGGATGGCGTTTGCAGAGCTCCGGATACTTCGAGACCTTGCCGTCCCGGTGCCAGAGCCAATAAACGATTTCGGAAATCTCGCGGGCGTTAAGGGCTATATCATCTATGTAAAATGCCCGACTCCATTTTCTTTTATCTATGCTCGACGTGGGCATCAGAGCTCTGTTTTCCGCCATTCTTTTTGAAACGTCGTATGACACAACAAATGAACCGCCGTCGCATATCTTGAAAACGCGAACGCGAAATTCTCGCAGAAGCTTCTCCCGGCCAGGCCCATAATCGGCAAAAAAACTCTCCATCGACCTTCCACTAGATCCATGGGGCGTGAAGTCGCTCCCCGTAAAACGATCCGGAATCGGCTCTGCCTGCCTTGTCACAAAGACAAGTCGACATACGCCTTTATTGAAAACAAATGATCCTGCATAAGCATTCACGGGGTGATTCACATCAATGGCCGCGTGCCTGTCCGACTCGAAGAAAAACACCAGAGAAGGATCGCTTTGAGGGATGCTTAATCCATCGTTGAATCTGGAATCAAACATTGTCTCGCTGCAGACCAGACCAAATCTCCACGCTTCGGATAGAGCGACATCTCTACGGAAAAAATCAACTATGTTTGGCGACGTTATTGCACACGTCACATTCGAAGGATAAGCTAGCATAGAGTCAACAATCGACGACTTAATGTCATCGCGGGCACAACAGAATTCAACAGCCCCGTGCGACATGCAACAACTCATGAAACAAAACAGTACGTGAAGAAAGCGTTGAGTTGTCCTATTTGTAAGCTTCATGTCTATCCCCTAATGGCGGATTTTTCACGTGAGACACCTTGTAATATTGACAATGATATTTCCCATACGCATTGTACCCAACGAGTTACCCGCACTGGCGGCCTCCAAAGACCACGCCATGGCAACCGCAGCTAGCAAGGCGCATATTTTGATTCGAATCATTAATTCTCACGTTTGATCTTATTGGTTTTTAATATTTTGTGCGGTATTCTATCAAAAATTTGCCTAACAACGCAACTGCCAGTTTTGAAATTTTGACCGCCGCTAATCCACATATTGCAATATCCGGATTTACATTGACGTATCGGAATATCCGGACGGGTTTAAGCCGACAATTATCGGCGTCACGCGAACGTCAATGGGCTGCCGCGAAGGAAGCAGGATTCGGCTCAGAAGGCAATTGATCGACGCCATTGCCATAGCTTTCCTGTCCGGCTTGACGGCTATTCCTTCAGCTGACGATTCGGATCCGTCTGCGTCAAGGAAAACATGCGCAACCATCTCGGTGCGCCGTCGGCTCTTGTCGGCATTGCTACTACGACAATCATGCACCGAAGTTGCATTCCGTATCTCAAATATTCCCTTGAAGTTAAACCCTGTCGCAAGGTACGAATACGTCTCTCGTCCCAGAGGACCTCCCACAAGAGCTACATCGGAGATGCCTCGCTCAAACAACATGCCACCTACCGCAACTCCCGCCTGGAACATATCACAGAGCACGCGATCACATCCTTGTACTTCCGGCGTGGAATCCAACCCGACGCTTGCGAGGACAACATACACCCCAGCGGCAAATGAAAGCGACAGCACCAAATCGGTAAATTCGCTTGCGCAAATCGCGGTTCGGCCCATCATATAGACTATCCCTGCCGCTCCATTTCCAACCAGCCGCATCGTCGCGTTTACGACCGTCGCCTTGAATTCCTCCACCGTACGGGACCTGCATTTCTCAAAGGCAACGGCAAATCCTCGCACAAAAGCCAACTCCGCGACTTCGTCCTGAAATTGGGAAATGCAATCACAGCCGTCATCATCTGTGGCGATGACGCCGACGAACGGAACCGTCCGGTTTTGCATGCAGGACAGAACTGTTCCGCTCCCCCGCCTGCTGCGTATGAGGCCAGCCGACTTGAGCGACTCAAGCCCCTTCCTTGCCGTCTCACGCGAAACGTTGAATCGCCTGGAAATGGCAATGTCGCCGGGGAACGGCATATCGGGGCAGTACAGTCCCGCCCTTATTTCGCAAAGAAGCGACTTGACGATTATTTCTGACTTGCCCATTGACGACCACCTTAATACATTAATGCGACCTTCATCAG
>SUWC01000062.1 GCA_015061665.1 Lentisphaerota bacterium
AGCCCCGCGACACGAATCGGGCTACGCCCGACACGAATATACACGAATTTTGGCTCTTCGTAAACAACTCTCCTACCATCCCATGTTCCGTCGCGGGATGCGCCCGCGCCGAAGGCGTCGGGTCGGGTGAGCGCGTAGCGCGAACTGCGAAGCAGCCGCCAGGCCCCGCGCGACGCAACCCCCTGCAAGCGACTGAGCTGTTGCTATCAAGGGGGTCCGTCGCTCCGCGACGGACATTCACAGCGCTCGCGCAGAATCAGATAAATCGGGAGCGCGCGAGGGAAGGCGAATGGGAGTGACTTGGAAGTCAACTGCGACACGACCTTTCTAGGTCCGTCGCGGAGCGACGGACCCCCTACAAGTTTAGCCGTTCTTTCGACTTATCCACGTCATTATTCCTCCTTGACAGCAAAGGCTTGACTCACTGGCGAGAAGCCGGTTATGGACCGGGGAGGACCACGCACGGCAGCGCGCAAGCGTCTGCGCGAGAACATCAACCGTCGGAGTTTTTCCAAAACCGCGCAGGGGGTCACAAAGGTTCGGCAGCCCAAAGTAAAATTGGGGAACCTCCTGCCAAATTTTGCCCCCTTACGCCATTCTGGGGAATATGATATAATTTTTTTAACAGCGATATGGTTGCGATGGCTGGGCGTAGGCGCGACAGCCCTAAAGGAAAGAGAGAATGCAATTCGAAGAACTGATCAAGGGCTTTGCCGGCAGATTCGGCATCGCAGACGGGCAGATCGACGACGGCACGGCCGTCTTCGACATCGATGGAATGACCGTGGGTTTCGTCAACGACGAGACGTCCGCAACGGTCATGGTCGTGGCGGAGATCGGCTATCCGCCGCCGGACGCCAACGGCAAGTTCGGTGAAATCATGCTCAAGTCGAACTACCTCTACAACGGGTCGAACGGCGCGGTTCTTTGCATGAATCCCGAGACAAGCGCCTACGCGCTTATGCAGACATGGGCGCTCGATCCGCTCGATGTCGAGACGTTCGCAAAGAACGTGGAGTCCTTCATCAACAACGCCGAGAAATGGAAGGATGTTCTCCTGGGCATGCGCGAAGCCGAGGCCGCCAGGGAAGAGCTAGATGAAACAGAGGAAAACGATCTTCCGGAAGACGAGGGGACATTTCCGTCGGGAAGTTTCATGCGGGTGTAACCTTTCCCGTTTTTCCGTGTATACATGGCAGACAGGCCGGGATAACACCGGCAACAAAAAACAACGCGAGGAACGAAAATGAGCGTGGAACTTAATGCGACATTCAACCAGTTCGTCAACTGGGCGCAGAACAAGGCCGATGAAAATGCCACTGCGTTTGCGCAGAATACGATCGGCCAGAAGGCGTCGGATTTCACCGTTTCGGAACACGCCGGCGACAAAATCGGCGTGGCCGGCTGGTGGAAGCGCACCGCCATGATGAAGAGGGAAAACAACACCACGCGCGACATCTTCAGAAATGCCGTGATCGACATGTTTGGCGGTCTTTCGAAGATTCCGCAAGCCGTCCGGAAGGCGATGGAGCTGGACAACTTCAATGGAGGGGGCAAGCCTCTTTCCGCGCGCCGCATCCTCGCCGTCAAGACTGCCATCGACAAGTTGAACGGGGTGGCAAGCCCCGAAAAAGTAATCGCGGACGGCTTGAAAATGAACGCCGGGGGCTTGCTTCCGGCGCAGAGGGGCATCGCGGCCATGACGAACGCGACCGCCGGCAGGACCGCAGCGGTCGAGAGTGCCTTCCTCAACGGCGACGGAGTGAAGAGCGCCCTTGCTGCCGGATACCGCCAGAGCGAACTGCCGGGGCTCGCGAAGACCTTCGCGCTCTTCAAGCTTGCTACGGACGCGACCGACGAGGTCGCCATCAAGGCCGTGCTCGACCCCGCGAGCAAAGCCTCGCGCCTCGCGAGCTATGGCGGCAGATTCACGCAAAGCGTGCAGAGCTTCCGCACTGGCCTCGACTTGATGGACAGGTTCGCAGAGTGGTACGGAAAGCTCGGGATCGACATCGGCCAAAATAAATTCAACACCCCGACCAAGGTGAACGTAACTGCTTCCTACATCACTGAAGGTGAATTGCTGGGATACGAGATGTTCGTATTCCAGGATCTCGCCATCCGGCTGGATGTCAATCTCGACGAGCCAAATGACGAGAAGCTCTTCGGCATCAAGAACAACGATGCGATGAACTTCTTCGCGCGCGGCAACGGCCATGCCTGCACTGGCACGCTTTTGAGGCTTTCGCCCGAGAAGCGCCAGGTCGTGTATGCAGCATTCAGGGCCATCGAGCCGCCGTGGACGAAAAACCCCCGTCGGATCTCGACCTATGTCAGCGACAACACGGGGCATCTTGCGCGCATTCTCAGGCACTACGATGAAGTCAAGGCGCTCATTTCCGCAGGAAAGCTCGACCGTGTCAGTCTCAACAAGATCATCAATCCGGATATGCCGAGCAACTACACGTCGCAACAGGTCAGCGACGCCATCATGGATCGCAAGAACAAGGAGTGCGCTTCCACGCGCGGCATGGGGGTAGCGGTAGCCAACCTCATGAACAGGACAGGCTGCACCTTGGGCGAAGCCATTGACGCAGTAAAAACCGGCAAAAAGCTCGCCGAACTTGATGACATTGCTCCCACCCAGGTAACGCTCAACCATATTGACGGCACCACGAAAGGTGGGCGCCAAAAGATTCTGGGGGACCTGAAGCGTCCGTACAACGTGAAATACATCGAGACAGGTAAACCGGTCCTCGCCGACGAAAACTGCCACTTCACTGTCAAGATCGGCGGCGAAACAATACGCTGCGAGAATGGGGAAGATTCGGATATAAACGCGCACATCGCCGACAAGATCGAGAATCTGTGCGGCAAGGTGCATGTCGCGCAGGCGAACAACGTCTTGTCGGGTCTCTCGCAGAGCGGGCACGCCAGGCTCGTGCCGGTTCTGGCGCAGCACGGCATATCCAGCCAGTCAGCCGAACACATGCCCCTTACGTACACTCTCTCGCAGAACGAAGAGACGGGCGCGATTACGATCCACTACTCCGAGCCGGAGGGATTCCCGTTCAAGTTCCACTGGGAGACCACCGTCAACGTCGACGGCTTTGCGACTTCCACCCCGGTCCAGGTCGAAGAATAGCGCGAACTGCGAAGCAGCCGCCACAAAAATGAGATAATAGGTGCATGGAAATCGAAACACTCAGGAAAAGTTACTTTGACTACGTCGGCACGTTCAAGGTCGACGGCAAGCTGCCGCCGATGATGGAGCTGAAGCGCATCCACACGGGCTTTGTGGTGAAGAATGCGCTCGAGATCGCCAAAGGCGAGGGATTCGAGCCGCACCAGACCGAAATATGCGAGGCGGCGGCGCTTCTGCACGACACGGGACGATACGAGCAGCTGCGCAGGTACAATACCTTCAAGGACTCGGACAGCGTGGACCATGCTGTCTTTTCCCATGACATCGTGGTCGAGAAGGGCTGGCTGGACGACCTGCCGCCCGCCGACCGAGATGCAATCCTGAAGGCCGTGCTCTACCACAACAGGCGAGACATTCCAGAGGGCATGCCCGCGCTTATGGACATTGCGTCCAAGACAACGCGCGATGCGGACAAGCTGGACATCTTCCGCGTTCTGGAGCATCAAGTCGCCAACACCGACTGGCGCAGGGACTCCAACGCTTTCTGGAACCTCCGCTACGACCTCAAGCCAAATCCCGACGTGGTGGATGCGATAAAGTCCGGGCGTCCCGTCGACTACCAGAACATAAAGTCGCTTGCCGATTTTGTCCTGATACAGGTCGGTTGGATCCGCAACGGACTCTACTTCGAAACGAGCAGGCGCCTTGCCCGCGAGCGAGGTCACCTGGAGTATCGTCGCAAGTTCATACTCGACCTCGTCGGCTACGATTGCTCCGAACTCTTTGCATTCGGCGCATAAGATTCGCTCCGCGGTTGCGCCCCGCGCCGCCGGGTTCGTTGGAACTTCTAGAACCGCTAGGTTCGATTTTATGGTAAAATATAAAGCTAAGTGCAAAAGGTAGGCAAAACGGGGTGCTGCGTCGCATGGTGCGGCGCGGCTGAGACGATACCCGCGAACCTGAACCGGGTAATGCCGGCGGAGGAATGCAAATGAAGGAATTGGTGATAGGCGGAAGGAAGTTCACGAACAG
The DNA here is from genome assembly GCA_015061665.1 of Lentisphaerota bacterium. Taxonomy (GTDB): domain Bacteria; phylum Verrucomicrobiota; class Kiritimatiellia; order RFP12; family UBA1067; genus UBA1067. The sequence goes on from SUWC01000062.1 coordinate 4,178, forward strand.
GTTCTTCCTTGGAACAGGCAAGTTCGCCTCGCGAGAGATCATGGAAAAGGCGCTTGCTGCGTCCGAGACGGAGCTCGTGACAGCTGCGCTCACGCGCGTCCACGAGGGCGATGCGGCGCATGACGACATACTTTCGGTCATCGACCGCTCGAAGGTCGAGGTAATGCTCAATACGTCCGGCGCGCGCAACGCCGACGAGGCGGTGCGCATCGCGAAGATCGGCCTTGCGGCAGGCTTCAACTGGGTCAAGCTTGAGATACATCCCGACGCGCGCTATCTGCTTCCAGACCCTGTCGAGACGCTTAAGGCGGTTGAGGCGTGCGCGAAGCTGGGGATGGTCGTTCTTCCGTACATCAACGCCGATCCAGTCCTCGCGCGCCATTGCGAAGAGGCCGGCGCGGCGGCGGTCATGCCGCTCGGAAGCCCCATAGGGTCCAATCGCGGCATCCGCACGCGCGACATGATCGAGATCATCGTCGAGCAGTGCCATGTCCCCGTCGTGGTCGATGCCGGCATCGGGCTTCCATCGCATGCAGCAGAGGCGATCGAGCTTGGCGCGGATGCCGTTCTCGCCAATACGGCTGTCGCCGCCGCCGGCGATCCCGTTGCGATGTCCGAGGCGTTCAAGCTCGCCGTACGCGGCGCGGAGCTTGCCGTGAAGGCCCGTCCTCCCGCAGAGCGCTCCACCGCGAGCGCCACCAGCCCAATGGACATCTTCAAGTGAGGCGGCAATGTTTCCACTACTGAAATACACGGCCGAGGAGGTCGACGAATACTACGCGAAGGTGACGCCTGAGATGGTGAAGGCCTCGCTTGCGAAGGACCGCCACGACTGGTTCGACCTTCTTAACCTCGTTTCCCCTGCGGCGTATCCGTTCATGGACGAGATGCGCGCAAAGGCCCGCCTCGCGCGAATCAAGTACTACGGCAAGACCGTTAGCGTCTACGCGCCGCTCTACATCGGCAACACGTGCGTCAACCACTGCCGCTACTGCGACTTCCGCCGCGAGCACACGGGCACCGTGAGGCGCAACCTGACGCTGGACGAGATCCGCCTCGAGGCGGAGGCGATTCGCGCGAGCGGAATCGACAACCTCCTCATCGTCGCGGGCGAGGACCCGAAGGTCAACTCCGTCGAGCACTTCTGCGACGTCGCGCGCCTCCTGAAGCCGATGTTCTCCAACCTCTCCCTTGAAGTCGCGCCGCAGAGCGAGGAAGGGTACCGCGCGATGTTCGAGGCGGGCTTCGAGTCGCTAACGTGCTTCCAGGAGACGTACGACCAGGAGCAGTACAAGTACTTCCATCCGGCGGGACCGAAGTCGAACTACGAGTGGCGGCTCTGGACGCAGCTCCGCGCCGGAAAGGCGGGCTTCCGCATCCTCGGCTGCGCGTTCCTCCTTGGCCTCACGCCGTGGCGCCGCGAGGCCGCCTCGCTCGCCGCGCACGCGCTCTACCTCATGAAGGAGTGCTACGAGTCGAAGGTGCAGTTCGCGTTTCCGCGCTTCTGCCGCGTTGAGGGCGGTTTCGTGCCGCCGTGCGAAGTAGACGAGCGCGACGTAGATCTCATGATGCTTGCGTTCAGGATATGCTTCCCGCAGTGCTGCATGACGGTCTCCACGCGAGAGGCGCCGAAGTTCCGCGACTACATAGTGCAGGTTGCGGCGGACAACATGAGCGCCGGTTCGCGCGTGACGCCAGGCGGATACGCAGTCCTCGAGAAGGAACACGCTGCGGACGTCGCGCAGTTCACGCTCACCGACCGCCGTCCGCCGAAGGAAGTCTACGACGCGATACGCGCGAACGGACAGGAAGTCGTCTTCAAGAACTGGGACAACCGCATATAACCGGCTGCTGCTGCCAACAAGAGGGAATGCGATGCAACAGGAAAACGGATCAACATCAATGCTGCCGATGCCGGCGGTCAGGCGCTTCCCGCTGTATTTGAGGGAGATTGACGCATGCATCGAACGCGACGAGGAATACATCTCGGGCGCGCTGCTGGCGGATGTCCTTGGACTTGACCGCGTGCTGGTCAGGAAGGACCTTGCGCTCACGGGCGTTGTCGGAACGCCGCGCCTCGGCTTCCCCGTAAAGGAGCTGTCGAGCGCGATCCACTCGATACTAGGCTGGGATACGACGACAAAGGCAGCGCTCGTCGGAGTTGGCAACCTCGGCACGGCGCTCCTTGGCTACGGCGGGTTCCGAGAATACGGGCTGCGCATCGTCCTGGCCTTTGACCGCAATGCATCCCTTGTCGGGAAGACGGTGAAGGGGGTCAAGGTCGAGTCGATGTCCGATCTCTCGCGCCTTGTGCGGGAGAACGGAGTTGAAATCGCGATTCTGACCGTTCCGGGCGAATCGGCGCAGCAGTGCGCTGACGAGCTTGCCAAAGCGGGCATCCGCGGCATCTGGAACTTCTCCCCGGCGTCGCTCACAGTCTCGCCTGAAATAATGGTCCAGCACGAAAACCTCGCCTCCTCGCTCGCCGTCCTTTCGCACGCGATCGCGGCTAAGTCCGTCAGCTGAACAGCGCGTGCAGGTCGTCCATCGTCCCGAGCGGCCCCGCGCCAGGCAGGAACGCCCAATCACCCATTTGGGTAATGACATGGACAGATAGTTTTTGGTATAATCATTGCATATCCAAAAATAAAGGATCATAAAATGCTCAATCAGCCCAAAGTTAAGCTTGCCGTCGTTGGCGTGAGCCGCGACTGCTTCCCCGCGTCCCTGACCAAGAAGCGCGTTGCCGCGCTCATGGCGGAGCTCAAGAAGGCCAAGGTTACGGACGTCGTGGACTGTCCCGTCACCATTGAGAACGAGAAGGATGCACTCGCCGCGCTGGAATGGGCGCGCAAGGAAGGCGTCAACGCCGCGTGCATGTTCCTCGGCAACTTCGGTCCCGAAGGCCCCACGACCTACTTCGTGCAGGAGTTCGGCGGTCCCGCGATGGTCCTTGCGGCGCGCGAGGAGAACAAGTCCGTTCTCGCCAGCGACCGCGGCGATGCGCTCTGCGGCGTCCTCAACTTCAGCTACAACGTCGGCCTTCGCCGCCTGAAGGTCTACATCCCCGAGTATCCGAACGTCACCCCCAAGGAAGGCGTTGCCGAGATCAAGGACTTCATCAAGATCGCCCGCACCGTCATCGGCGTGAAGAACCTCAAGGTCTTCGGCTTCGGCCCGCGTCCGTACGACTTCCTCGCGTGCAACGCGCCGATCCAGCCGCTCTTCGACCTCGGCGTAAACGTCCAGGAGAACTCCGAACTCGACCTCTTCGAGCATTTCCACAAGATGGCCTCCCGCAAGAGCGAGATCGACGCCATCGTCAAGGACATGCAGAAGGAGCTCGGCAAGAACTGCCCGTATCCTGACCTCCTCCCGCAGCTCGCCCAGTTCGAGCTTGCGCTCATGGACTGGTACGAGAACCAGCGCGGCGCGGCCAAGTACGCAGTTTTCGCGGACAAGTGCTGGCCTGCGTTCCAGACGAGCTTCCACTTTGTCCCGTGCTACGTCAACAGCCGCCTTACCGGGCGCGGCATCCCCGTTGCCTGCGAAGTCGACATGTATGGCGCCGTGTCCGAGTACATGCTCGAGTGCGCGACCGAGCTTCCCGCTACGCTCCTCGACATCAACAACTCGGTGCCGGATGACATCCTCCCCAAGGGGATCAAGCTCGCGGGCGCGACAAAGCGCGACCTCTACATGGGCTTCCACTGCGGCAACACCTGCTCCAAGTGCCTCAAGAACTGCGGCATGAAGTACCAGCTCATCATGAACCGCGGACTCGAGGGCGGCGGCAAGCCCGTCATCTCGCGCGGCACGATGGAAGGTCAGATCAAGCCCAGCGAAACGACGATGTTCCGCCTGCAGTCCAATTCGGACGGACATCTCGTCAGCTACATCGCGCACGGCGAGTTCCTTGACGTCAACCCGCATTCGTTCGGCTCGATTGGCGTTGCCGCGATCCCGGGCTTCGCCCGCTTCTACCGTCACGTTCTCGTCCAGAAGCGCTTCCCGCACCACGGCGCGTTCGGCTTCGAGAAGGTCGGCAAGGTCATGTTCGAGTCGCTCAAGCTCCTCGGAGTGGACGACATCAACACGCCGCTGCCTGACGGACAGCTCTATCCCGGCGAGAATCCCTTCGCCGTCTAAATCGGTTTCTCAAGCGAAACCAGAGAATTGGAATGGACGTGGCAGATCGCTAGACCAAGCGCATCTGCCGCGTCGTTTTGCGGGACATCGGGAAGGGCGAGCAGCGTCTTTACCATGCGCTGTATCTGCCCCTTCTCGGCCATCCCGTTCCCGCATACGGCCCGCTTCATGCGCCTGGGCTCGTATTCGTAGATCGGCAGCCCAGCGTCCGAGGCCGCCGTTATCACGGCCCCTCGCGCCTCTCCGAGGACAAGCATCGTGCCGGCGTTCTTGCCGTAGATCACGGACTCGATCGAGACCACCTCGGGATGGTACGCGGCGATCAGACCCTCGATCTTCGCGTGTATGTTTGAAAGGCACTGCGACAGCGGGAGCGTGGGAGCGTTCTTTATCGCCCCGTAGTCAAGCGCGGACATCTTAGATCCCCTGGACTCGAGGATTGCGTATCCGGTCGAGCGAAGGGACGTGTCGACTCCAAGAACTATCATTTCATTCCTCCACGACGGACTTCAACATTCCCTTTGCTAGGCGTGTGCTTATATGCGCGCCTGCGGCAACCTGCGATGCGTCCTGTATGACGCGTCCCTCGGAATCCGTCGTAAGCGAATATCCGCGGTCAAGCACCGCAAACGGAGAGAGATGCTTGAGGGACTGTTCGAGCGCCGCAAGGCGCGAGGCAGCGCGCTCCACTGCGATGGCGGACGCCTTTGGCATCCTGAGGGAAATTTCGGCGACCTTTTGCTCGGCTAGCCTTGCCCGAGACTCAAGTGCACGGGCGGGGCGCGGCAGAAGTGCCGCGAGGCGCTGCGACGCGATTGAGAGGCGATGGCGGAGTGACGACGTGAGGGCGTCAGAGAGCCGGTCGATGTGCTGTCCAGTCGCCTCTGCGCGCGAGCGGAGTGCGGAAGCAAGCGCAAGCGACATGTCCGAGAGCCTGCGCTGGATCTTCGCAAGTTCCGGCACGGCTATTTCGGCCGCTATGGACGGCGTGCCCGCGCGCTTGTCGGCGGCGAAGTCGCAGAGCGTGTAGTCGGTTTCATGTCCGACGGCGGAGATGACGGGCGCGCGCGACGCGGCAACGGCCCTGACGAGAGCTTCGTCGTTGAAGCAGAAAAGGTCCTCGAAGCTGCCTCCTCCTCGGGCCACGATAACGAGGTCCGGCTTCCATGCTTCGGGCGTCTGGTCTTCGCAGAGCGAGTTGAAGTATGAGATTCCGCTGATTATCGTGCGTGGCGCGTCTGCGCCCTGGACCTGTACGGGGAAAAGCCTGATTTCTATGTTTGGAAAACGGCGAGTCAGCACTCTGCACATGTCGTGAACGACCGCGCCTGCCTGGCTTGTGACAAGTCCTATTCTTCGTGGCATGGCAGGAAGGGCGCGCTTGCGCGACGAGTCGAAGAGTCCCTCTCGTTCGAGTTTCGCCTTCAGCGCGAGGTACTGCGCCATCAGCTCGCCTTCGCCTGCGATCTTGATGCGGAGAATCTTGAGCTGGAGGTCGCCGCGCTGCGGATAGAGCGTCGCCTGCGCGCGGACTTTGACGCGGCGTCCGTCGCCAAGCCTGTCGCGGCAGTCGCATGGAACGGAGGCGAACATGACGGCGTTGATTTGCGCGCCCGAGTCCTTGAGTACGAAGTAGGCGTGGCCGGACGGGTAGACGCGCCAGTTGCTGATTTCCCCCTCGACGTCGACTGTGCGGAATCCGTGTTCAAGCGCCGACTTGATTTCGGCGACGAGCATAGAGACCGTCAGGACGGGTGGCATCGCCTTTGCGGTAGTTGGATTGTCGCTTGCCATTGTCACTAAACGCCTTTCGGGGAGTCGGACGAAACCTTGCGCATTCTGTTTCTGTCTCCGGATGAGTGGAGCCCGACGGAGAAGATTGTGCCGATTGCGAAGAACGACGTCAGGAGGTTCGTTCCTCCGTAGCTGAAGAAGGGCAGAGCCATTCCCTTTGTCGGAAGCGCCTCGCATACGACGCCTAGGTTGAACATGGCCTGGAAGTAGATGATGAATCCCATTCCGACCGCGAGGAAGCGTCCAAGGCGGTCCGTGGACTTCCTTGCAATGTAGATGGAAAGGGCGAATATGATCGTGAAAAGGACGATTACGCCGATGGAGAAGAGAAGCCCAAGCTCTTCCGCGCCGACGGCGAATATGAAGTCCGTGTGGGCTTCGGGCAGGTATAGCTGCTTCTGCATGGAGTTCCCGAGTCCTACGCCCCACAGCTCGCCGTTTCTGATTGCGACTAGCGCCATATCCGCCTGGTATTCCGCAGCCTTCGCCGCTGCGTCGGCGACTGGAGTCGCTCCTTCTGCCGAGGAGGGCTGCCAGCCGGTGAATGCGAAGAGGCGTGCCATACGGTTTGCGTTTGTGGCGATCTTGTAGCCTACGAACGCGACGGCCGGAAGGCCAAGGACTAAAAGATGGAGCACCCTCACGCCCGCGAGGAACATTACAAGTACGCCGGCTGATCCGATGACCATTACAGATCCGAAGTCAGGTTCAAGCAGGACGGGCCCCGCGATGAGCCCGATGAACAGCGCTGGCCAGAAGGCACCGCGCGAGAACAGCTCAACGCGCCACCCAAGTTTGTCGAGATATACCGAAACGAGTATAACCGTGGCGAGTTTCGCGAATTCGCTCGGCTGGAGCCTGAGGGGCCCGCACTTGATCCAGCGCCATGATCCGTTTACCTGCGGGAACAGGAACACCGCCAGCAGCAGCACGAACACTACGCCGTAGAATGCAACGGGGAGGAATGGGTATTCCCTCCATTTCCTGTAGTCGAACCAGGCGACGGCCAGGCAGAGGACGACGGCAACCGCTATGTACTCGAACTGGCGACGCATGAAGAAGTATGCGTCGCCATGAAGCCTGATGCCGTTCGCCTGGCTGGCGCTCGACAAAACAACAAGGCCCAGCGCCACGAGAATCGTGACCGCCAGGCCGAATGCAAACAATGCGTACTTGCGCACGGTCTTTGCCGTCAGAGGGCCGAAGCCGGAATCTTGATGATCTGGCCCGGCTTGAGCTGTTCGTCAGGGCCGAGGTTGTTGAGCTCGCGGATCACCGACGAGTCGACGCTGAAGGTCACCGCGACGCCGGCGATATCCTCGCCTTCCTGGACGACGTAGGTAATCACGTCTTCGTTGGCGGGCGAGACGGTCTGCGCCGGAGCGGGTGCGGCCTCGGGCTCGACGCTCGGTTCGGGAACCGTCTCGACAACGGGTTCGACGACGGGATCAGGCGTCAGCACGGGCTGCGCGGTAACCGTCTCCTTGACGACGGGAACTGGCGTAGGCGCAACGGGAGCGACGACGGGCGCAGGCTTCGCAGGAGCAGTCGCGGGAGCCTTCTTTGCGACGGGCGCGGGCTTCACGGGAGCTGGCGCCGCAACGGCTGCGACGGGCTTCTCCTGCTTGGTGGCGGGGATCTTCAGCGTCTGACCGATGCGGATGTTGTTGCCGGTCAGTCCGTTGAGCTCCTTGAGCTGGCGGATGTTGATCCCGTTGGAGTACGCGATCTTGCCGAGCGTATCGCCGCCGACGACCTTGTAGTCCTTGGTCGCGCCGGTGTAGGGCTGGTAGGCGGGAGCGGCGGGACGCACGGGCTTCGGGGGAAGCTTCTGCTCGCCGACGTCAACCTTGCCGGGGAGCTGGATCTTCTGGCCGACGCGGATCTTGTCGTCCTTGAGCTGCGGGTTGGCCTTGCGGATTGCATCCAGCTTGATGTTGTACTTCTTGGATATCTTCGCGAGGTAGTCGCCGTTCTGGACGATGTACGTCGTCGTGGCAGGCTCAGGTTCGAGGACTGCAACCGGCAGGGGCTTGGAAGTCGTCACCGGCTCTTCGACGATGCACTGGCAGTCAGGCGCGCCGCACTTGCAGGGCCCGACGTGAACCGTTCCAGGAGGGCACTTGCAGCCAGGCTCCTCGGCAACGGGGGTGACGTCTGTTATTATGACGCCGGTTTCCGTCTGTTCGGGGGTTTCGGGGCCAATCTGCGCAGGGTCGTTCTGCGACTTGATGTGGCCAGGGAGTTCGTAATTTGGGTCCATGCATCCAGCTGCAACAACAAGGGCCGTCGCGCCGAGTACAATTCCGAGCTTGTTCATCTGTTTTTTCCTTCTTTATTGACAAGGTCCGCGAAGACTTCCCCGCGTTCCCCGAAACTTTTAAACTGGTCGAAGCTGGCCGTGCCTGGCGATAGAAGAATCGTCTCGCCTTGCCTGGCCTCGCGCATCGAAGTTCTTACGGCGTTTTCCATGGTTCTGCAGATTTCGCAATCCACGCTCCCGGACCACGCGCGGAAAAACTCTTCCGCACTACTTCCTATAAGATACACTTTTTTGACCCTGTTAGTCAATAGGTATGTTATAGAATTTGGATCGTCGCCTTTGGGCAGTCCGCCGGCTATCAGGCGTATGGCGCCTTCGGTCATCTCGACTCCTGCCCCCAAAGCTGCCAAAGACGTCGCTTTTGAGTCGTCTATGCACTTGACGCCACCGAAAACGCCGACAAGCTGCATCCTGTGGGGAAGTGGCGAAAAATCGCGAAAGGCCGATCGGATGCGTTCATCGTCGAGGCCTGCTGAGCGCATCAGGGCCGCCGCGATGGACCCGTTCGCCCTGAGGACGGCGTTGTCGAAGTAAGATCCTGCGAGCAGCTCTCCGGCGTCCGGCGCCTCGCAGTCGAAGGAAACCTTCGCCATCGAGAGCAGTCGCCTCTTGACGGCGTGGTAGGCCTCGCGCGAGCCGTGGCGGTCGAGATGGTCTTCCTGGAGGTTGAGTATCGCGGCTGCCACGAACGCGTCTTCGGGGAGGTTCGTCGTCTCCAGCTGGAAGGACGAAACCTCCACGACCGCCCAGTCGGTTTTCTCGCCGGCTCTGACGCGCGAGGCGAGTTCCGTGACGGGGAGCCCGTAGTTCCCGCACGGCACGCCGCCAAGCGCCTCCGCGACTAGCTTGACGACGCTTGACTTGCCTTTTGATCCCGTCACGGCAATCATCCTGACGCCGAGCTTGCCAAGTTCGCGAACGCCGAACTCGAGTTCGCTCATGACTCGCACGCCTGGGCTTACGACGACGAGGTCCAGCCCGTCGACGACTTCGCATTCGCCCCCGCAGCCGCGTATGAAGGCGTCCGCGGCCTTGCCGCTGCGTCCGTTTCCGACAATAAGGCTTTTCATGCTTCGTCAGTCTCCGGCCTCGAGGGAAGGATGGACGTCGATTTTCATCGCCTCGTCGCCAGTGATCGTGCGCTTGAAATACGCAAGGCCGGCGATCATGGCTCCGTTGTCGCCGCAGTACTTGGGCTTCGCCATCAGCAGCGGCACGCCGGCGCGCTTTGCGGCGACGGAAAGCACCGTGCGGATGCGGCTGTTCAGGGAAACGCCTCCGCCAAGGACGAGTGCCTTGTAGCCGCGGCGCGAAAGGGCTGTGCGCGTGCGCTCGGCGACGGACTGCACGATCGCCTCCTGGTATGAGGCGACGACGCGCGCCATCTCCATCGTCACGCCATCGACGGGGCTTTCGGGAAGCATCTCTGCTCCAGACGCGGGCAATGTGACCTCGGGATGCTGCTGGACGTACCGCAGGAGGGATGTCTTGAGTCCCGAGAAAGAGACGCAGAGGGACGCGGAGAGTCCGGAAAGCGCGGCGACGCCGTCGCGCGGACGCCCCTTCGGGAACGCGATGAGCGACTTCGTCCAGTCTGCGCCGTTCGGGTCGAGTCCTTTCGCCGCGGCGTACCTTGCCGCGATCTTGTCGACCTTCGGTCCGCCCGGATATCCGAGCCCGAGCAGTTTCGACGCCTTGTCGAACGCTTCGCCGGCCGCATCGTCCAGCGTCTGGCCGATGATTTCGTAGCGTCCGTACTCCGGCATGTCGATCCAGTTGGTGTGTCCGCCCGAGATCGCCAGCCCGAGCGCCGGAGCGGGCGGAGGCGGCAGCGGGCCTTCAGCGGGCGAATCAACGAGGAAGGGCGTATGGAGGTGCGCCTCGATGTGGTTCACGCAGATGAGCGGTACGCCCAGCGAAAGGGCGAGCCCCTTGGCGTAGTTGAGTCCGACGATAAGCGCGGGGGATAGCCCTGCGCCGTAGGTGACGGCGATTGCGTCTATCGCGCAGTTCGCCTCGCGGATGGCCGTTTCGGCGACTTCAGATATCTTCTCTATGTGTGCGCGCGACGCGATCTCAGGCACCACGCCGCCGTACGGACGGTGGAGCGGTATCTGCGTGTAGACTACGTTGGAGAGGACTTCGAATCCGTCCCTCACGACGGCGCATGCCGTTTCGTCGCAGCTTGTCTCAATTCCGAGGATGTTCATTTCAGTGCATTGGGGACGTTACCAGAATTTCCACCAGGGGCGCTCGACCGGCTTGACGCCGCCAGATTCCCTGTAAAGCTCCTGCACGCGGGAGTGTCCTGCCGTTTCGGGGTCGTTGACGAGTTCGCGCGTGTGGAACTCGATCGTGTCAGGGAGCGACCAGAACTCGCTTCTGATGAAGTTGTCGGGTCCGTACCTGTGCAGCACTATCACCTCGCCGCTTGGCATGATGGATATCGTCGGGTCCTCGATCTTCATCATGGCGCCGAGGTCGCGCGTCTCCCAGGGGTGCGATTCGTCGCCCTGGTCGGTGATGACCATGAAAAGGTGCTGCGTCTGGTTCCGCGGCCACCAGACGAGCTTGAATTCGCGCTGGAGCCCGTTCCTGTTCGAAAAGACCTGGAGCGCCTTCGTGATCTCCGTTCCGGGGACGACATCGAACGCGCGGTACTGTCCCTCGTACCTCATTCCGCCGTGGACGAGGATCGGACGCGCAAGGAACCTGCGGCTCTGGCGCAGGTTGTAGTGGTCTCCGAGAAGGACCTCGAGCTTCTGGACCCCGTTGACGGGGAGCCTGAACTTGCCGACGAAGGGCTTGCGGGACGTAAGGTCCAGGAGCGACATGTCGAACGAGGCGTAGACCTCGACGTAGAGCTTGTCCGTGGAATCCGGATGCCCGACGCTAAGTTCGACCGGCGACTTGTTGATGATCTTCACCACGCCCCTGACGCGCTCTCCTGTAACGTAGTCCCCGCTGTCGAGCTTCAGGTCTACCGAAATCTCGCTCATGCCGGCCGCAAAGACCGCAAGTGGCGCTATGAGCACGGCGATCGAAATGATTTTCCTTGTCTTCATATCTCTATCTCCTCTCCGTCGAAGGCTGGGCGTATCTGCGTTCCAGCCAGCTTTTCAAGCCATTGAACGTGTGTGTAGTCGTGGCACATGTGAACAAAGCGGCCTTCCTTCGGGGCGATCTCCCTCATGTATGCCATCGAGCGCTCGAAAGTAAGGTGGGTAGGGTGCTGGCGTTCGCGAAGGCAGTTGAGTATCATGAGGTCGACGCCGTGCAGCTTCGCCAGTACGTCTTCGGGGATAACGTGGCAGTCGGGGATGTACGCGGCGGATTTGCCGCGCACGGCGTCGCGCATCAGGTATCCGCAGCACGGGAAGTCGCCGTGCACGACTTTCAGTGCCTCGACCTCGATTCCGCACACCGAGAAGGGCGACGTGTTGTCGGTGAAGTTGATCTGCGGGCGGAATAGCCCGTTTTGCCCGCCCACATTGCTGATGTAGGAGAAAATCCTGTGCATCTGCTCGATTGTCTCGGGCAGCGCGTAGCAGTTCATGGGCTTGCCGATTATGCGGAAGGTTCGTCCGTTCGCGCCTGGCGAGTTCGGGTCGCATGGAACCGTCTCGCCGTTTATCGTGTTGAAGCGCCGTATGTCGTCGAAGCCTCCGATGTGGTCCATGTGGGCGTGGGTGATCAGCACGGACTCGACATCCTTCACGCCGTATGCGACGCACGCGAGGCGCATTTCGGGCGGAGTGTCGACGAGAAAGCCCCTGCCAGGGCTGCACAGAACGTGCAGTCCGCAGCGGTTGCGCCGGTCGCGCGGGTCCGACGAGGTGCACGTAGGGCAGTCGCAGCCGATCTGCGGCACGCCGACGCTTGTCCCCGTCCCTAGAAATCGTATCTTCATCGTTGATCGCCGAATGGACCAATAATTATATCATTTTTTCGCGCGCAAATGGGGCGTTCGATAATCAGTTGAAATTCGCCCTTGAAAACCCGCAAGATATTTTGATAAAGTAATGGGAAATCATACAAAGCATAGTTATGGAAATAAAACTACCGAAAAAGGCGCTGGTGACGGGGGCTGCGGGCTTCCTGGGCAGCCATCTCTGCAGGCGGCTGCTCGCCGACGGATATGAAGTCACCGCGCTGGACAACCTTTTCACGGGGACGAAGCGCAATGTAGAGGAGCTGCTCGACAACAGGCGCTTTTCGTTTGTTCTGCACGACGTGACCCAGCCGTACTGGGGGCAGTTCGACGAAATCTACAACCTCGCCTGTCCGGCAAGCCCCATCCACTACCAGCACAACCCCGTAGAGACGCTCAAGTCAAGCGTCCTCGGCATGATGAACATGCTCGACCTGGCTCTCAAGACGAAGGCGAGGCTTCTTCACACGTCGACGAGCGAAATATACGGAGACCCGCTCGTTCACCCGCAGGTCGAGAGCTACTGGGGCAACGTCAACACGATAGGCGTCCGCTCCTGCTACGACGAGGGCAAGCGCTGCGCCGAGACCCTTGCCGCCGACTACAGGCGCGAGTACGGAGTGGACGTCCGCATGGTGCGCATATTCAACACCTACGGTCCGAACATGCATCCCAAGGACGGGCGGGTCATCTCCAACTTCATCATGCAGGCGCTGCAGGACGAGGACATCACGCTGTTCGGGGACGGACGGCAGACTCGCAGCTTCCAGTACTGCGACGACCTGATCGAGGCCATGCGCAGGTACATGGAGCTTCCCCGCGGGACAATCGACGACTTCTGCACAAAGCATGCCCTTGGCGCGCCTGTCATCAACACGGGCAATCCTGGCGAGTATACGATCCGGCAGTTGGCGGAGGAGACGCTGCGCCAGCTTCCGGAGTCGAAGTCGAAGATTGTCTTTCGTCCGATTCCCCAGGACGACCCCAAGCGCCGCAAGCCTGACATCACACTGGCTACCGAGCTCCTTGGCTGGAAGCCGGTCGTCCCGCTTCCGGTTGGCCTTTCCAAGACAATTGACTATTTCAGGATGCTTCTTGCCTAGCGGTGCGCACCCCCTTGACTGCGGCGTGTCCATCGGGTATAATTGAGCGTAAACCATCGGTCCGGCGTCGCCGGGCTGCCACAACAAGGAGAAAAACAAAATGAAGAAATACATCTGCCAGGTCTGCGGACACGTCTACGATCCGGCCGAGAACAACGGCGTCGCCTTCGAAGACCTTCCCGCTGACTGGGTCTGCCCGCTTTGCGGAGTCGGCAAGGACCAGTTTGCGGAGGCATGAGCCTGCCAGGGACCGGACGGGGCGGCCCAGCCATCCCGTCCGTCCGAATATGTGCTATAATATACGTATGAAGAAAGCAATCATAACAGTTGTCGGCAAGGACTCGGTTGGCATCCTTGCGAAGGTTTGCACGTATCTTGCGGAGACGGGTGTGAACATTCTTGACATATCGCAGACCGTCGTCCAGGATTATTTCAACATGATGATGATCGTGGACTACGGAAAGGCGACAAAGCCGTTTGACGAGATCGGTCCCGAGATCACCAAACTCGGCGTCGGCATGGGCATGAAGATACGCGTCCAGAAGGCCGAGATATTCGAGAAGATGCACAGGGTCTGATCGCCATGATAAGCCTCAACGAAGTTCTCGAGACGAACAAGATGATTCTCGAGGAGAACCTCGATGTCCGCACGATCACGATGGGCATCAGTCTCCTCGACTGCGCGACGTCCGACCTGCGGACGACGTGCGACAACATATATGCCAAGATAACCAGCCTTGCGAAAGACATCGTGAAGACGGGCGACGACATCGGGCGCGAATTCGGCGTCCCGGTAATCAACAAGCGAATTTCCATCACGCCGGCCGCAATCGTCGGCTCGTCCTGCTGCAGGACTTCGGACGACTTCGTCGAGATCGCGAAGACCCTGGACCGCGCGGCCAAGGAGCTGGGCGTCAACTTCATCGGCGGATTCTCCGCAATCGTCTCCAAGGGCATGACGACCGCCGACGAGCTTCTCATCCGCTCGCTCCCGAAGGCGCTTGCCGAGACGCAGTACATCTGCGCTTCCGTCAACGTCGGGTCGACGAAGACGGGGCTTAACATGGACGCCGTCCGCCTCATGGGCGAGATCGTCAAGGCGACCGCCGAGGCGACGCGCGAGCGTGACTCCATCGGCTGCGCCAAGCTCGTCGTCCTCTGCAATGCGCCCGACGACAATCCCTTCATGGCTGGCGCATTCCACGGCGTAAGCGAG
>SUWC01000063.1 GCA_015061665.1 Lentisphaerota bacterium
CGCATCGAGCGCAAGGTCAAGACGATGACGGCGCAGGGCCGCATGCAGGGGATAATCGTCTCGGTGATGCCCCTCTTCCTCGGCGTCGTCATGACGATCATGAAACCCAAGCTGATGCTGCCGTTCCTGTGCAGCCTCCAGGTCGTCGCCTCGATAGTCGCGGTGATCGCCCTCATCACCGTCGGCTGGCTGATCATCCGCAAGATAATCAAGATCGATGTGTGACGTGCGGCTTTCGTCGACCTGTCTATATAGGTCTTGTGGGGTATGGAACAATTATGGTACATTATAGTCTGGAGTGGCGGGGAAGGCCTCGTCGCAAGAAACAAAAAAAAAGGAGATTCTATGATGAAACTGCGTAATATTGGCAAAACCTTTGGGAGGGTAATTGTAAATCTTCTCTTTGCCGCTCTACCCATTACGGCGATTTCCAATACCTACACGCAGACCGGAGTGTCTAGCGGAATGGACACGTTCACTAGCGGGACGTATTGGTCAGGAGGCATAGCACCTTCTGACGCCACGGCGGAAGGGCATGACTTTGTTTCGACGATATCGGGATTCCGCACACCCGGCAATACCACTTTCCACTGCAATTCATTGACGATCGGTTCCGCCGATTCGTGGATGAAGCTTTATTTCAAGGAAGGGTCATGGACGTTCCAGGACGGGACTACCGGACTTGTGTTTGTACGCGCAGAAGCCGACGACTGGACAGCAGGCACGAAAACGTACTATGTCAACGGACCCGTGACATTTAAGGACACTTGGTGCAATGGGCAGAGCGGACGCTATGCATACGACTTTGGAGGCGGCAAGCCTGAGGCCAACGCCGTAGTCCAGAACTTTACGGGGAAGGTGAATTGCGACTCGGGGGCGGCCGTTCGCATTGCCGGCAATTATTCTACGGCTCGCCACGGCATGGGATTTACAGGCGACCTTTCGGGATTCTACGGCACGATGGAGGCGGGTCAGTCCGGCTTTCTGCTCATTGGCCCGGCGTCGGGCTCGGCGACCATTCCAGGCACGGTCAAGGCGTCTTCCTCGACGTCGCGCATTACCCATTCCAGCGGCTCGTCCGGCTTTTCCGTCGGCAATCTCGAACTTGCCGACGGTGCGACAATCGACTTTGCCGCGAATCGCAATGCAGGGACTTGCCAGTCCATTACCGTCACGGGCTCTTATGTGTATTCGGGCATGGTCAACCTCGTGCTGACGACGGAAACGTATGACGGCAGCCCTGTTGCCGCCGCTCGCTACCCCGTTATCGTCGCCCCGGCGGGAACGTTGCTTGACGAAACGAAATTTACGTGTTCGGCATCAGGCGCGCGCATCGTGGTGGACGAAGACGGAGAGAACCGTCCGACCGTATATGTCGAACGTAACGCATATGTGACCCGTGTTCCCGGACAAGAGTATTCTAGTTCCGCGACTACATGGAGCGACGGGCTTGCGCCGCACGGCAATGCCGACTATTATTCCGGCAATGTAGACGGGAATTTCCGTCTTCACGCGGGAAATGGCTATGTGTCGCCCGTTTCGTCCTTGACCATTGCCAACAAGACAGCCGTCACGCAGTTCACCGACATGACGATTTCCAATGTCATTCTTGCCACTGACGTTACCTTCGCCAACTGGTATGAAGGCGACAAGTCGACCAACACCCAGTACGCGGTGGGCGGCACCAAGCATTTTCGCGGCAAGATCGACCTTGCTAACAAGAGCCTAGACTACACCACCACTGCCAATGTGTATTTCATTATAGACGCCGACATCTCCGGCACTGGCCGTCTCAATGTCAACAAGAATGACGGTTTCGCCACGTACCTCGAACTGACGGGCGACAACACATTTACCGGAATCCAGAACAACTATATCGGCAATGCCGGGTTCGCAAACGGCATATACCTATGTTTCTGGGATGTCAAGAATCTCGGCGGAAATCCGTCAACATTTACCTACGATGCCGCCAAGCTCGGCGATTATGCAGTTTACAAGGCGCTTGCGTCCACGACGCTGAACCGCATGAACCGGGGAATACACGTTGCCGAGTCCGCGTTTGAAGTCGTTGACGGTGCGACGCTCGCCATCGAGCAGAAGATCCGCTTCTCTTCGGGGAAGGTGCTGCACAAGTTCGGCGGTGGAACGCTTTGCCTCGCTGGTGCACTTGATCTTTCGCAAAACTCCAATCCTACGATTTCGGTGGAGGCCGGCGGGATACAGGCGGGAAGCACCAATTCGTTCCAGAACACAACGGTTGCCTTCAGCGGCGACGGATATCTTGTTGCGGACTACGCCGCCACTGGCGACGTCGCTACATACGGCCTCTTCAACACCGCCGCGACTCCGTTTGTGCTCAATGCGCAGGGCTTGCTTCCCGTCAAGTTCCGGAACGTTCCAGAAGACACCGCCGGCGCCAAGGTCCCGATTCTGACAGTCAATGCCTCGGCGGCGGCCGCGCTTCGCGGAAAGATCGCGCTGGGGAAGCAGAGGAAGGGTCTTGCCGCAGGCGTCGAGGAGAGGGTGAATGCCGACGGGTCGGTGACGTTTCTTGCGTCGTTGTTCCGCACAGGCATGACCATAATTATCTCCTAGGAGGCCGCCTTATGAAAGCCTGTCTGCCATTGGTAGCGGCGGTGCTCCCGCTTGCCGTCGTTGCGGCGCCTTTCCGATTTCCCGGTTTCGGATGGGGAGAGGCAAAGGTTGAACGGCGGGGCAACTACATTGCGGTGAACGGGCCGGACGGCAGGAATGCCTTTACGATATACACCGCAAAGCGGACTCCGCTGCCGGATTCGCTTGTCGTAAGCAACACCGCCGACGCGCTCGTCATCGACGCGTCCGGTGCGTTCCGGGCAGGGCTGGAGTCGCTGACGCTCCGGTCGTGCGACATTGACGCCGATATTCGCCTAAAGGGGCTCGACGCGGTTCTTCGCTCGACGATCGGCGGGCCGCGCGGCTATTCCGTCACGACGCTCTTCGCAGGCAAAGACGCAGGAGACAAGTTCTTTGCCACGAAGTCCGACATCGGCCTTCTTCCGGTGCCGGTCGAGCGAGACGACATACAGACGCTGCCAGACTTCAGGCAGCTGTACTTCCGCTGGGACTTCGCCCCGCCGAAGGACGGCGTGGACGCAGGGCCAGTTGTGTTCAAGGGCTTCAAGTTCGGGTCGCTCGACGATCTGCCGTCCCGCGTGGCCCCACGGCCCGGGCGGAGCGCCCTGCGCACGGTTTTCCACCTGCCGTTCGAGGGGTCGGCGGACGCCGCGACGGGGGAGTCCGCCAGGCCGATTGCAGAGCGAGGCATCGAATATGTTCGCGGGCATCACGGCATGGCCGTCCACATGACGGCAAAGGCGAACAGCCGGCTGGAATACCACGCAAGCGGAAACGTAGACGCAGAGACCGGCACCGTCACCTTCTGGTACAAGGCGGACTGGCTCGGGCCGCTGGACAAAGACAGCCCCTGGCGCACGGTGTTTTCGCTGCCTGCGAAGGGCGCTGGACGGGGAATAGGCTTCGGCGCGGTCAAGTGCTGGTTCTGGGGAAGCCGCTTCCGCGGCGATCTTGACGATCTGGAGGGGCACTACACCGCGACATGGAGGAACGAACTGTCGTTCGACGGGAAGTGGCATCACTACGCGTTCTCGTGGGGGCCGGCAGGTGCGCAGATATTCAGGGACGGGAAGAGGCTTTGCAAGCCCTCCCTGGGCTATCGCCCCCCGACAACCTACGCGGCAAAGAGGCCTCGCGAGCCGTTCGAGTTTGTCAGAGGCGAATTTCCGAGCTTTCTGGTCGGCTGCGGCGCCGCCGGGATGCAGGCGGACGGGGCGATCGACGATTTCAGGATATGGAACAGGCAGATGGACGAGGGCGAAGTCGCCATGTGCCATGCGCGGGAGGCGAATCCGTACGAGGCTCCGCCTCTGGCCGTCGGCGGGGACTTTGGGAGGAGGACGCTTGTCGCGGAGGCCAGGCTCGACGCGGACGGCGTGGCAAGGCTTAAGTCCGAGAAGCGGTTTCGCAGCGAAGGCGAGGTCAATTTCAGGAAGCTCGGCGGCGCGGGGTACCTTGAGGCGACGGAGTCGCGGAGCCGGTATTTCGTGCGCTTCGACCTCGACACCGACGTTCCGATGTACGTGTTCGAGATCGACTACCCCGACGACCGCAGGCGCACGGCCGACATACTCGTGCAGCGCTCGGCGAACCCACACAGGGAGTACACGACGACCTGCGGCTACATGACGGGCGACGAATACCCCGTGTCGGGCAGGATGCAGACTCTGCGCGTCCTCTACTGGACGAGCGCGAGGGATACGGCAGTCGTCGTAATGAGCCCTCGCGAGGATTCGCCCGCCGCTGTATCCGCAATCCGCGTCTATCGCCTCGACGCGAACGCGCTGCCTGTCGCGCGCGTCCGCGCTCCTGCGGCGCCAGACGGACTTGGGCGCGTGTTTGGCCTGCACTACGAAGACATCTCGATAGGCTACAACTTTGCGACGCCTGCCACGCTTGGGCTTTCCGAAGACGACATGGACGCGATGATGGACAGGTGCGCGGCCACGATGAAGTTCACGGGGCAGAACCTGCTCGCGTACCCGGGCGCATGGTACGGAGACCTCATGTGCCGCGACGGCTACGACCCGCGCCACAACCACGCGCCAGACTACCGCGTCAGGTGGTACGACAGGTTCGACCGCGAGGGGCTTTTCTTCATGCCGACGGTCCACGCCCACGACATGCCGATCGACGACGGGCTTCTCGACCGCCGTTCGATGCGCGACGGCTCGCTCCACGGCACCCCGATCTCCATTCTCGCGACAGGGGCTCCGAACCAGGGCGGCTCGCACGGGTCGGACCCTGCGTTTTCCTTCGGGCATCCGCAGGCGCGTTCGCGCATCCGTGAAATCGTCGGCTTCCTTGCCCGCGAAGGCGCGCCGCACAGGAGCTTCAAGGGGATCGTCATGCACATGACCCGGCACTGCTATCTCTGGTGGGGCTCGGCGACCAGCGGCTACAACGACTATTGCGTGGACGCGTTCTCCAAGGCGACGGGAATTGCCGTTCCGGTGGACAGGAAGGACCCGCGGCGCGGCAAGCTGTACTACGAGTGGCTTCGGGCGAACGCATGGAAGCGCTGGATCGACTGGCGGTGCGCGGAGGTGACGCGCTTCTACGCGGAGATCGCGAAGGAGCTTGCCAATGTCCGCCCGGACCTCCTGCTCGTCCTCGACGCTTTCGAGATGGCCCGAGTGGACCATCCGCGCTACCTGGAAGACGACGTGCTGGCCGTGCAGCTCCGCGAGGCCGGGCTGGATTTCGCAGCCGTGTCGGCGGCGGCCCCCAACATTGTCGCCTGCCTGACGACGACCCCTTCGAACTATCGCTGGCGGCGCGACTTCCGCTATCCTGCGGAGAACCGCGAGGCGCTGAAGGCCAAGCTTCGCGTCGCGGACCAGGAACCGGGATACTATCTTCCGCTCTCGAATGCGTCGCGTCCCGCGGTTCACGTGCATGACGTGTACTGGGAAGACTTCGTAGACTACATCCATGTCAAGTGGCGCCGCCCAGACGACCCCGCGCTTCGCATCGACGGCGACGGCTTCGCCGACCAGAAGGAGCGCGTTACGGTAATCAATCCGGGCGGGGTGCATGGCATGCGGCAGTTTGCCGTGCCGCTCGCCAGACATGACCTCGTGGCCATCACCAAGGGAGGTTTCTCCGTCGGCACATACGGGCTAGAGGATCGGCTCGTCCCGTTCATGCAGGCGTTTCGTGCCCTGCCGCCCGTCATGCTGGCAGACGACTGCGTCAAGGGCAGCGTCGTCGTGCGCAGGGGGTGCTGGCGCGGACGCGAGTACGCATATTTCGTCAACTCCGACTGGAAGCCTGCCAAGGTCTCATACGACTTCGGAACGGGAGCCTGCGACCTCGTAACCGGAGAGCGGCATTCCGGGAAGGGGGAACTTCTGGTCGGTGGCTATGAATTGAAGGCGTTTGCCTGGAAATAGCGGGAGGACACGAACATTGAAGAAAACAGCGTTGGCATCTATGTCGTTGGCAGTGTCTGCATACGCCGCCTTTGCGGCGTCTGCCTTGCCTGAAAGAGCCGTCGTCAAGGCGGATGGGGCGTGGGAGATGGCGCAGTCCATTGCGCCGGACAAGTGGATGCCTGCAGTAGTGCCTGGCACTGTGCTTAGGACGCTTGTCAAGAACGGGGTGGTGCCCGATCCGCACTGGGGCTGGAACAACCGCTGGGAGGACAGGAACATACCCGACCTTTCTGACAGCCGCGACTTCTACACAGCGGCGTTCAGGACGAAGGTGCTGTTGCCTTCGGATTTCGCGGGAAGGACGGTGTGGATGCGTCCCGAGGGAATCAACTATAGAAGCGAGATATACCTCAATGGAAAGCTTGTCACCTCGACATGCGGCATGTTTGCCCGCAATACGGTCGATGTGAGCGGAATCGCAAGGCCCGGCGAAGAGAACGACCTGCTCGTGAAAGTGTGGCCGGTCGACCATCCAGGCGTCCCGAAGGAAAAGCGGTGGGGTGCGGCGAACGGCGAATGGCACAACGGCGGCGACGGGGAGATCGGGCGCAACGTCACCATGCTGATGAGCGCCGGATGGGACTTCACGTTCTCCGACGGCGTGAGGGACCGCAATACCGGCATATGGCGCGACATCGTCTTCTTCGCGACGGGCGACGTCAGGCTCGACGCGCCGTACGTGCGCACGAGGCTGGCCCCGGACCACGCCTCGGCCGAGCTCGCGCTGGAGCTGGACGTGCACAACGCCGCGTTCAGGCTCGGGCTTGCGAAGAAGCGCGGCAGGATCGTTGCGGAAGTCGAAGGGACGGACGTCCGATTTGAAGCGGACGTCGAGCTCTACCGAGGCGAACGCCGCACGGTATTTGCCGCCGCGAAGATGCCGAACCCCAGGCTTTGGTGGCCGCGCAACAAGGGCGACCAGTCGTTGTACGTACTGAGGGCCAGGTTCCTGGACGACAGGGGAAGCACCCTGGACGAAGTCCGCACGCGCTTCGGGATCCGCGAATTCGCCAGCGACCAGGGCGGAAAGGACGGCGCGCGGCAGTTCTACGCCAACGGGCGGAAGATCTTCGTGCGCGGCGTCAACTGGATTCCGGACGCCATGCTTGCCTGCGACGACGCCAGGATGGAGAGGACCATGCGGCTCGTAAGCGAGAGCGGCGTGAACCTGGTCCGGCTTTGGGGTGGCGGCATCGTGGAAAGCGACAGGTTCTACGAGCTTTGCGACGAGTACGGCCTCATGGTCTGGCAGGAGTTCTGGATGACCGGCGACACGCGCCATCCGGATGACCCGGGCCTGTACCTCGACAACGTCGCACAGAGCGTCAAGCGCATTCGCTCGCATGCCGCCATGTGCCACTGGGTGGCGTCGAACGAATCCACCGAGACGTCTGGCACGGAGGAGCTGGTGAAAAGGCTCACCGGCACGACGAGCTGGATGCAGCAGTCTGAATGCGATGGCGTGCATGACGGCTCGCCGTATGGTCCGGTAAATCCGATGCGGCACTATGAAGACACCGCATCGCCGCGAGGCCCGCGTCTCTGCGGGTTCAACCCGGAGTACGGCACGGGGGTCCTGCCAAGCGCGGAGCACATCCGCTCGTTCGTCCCGGAGGACGCGGTTTGGCCAATCTCGGCGAACGTGGCGAACTGGAAGTACCGCGAGGGCGGCGGCTTCTACGAAATGACCACCACGCACCATGCGCTCGTAATGGCCTACGGCGATGCGAAGACGCTTGACGGGTACTGCAAGCGGAGCGAGGCGGCGGACTACATGCAGCAGCGTGCGATATGGGACTGCTGGAACCGCGCCCGCAACGAGGCGACTGGGGTGCTCTACTGGTACGAGAACCCGCCCGTGCCGGAGATCGTCGTACACGGGTGGGACTACGACCTTTCGCAGACGTCGGCTTTCTTCGCCCAGAAGAGGGCGAATGCGCCGCTTCACGTGATGTACGAGTACCTGTCCAACACGGTGGCGGTGTGCTCCGACCTGTACGGAGAGCGCGAGTTTGGCGTCGTGGCGGAGGTCTACGACTTCGATTCGAGGAAGGTCTGGGAGAGGAAGTCGTCGGTGCGGATGCCGGGCGAGTGCAGCGTCGACGCGTTTAGGATTCCGGCCGAGGCCCTTGCGCTAGACAGGCCGCATTTCATAAAGGTCAGGCTTTTCGACGGGGACGAGGAAGTCGATTCCGGCCTCTACTGGCGGTCGTGCGATGCATACATGGGGGCGAAGACGATGACAGGCCCCTGTACGTCCGGATTCGAGACGCTTGCAGACCTGCCGCCGACAGAAGTCGTGCTTGGCGTCGTCTCGTCGTCCGCGACGAAGGATGTCGTCAGAGTTGCCAACGCGGGGCGGAAGATCGCATTCCTCGTGCACATCGCGCCAAAGGGAGTGTCAGGAAAGGGTGTCCACTATTCGGATAACTGGTTCTCGCTCCTTCCGGGAGAATCGGCAGAAGTCGTCGCGGAGCATCCCGAAGGGGAATATGCCTGGTCCGCGACTTGGAACCTGAAGTAGAAGCCTGCGAGAGGAGTTGGGGGTTTGGCATGAAGTTGACTTGTTGTCTGGTGCTTGCGGCGGCACAGGCGCTTGCGTCCTGTCCGGAGGACCTTGTCGTCGAACGGCTGACAGACCCTGTCGGAGTCCAGGAGACGCGTCCGCGGCTCGGATGGCGCCTGCCCGACGGCATGAAGGCGCAGGGCGCGTATGAGATAGAGGCGAACGGGCGTTCGTCGGGGCGAATCGCGGGCGATGTGCAGATCGACGTGCCGTGGCCGTTCGAGCCGCTCGAGAGCTCGCAGCGCGTTTCGTGGCGCGTCCGCGTCGGGACGACAGGGGCGTGGCAAGCGGATGGAGCGAGCAGGCGAGTTTCATCGCAGGCGTGGCGAAACCCTCCGACTGGTCTGCAAAGTGGATTGCGCAAGACCCGAAGTCGCGTCCCGACGTCGATTTCGCATTTGCCCGCTGGGTCGAGACGGAGAGGCTTGAGATCGCTTTCGACTGGTTTGGCGAGGAAGGCTTCTGCGACGTGGTCGCCGGAGTGACGGCTCCTTTCTCCATCACGCTGAATGGATACGGGGTATCGTCCAGCACGGGGCGCCAGTTCGACTGGCGGCGGCTCGTGTTCCGCGACCTGAAGCCGTACCTCGTGCGCGGCAGGAACACGCTCGTCATCTCGTTTCTGCCGCCGGAGAGATGCGCTGGACTGGAGCTGCGTGGTGGAGACTGCCCCCGGGCGATCCTCGCAATCGTCAGGATGCCGGGCTTCCGCGCGGCGTGGAGCGCGCCGGCAAAGGGCATGCGCGACCTCGGCGCGGCGCGGGAGCCAGAGTTCGCGAAGCGCATCGACTTCCGCGAGGAGCTGCACTCCCCGGCGTTCGCCAAGAAGTTCTGCTTGGAAAAGGACGTCGCAAGGGCGACCCTGCACGTGACGGGGCTCGGCTTCTACGAGGCGTCGCTCAACGGAAGGCGTATCGGCGAGAAGGTGCTGGACCCGTCTCCGACCGACTACACGCGGCGCGTCCTGTATTCGACATACGTCCTCGACGGGCTCGTCCGCAAGGGCGAGAACGAGCTTTGCCTCCTCGTCGGCCACGGATGGCACGACGTGCGCTCGATCGATACCTGGAACTTCGAGGTCGCCCCGTGGCGTGACGTTCCGAAGGCCATCGCGCAGCTTGAGCTCGAATACGCCGACGGGACGAAGGGGCGGATCGCGACGGACGGCACATGGCGCGAAGTCGCGAGCCCCGTATGGTTCGACTGCATCCGGGAGGGTAGCGTGATGGGTGCGCCGCGCGCGATTCCCGAAGGGCTTTCCGCGGTTGAGGTCGAAGGGCCGGCGGGGACGCTGGAGGCGGAGGCCGTTCCGCCGGCTAAGGTCGTGAAGGAGCTTTCGCCGGTCGAAATCGTCGAGACACCGCGAAGCGAATACGTGGTGAAGTTCCCGGAGACGCTCTCCGGCTGGGCGAGAATCAGGTTCAGGAACCTTGCGAAAGGCCAGGTGGTCGCGATCCGCTACGACGAGAACGTCTCGCCGTCGGGCAACCCCGGGTATCGCAGCAGGAGCACGGACTGGGGGCGGCAGACGGAATGGGACCGCGTCATAGACATATACAGCTTCGGATGGTCGTCGTATCGCCTTCCACCGGGGCACGGGGCGTTCCAGACGGACCGGTACATCGCGTCCGGCGTCGACGGCGAGACATACGAGCCGAAGTTCTCCTATGCGGGGTTCAACGCGATTGTCCTGTCCGGGCTTGCCGAGGCTCCGCGCAAGGAGGACATTACGGCGTGTTTTGTCCGTACAGACTTCCAAAAGACTGGCTCGTTTACGTGTTCAGATGCAACGCTCACCGAACTCGTCCGCATGGCGGAGAACAGCTACATGGTCAATTTCACGGACGGATATCCGACGGACTGCCCCCATCGCGAGAAGCTAGGGTGGACAGGCGACGCTTGGATATCCTCCGAGGTCGGGCAGCTTTTCTTCGAGAACACGCCATGCTACCGCAAGTGGCTCGTGGACGTGTACGACACGCAGAGGCCGGACGGCTCGATTTGCTCCATCGCGCCTACGAGTGGCTGGGGCTACAGCCGCTATACGGGGCCTGTGTTCGACGCGGTCCTCTGCGCACTGCCGTGGAACCTCTGGCGCTACCGCGCAGACCGCGTCGCGCTCGAAAGGGGGTATGCCCCCCTGAAGCGCTGGCTTGAGTTCGAGCGCGGGAAACTGTCGGCAGAAGGCCTTGCGTCGAACGGCCTCGGCGATTGGAACGCGCCGGACAGGAAAAAGATGTCGCCGCCGGAGTTCGTCATATCTTCGGCGTACTTCAACATTCTCGAGACGGCGTCCTTGACGGCGCAGGCCCTCGGTGAAACAGCCGACGCCGAGTCGTTTGCGGCGGAGGCGCGGCGACTGAGGGACGCGATAAACGCGAAGTACTATCGCGGCGACGGGCTTTACGCCGACGGACGCCAGACCTCGCAGGCCCTTGCCGTGTGGCATGACTTCGCCCCAGAGGGCGAGCGCGGGCGGGCGGAGGCGCGGCTTGTGGAGGCATGCGAGAGGGAGGACTCCAAGATCGACTTCGGGCTTTACGGTTCGAAGTTCGTGCTGAGGGCGCTCGGCAAGGTGGGGCGCGGCGACTTGGCGCTCAGGGTGCTGTTGAGGCCCGAAAGGCCGGGCTACGCATTCTGGGTCGGCAAGACCTCGACTCTGTGGGAGGACTTCGTGAACGGGCTCTCGAAGGCGCACGTGATGCTGAGCGACTTTGCGGCTTGGTCGCAGAACCACATCGCGGGCATAGAGCCGGTCGAGCCGGGGTTCCGCAGGTTCCGCGTCGCGCCGCATCCCGTCTCCCCGCTGACCTGGGCGCGCGGCGAGACGTTGTCACCCTACGGGCGCATAGTTTCATCCTGGCGCATCGAGAAGGGAGCGTTCCTGCTTGATGTAGAGGTTCCGCCGGGAACTATGGTCGAAGTTGTCCTGCCCGATGGCGCATCGCACAAGGTCGGCTCCGGGCTTCATTCGTTTCGATTGTAGCGAGGGCGTGTCTCTGTTGGTGGCGCTTGAAGAGCCGTTCTATTCGGCACTCTCTACATGGGACACTTTCCGGAGAACTCGGAATTGAAAGACAGGAAAATCGTATTATAATATATACAACACCTAGGCGTTGGCCTCTACTCTGCAATCTGCGAAATGTCGTTTTCGCCTTGCTTGCGATGGCGGGTTGCATGGCATTGGCTGCAGGGACTGTGCCATTCCCTGAGCGTGCCTTCTTCCACGAGGGGAAGGGCGGTTTTGTGCTCGACGTCACCAAGCCGCCGTTCAATGCAAAGGGTGACGGCATACACGACGAAACGGCCGCGCTCTCCGCCGCCATGCGATACATCCAGGAGCATCTCCAGCCGCAGCGCACGAAGAATGGCGATGTGCGGTGCTTTCAGAAGCGCGACGCCAGCTGGATAGTCTATCTCCCGAACGGAACGTATCGCGTCACCGACACCGTCTGGCAGGGATGGCCTGCTCTCGCGATGAACATCACTAACGGATGGTACCATGTGGCGTACTTCCATGTGGAGTCGCCCTAGCATGAGGCGCGGATCACGGACGAGAAAGACCCCAAGAGTGGACAGGCCGTTTTGTACGCCGAGCCTAACTGGCAGATCCGCGTGTGCGGCGAGTTGCGCGAAAAGACGATCATACGCCTGGACGACAATGCGCCCGGCTTCAAAGATCCGAAGGCCGTGGTCTCGTTCCACGTTCTGCGCAAGGGTTCCAACATCGACCTCGGCAACATTCTGGAGAACGTGACGATCGACGTAGGCCGCGACAACCCCGGCGCGGCGGCTCTCGCGTGGAGCTGTTCCAACTACGGCGCCGTCCGCTGTGTCTCGTTGAAGTCGGCCGACGGCAAGGCGCTCGTGGGCATCGACATGGGCGTGCGCAACGCCTGCTCCGAGATGCACGGTCTCGACATAGACGGATTCGAGACGGGGGTGCGCGTCGCATCCGGCTTCGAGACGATGGTGATGTTGGAGGACTCCCGCATCGCGCGCGCGAAGACCGGCGTGTCGGCCGCCGATGCGAAGCATGGATGCAACATGGTCGCGCTCAGGCGCGTGCGCATGGACGGCGTGGACGAGCGCGTGCGGGAGGGGAGGAACTCCTCCGTGGTGGAGATCGATGCGGCTGCGACGTGCAACTTCCCTATCACGGATGCGCGATATTCGCCGGCCGAGACGGCCTGCGTGGAGGACTTCGGAGCCGTGGGCGACGGCGTCCATGACGACACCGCCGCCATAGCGAGCGCGTTTGCGAGCGGTCGCCCCGCGATCGTCTTCACTCGTGCCGTCTACCGCATCGACGGCGTTGTTGAAATACCCCGTACCGTCTGCTGCGTGGACGGCCTCTACGCCTGCTTCGTCACGACCGTCGCGAGGCCAGAGGCCGTATTCGCTCTTCGCGAGGCCGATTCCGCCCTGCTTGTCTTCCGCCGCGCCGGATTCGCAGGAGGCACTCTTTTCGACCATTTCGCGCTGCGCCCTGTGGCGTTTGAGGACGTATACACAGAATTCCCGCACATGCATGGATATTACGAGGAGGACGGCGCTGCCGTGCCCAAGGGCGTCGATCCCAAGAGCGGCATCTGGGAGACGTACCGCAACGCGGATCCGTCCACGCGTAAGAAGGTGTACGTGCGAGCGTGCATCAGCTTCACGGCCGACGAGCCGCTTGAAAACGTCGATTTCGTCGGAAGGCTCGTGAACAACGAACATCTTTGCGATGCGGCGTTCTGGTTCAAGGGGGGACGGCAGAGGTCGTCGGCGCGAAGAGCGAGTACTGCAACGCGTACCTCCGCGCCAGCGACGGCGCCAAGGTGAAGTTCCTCTGCGGCAACCTTTTCCAGTTCGGCAAGCAGCTGGACCAGTGGGCAGTGGAGTCGATCGATTCGGAGATGGAGTTTCTGCTCGGGGTCTGGAGCACATTCCGTTTGCAGGGACGTTACCTGCGCATCGTCAAAGGCGGCAGGGAGGAGATCGTGCCGCTGGAGAAATGCCGCCGCGGCGGCAAGGACGGCGTCGCGTTCATCGCGAATCCGTAAACTTGGGCGATCTCAAGATCGAGAACGGCCGCGTCCATGTCATCCAGTGCGGTCTCGTCAAGGACACGCACAAGTGGTACTTCGAGGTCAAGTGGCGCTAGGCGGCTGCTGCCCCTGGATCTCGCAGCATTTCATGTTGACTTTCGTACGACTAGCGGGGCGTCCAGCAGGATTTCGCGCGGGTCGTTGTTGGGGTAGCGGATTCGCGCCAGAAGCGTCTTGAATGCCGTTGCGGCGAGCCGCTTTAACGGCTGGGAAATCGTAGTCAGCGGAGGCATGGTGTCGCGCGCGATGTCTATGTCGTCGAATCCCACGACGGCAACGTCGTTCGGAACGCGCGCGCCTATGCGTTTCAGCGTTTCGACCAGCGTTGCCGCGTGCTCGTCGTTTCCGCAGACGATTGCATCCGGACGGGTTCTGCTGCGCATAAGAGCGCATAGCTCCTTTTCGTTGCCTGGCCCGAAGTCGAGCTGGCGGACGCTTTCCTTGCAGCCCATGAGGGCGAGTTCGCCCGCAAGACCGAACAGCCTGTCCCCCCAGTTTGCGTTGGCCATCGGGTTGCGGCTCTCCATGAGGAATGCGATACGTCCGTAGCCACGCTCCTGCAGATGGGCTGCGATCTGGCGTCCCGCCCCTACGTTGTCTATGGCCACCAGGTCGCAGTTGCTGCGCTTCGGCGGCGACGTGATGTCCGAATCGACGAGCACGACCGGGACTTCGGCGTTGTGGAATATGCGTACGATTTCGCGGTTCGCCTTTGCAAGGTTCTCGGCGACGAACGGACGGAATATGACGCCTTCCGCCCGGTCGACGGCAAGTTCGCGAGCCTTCCGCCTGATGTCGCGCACAATTGCCTCGCGTCCACGTTCGCGCGTCAGGACGAGCGCGACGCGATAGCCGAGGCGCACGGCGTGCCTTTCGACTTCCTTCTTGATTTCCGCGAAGAAGCCGAAGCTCTCGTAGTCGGGAATGACGAGCCCAATGAGCCCGCTGCGGCGGTAGGCCCGCTTCGTGAGGAACGACCCCGTGCCGTTGCGCTTTTCGATGAGACCCTGCCGCCGCAGTTCGTCGAGCGCGGCGCGGAGCGTCATGCGCGAGACTCCAAACGACTCGGCGAGAGAGGCTTCGCTTGGCAGCCGTCCGGCCTTGGCATACGTGCCGGACATGATCTCCTTTACAAGCCGTTCGACGATTTCCCTTCCTTTCATGCGTGAGATTATAGCAAATTGCGTGTTCGCGCGTCTCCCTGTCTATACAGGTGTTGCGGCCTTTTCTTCCGTTTGGTAGAATTGACCCGTATTTAATCACAGGGAGAGATGCGAAATGAAAACGGTAAAGGACAAGCAGATTCTGATGGCGGCGGACTTCGCGGGCTATCCGCTGAAGGAGGCGATCAAGGAGTATCTTGAAAAGAAGGGCTGGACGGTGACGGACATCGGCGTAAAGACCGACTCCGACCCGAACGACACGGAGCTCATGTTTCACCGCATAGGGCTTCGCGTCGGTGCAATGATCACCGAGAAGGAGTTCGAGCGCGCACTCATCTTCTGTGGAACGGGCATGGGAATCCACATCGCGGCGTCGAAGTGCCCCGGCGTCCACGCTGGCGTTGTGGAGTCTGTCCCTGCCGCGTTTCGCGCCATCACCGGCAACGGCGTGAACGTGCTTGCGATGGGCGCCTTTTACGTGACACCCGAGCTTGGCAAGCAGTGCGCCGACGCATTCCTCTACAACGACTTCGGAAGCGGTTGGGAGTGGTGGCCAGACTTCGACAAGTTCCACCAGATTGCCATCGACGAGCTCAACGCCTTCAATTACGAAGAGTACAAGGCGAACGGCTTCAAGGTCAGGCACCTTGGCGACTGTCACTGCGAGCTGTACGACAGGCTCGAGGGCTTCTCGCCCGTTCCGCTCATGTGCAAAAGATGATGCTCGGCCTGCGACCTGTCTATACATGCGTTGTGTGGCGAGAAATCTTCTGCTATAAGGGCGGCCTGATAGTTGGTAAACGCATAAAGCGTAAATATTTCAACGCCTAAAATAACCCAGAAATAAGAAGTGGCTGATGAGCAGACAAACTATTCTGAAGGGTCTCGTAGTGGTCGTAATTACAATGCTGATGTCGATTGTCGGCATGGCAGTCGCTTCCGCTGCGCCGCATGTGGTCGATCCGGCCAAGGTCTGGAACAGGGACGAACTCTACAAGGTGCCTCGGACCTGGAAGAACCAGGATCCGTTTAAGGGAGAAGTCACTCCGCTATGGATAGAGGGCGAGCCGTATAAAGGAAGGCCGACGCGCCTGTTCGGCTTTCTCGGTATTCCCGAAGCTGCGTCTCTGGCCCGAAAGGTTCCAGGCATCGTGCTGGTGCATGGCGGACTGGGCACGGCTTATCCGGAATGGGTAAGGCTATGGACGCGCCGCGGATATGCGGCAATCACGGTAGACAACTGCGGGCAGTTGCCGGCAATGGGCGCTGATGGCAGGTGGATTGCGAATCCGGACGGCGGTCCGCGCGGCTGGCGCGAGGAATCAGCAAGGCAGGTCTCCGAGCCTCTTCGCGAGCAGTGGATGTACCATGCGATTGCCGCGTCCGTCCGTGCGCACTCATACCTGCGCTCGCTTGATTGCGTAGACTCCTCGAACATAGGCGTTACTGGCATTTCCTGGGGCGGGATACAGACGTGCATCCTCGCGGCGCTCGACGACCGATTTTCATACGCGGTTCCCGTCTACGGATGCGCCTTTAACAGCGAACCAGGAGGAATCATGTCCCCTGGGCTTCACGGTCCGTCCGGCTCGGAATGGGGCAGACTCTGGGACCCTGCCAATTTTCTTCCGTTTGCGAAGATCCCGTTCCTGTGGGTGGATGGGACGAATGACCGCGCGTTTCCACTAGACCATGTCATGCGTTCGGCGGCGCTTGCCGAAGGCCCGTCGTTCTTCTGCACGCGCCTGCGCATGGTCCATGCCCATGGTCCGGCGGGTGAGGCCCCGCCTGAAATCCTGGACTTTGCCGATTACTTCGCCAGGGATGGGCGGCCGCCGGTCCATATCGAAAAGTCGTGCCTGCGGGACGGGAAGATCAGTTGCAGGTTTGACGCTCGGGGACGCAGGCTGGCGAGGGCGGAGCTTCTGTGGACTTGCTCTGCCGAAGACGTGGACAACGGGTCCCGGCAGTGGGAAAGCGTGGCGATACGCGATTTCGCACCGACGTCGGGCGAAGTTTCCGCCGATCTTCCCGCCGGCACTGTGCAGGCGCTCATAAATCTTGTCGATTCAGACGGATTGATTTTCTCCTCGCCGACCATGAAGGCAAGTCGCGGCGATGCAGAGGCCTCCTTCGCCGAGCGGAATCCTTTGCAGGAAAAAGCCGAGTCGCTGGAACGGAAGATAGCGTCAAGGCATAAGATATACGTTTCCGACAGCTGGGGCGGCGGGCACAGGATCATATTCGACTTCGACGGACGCAAGGCCTGGATAGTTGAGCCTAGACGCGCGGCAGACGGAGTGCCGTGGATATGGACGATGCAGTGGATGGGGGCGTATCTTGATCGGACAGGTGCGCCGCGGCTCGTGGGCTGGCATTCCGACCCCGACGCGGAATGGGACATTTCCGGCGCGTGGACCGAGGAGCACCAGGCGCGGGTCTTCTACGAGAAGCTGATGCGTGCATGGAAGGCCCGGGACAGGGTTTGCGGGCAGTTCCTCTGGACCTTCTTCCCGCACGAGAACCCGGGGCGCACAGCGCGCATCGAGGAGGGCTATCGCGTCGTCGACAAGATAGGCCCGGGCCCTCAGCTTGCGGCGCGGCTTGCGGAGGGGCCTACAAAGTGATGTACCCGAAGGTGTATATTGCGATTCGGCTGTAGTGTAGTATAATTTCTCCATGTTGGTTTTGTGAAAGGAGCGCGATATAGATGAAAACGGCATGCACGGCAATTCTCGCGGCGGCGATGGCCGCAACGGCGTCGATGGCGGAAAGCAAGGTCGTGAAGGACATTGCCTATGCCGACAGGGCGGAATGCCGACTCGATGTTCGCTTCCCCGAGGGAGAGACGAACTTCCCGACAGTCGTCTGGTTCCACGGCGGCGGGTTGACTGGCGGAGGGCGCCACTTTGTTCCGCTTACAGACGAGAAAATCGCCCAGGTTGCAGTCGGATACAGGCTGCTCGGAAAGGGCGCTGCACGTGGCGAAGACTGCATAGAGGACGCTGCGGCGGCAGTTGCATGGACGTTGAGGCACATTGGCGAATACGGCGGCGACAGCAACAAGGTGTTCGTCTCGGGCATTAGCGCAGGCGGGTATCTTACGATGATGGTCGGGATGGATTCGAAGTGGCTTGCCGCGCATGGCGTCA
>SUWC01000064.1 GCA_015061665.1 Lentisphaerota bacterium
GCGCTGCTGGCTGCTGGTTGCTGAGACACTTCCAACGCATTAAAAAACGATCCAGGGGCCCCGAAGGGGAAGGATCGGCTTTTAATGCGTTGGCCGTAGCAGGGCGACGGGGGTACTTGCGTTCTGAACCGACATTTTGATATAATACTTCTTCACATTGCGGAGTCGGGGTGCAAACCGGCTTCCACGTACCTACGGCGCAGTGCCGTCGGGCGGAAATGCGGACAAAACCCCTCAAGGGGCACAAATACGCGAACAAGGAAAGAAAAGCAACATGCAGAAGAGCTATCGTGCTCAGGACCCGGGCGAAAACCGCCAGTGGTTCGTCGTGGACGCGAAGGACAAGCCGCTTGGCCGCCTCGCCGTCGTCATCGCAAACAAGCTCCGTGCGAAGGATCTCCCCACTTTCGATCCTTCCGTCGACGCAGGCGCGTTCGTGGTAGTAGTCAACGCCGCGCAGGTCAAGCTCACGGGCAAGAAGGAAGAGCAGAAGGACTATCAGCGCTACTCCGGTTTCCGCGGCGGCCTGAAGCACTTCACCGCGGCCGAGATGCGCGAGAAGCATCCCGAGCGCATGATCATGGAAGCCGTCTGGGGCATGCTCCCGAAGAACAACATCGCGCGCAAGATGATGACGCGCGTCAAGGTCTTCGCGGGTCCCGAACACACCCACGCCGCGCAGAAGCCGGTCGAGATCAAGCTCTAAGGGAGGAATCTGAAAATGGCTACCAAGAAAGTGATTTCCGCCGGAACCGGTCGCCGCAAGACGGCTACCGCCCGCGTGAACCTCGTTGCAGGCTCTGGCGTCTGGACGGTCAACAAGGTCGCCCTCGAGGAGTACATCCCCTCCGAGGCTCTCCGCGACTACCTCAAGCAGCCCGTCGCGATTTCCGGCTATGACATGGCCAAGGTCGACGTCGAGGTCTACGCCAAGGGCGGCGGCATCTCCGGACAGGCCGGTGCAATCCGCCACGGTCTCGCCCGTGCGATCGTCGCGGCTGACGAAGCGACCCGCGCCGCTCTCAAGAAGGCCGGCTGCATGACCCGCGACAGCCGCATGAAGGAGCGCAAGAAACCCGGCCAGCCCGGTGCCCGCAAGCGCTTCCAGTTCTCCAAGCGCTAACCGCGCAGCGTCCGTTTCTCCGTCCGCCGCCTTTTGCGTCCGCTCTGCCGGACGCTCCGCGGGCGGACGGGGGCCGGATGCGGGATACAGCACAAAGCAAACAAAAGCAACTAGACATGGCTTTCGGTTTTTTAAAGAAAATCGCAGAGATCTTTACGGGGAAGGGTTCAAAGGGCCCGCGCAAGGAAGGGCACGCCCAGCAGAAGGGCGGAAAGAAGCGTTCCGGTTCCCAGCAGAATCCCCAGCGCAAGGGGAAAGGCCCCGCGCAGCACCAGAACGGTGACAAGCAGAGGAAATCCGACGACCAGCGCCGTCAGAGAGGTGCGCAGCAGCAGGACAGGAAGTCCCGTCAGGGCCAGCCGCCGCAGCCCCGCCAGGAGCGCAGGCGCGACGACAGGCGTCGCGACGACCGCCAGCGCGGTCGCGGCAAGGGCGGTTCGTTCAACACCGCCGCCAGCGAGATGCGTCCGGGCGGAGTCATTTCCCCCGAGGAAATGGAGGCGCGCAAGGCCGCGCACGCCGCGTGGAGCCTCGACAGCTTCGTCGTCGAGCCCGTCGAGGGCAAGAAGCGTTTTCACGATTTCGACCTTCCTTCCGAGGTGATGCACGGCATCGCCGACCTGGGTTTCAAGTACTGCACTGAAATCCAGGCGCTTTCGCTCGAGCAGGCACTCGCCGGGAAGAACATCGCCGGCAAGGCGCAGACGGGGTCCGGCAAGACGGCCGCGTTCCTCGTCGCGATTCTCGCAAGGTACCTCAGGACGCCCGAGAACAGGGCGAAGGACGGCGGTACGCCGCGCGCGCTCGTCATAGCGCCGACTCGCGAGCTCGTCATACAGATATGCAAGGACGCCGACGCAATCGGGCGCTACTGCGGGCTCCGCTCGCTGGCCGTCTACGGTGGCATGGACTACGACCGCCAGCGCAAGGAGCTGCTTGACGCGCCCGTAGACCTGCTCGTCGCGACGCCCGGCCGACTCCTCGACTTCGTGAAGACGCGCGTCATCAACCTCGGGTCCGTCGACACTCTCGTCATCGACGAGGCCGACCGCATGCTCGACATGGGCTTCATACCCGACGTCCGCCGCATAATGAGCTACCTCCCGCCGAAGGACAAGCGCACGACGATGCTTTACTCGGCGACGCTGAACGACGCCGTGATGCGACTGGCGATGAACTGGATGGAGGAGCCGTACAAGGCCGAGGTCGAGAGCCAGACCAACGCGACCGACACCGTAAGGCAGGTCGTCTACATCGTCCGCGCGGCGGACAAGTTCAAGGTCCTTTACAACCACATCGCCCTCCACTCGGGCGACCGCACTATCGTCTTCTGCAACCGCAAGTCGACGACCGAGGACGTCTACGAGTCGCTCAAGGTGCGCGGAGTGAGCGTCGAGATGCTTTCCGGCGACGTGAACCAGAACAAGCGCCTCAAGGTGCTCGACGCGTTCCGCGACGGCGAGGTCAAGGTCGTGGTCGCGACGGATGTCGCGGGACGCGGCATCGACATCAAGGGCCTTGAGTACGTGATCAACTTCGACTTCCCGTACGAGGCGGAGGATTACGTGCACCGCATCGGGCGCACGGGGCGCGCAGGCTCGACAGGCATAGCCATCAGCTTCGCCGACGAGAACGAAAGCTTCGCGATCCCCGACATCGAGGCCTACATAAAGGAACCTCTCAAGTGCACGATGATCGGCGGCGACGATCCGCTGCTCAAGGACATTCCGCCGCGCGGTTCAAGGCTCGGTGAGGTCAACATGGAGGCGAAGGCCGAAGTCGACGCGCGCGAGGCAGTGGGCGACGAGGAGAAGGCCGCCGCCGCGGCGATGACCGGCGCGCTCGCAAATCCGAACGCGACGACGGCGAGCGGAGCGCCTGCGGTCCTGAAGGACAACCACCCGGACCGTCCGCTCCCCAAGTTCGAGCACGCGCTCGACCCGAAGGCGCCGCCGCCGGACGAGTCCGACATCTACTCGAAGCCCGTGGAGCAGAAAACACGCACGGAGGAGTGGAACGTGACCGAAAAGTAGTTGATTTTACCCCCTTGTCAGAGGGCGGGTAAAATTGATATAATATACCACTAATCTTGGAAAAGCAAGGAAACACATAATGCCGACTATCAATCAGCTCATACGCAAGGGTCGTGAACCCTTGGCGAAACATTCCAAGTCGCCGGCTCTGAAGGCCTGCCCTCAGCGCCGCGGCGTCTGCCTCGTCGTCAAGACGATGACCCCGAAGAAGCCGAACTCGGCTCTCCGCAAGGTCGCCCGTGTGCGCCTCACCTCCGGCTACGAGGTCACCGCGTACATCCCCGGCGAAGGACACAACCTCCAGGAACACAGCGTCGTGCTCGTTCGCGGCGGTCGTGTTAAGGACCTTCCTGGCGTCCGTTACCACATCGTTCGCGGCAAGCTCGACTCTCTCGGCGTAGCGGGTCGCAACCGCAGCCGTTCCAAGTACGGTATGAAGCGTCAGAAAAAGGAAGAGAAGTAAGCCATGAGCCGCAGAGGTAAGAAGATTGTCAAGCGCGTGACGCTTGACCCGAAGTACAATTCCGAACTCGTCGCCCACATGATCCGCGTGATCATGAAGGACGGCAAGAAGACCGTGGCCGAGAAGATTGTCTACGGAATGATTGACAAGGTGAAGGAGGCCGTCGAGAAGGATCCTGCAAAGTTCACGAAGGACGAGAAGGCCTACACCGATGCGCTCGAGATCGTCTCCGCGTCGATCGACAACATGAAGCCGCAGGTCGAGGTCAAAACCCGTCGCGTCGGCGGAACCACCTATCCGGTTCCTGTGCCGATCGCCCCGAACCGCCAGCTCTCGCTCGCTCTTCGCTGGGTCACGCAGTATGCTTCCGCCCGCCACGGCATGGGCATGCCCGCCGCAGTCGCCGCCGAGATCATCGACGCGTTCCAGGGACAGGGCAACGTCATCAAGAAGCGTGACGACGTGCACAAGATGGCGCAGGCCAACAAGGCTTTTGCGCATTACGCCTGGGGCAACAACTCCAACTCCGCGAACTAATTCGCGGAAGCTTTTCCAGGGGATCAAAACGCCGCCGGTGATTGACGCCGAGGCGGCGTTTTGCTTTTCCGCAGTACAGTTCAGGAAAGTCATCCGATTTGTTTGAGGTGTTTCTGCCATGAAGATTCTACAGGCTGTTTCGGCGTTCCTTGCGAAATGGACCCCGCTATTCATCACATTGGTCGCCATAGGGACGTTTTTCTGCCCGTCCGCCTTCGGCTGGGTGCGCGGCAACACCCAGACTGCGATTCTCGGCGTAATCATGCTTTCGATGGGCATGACGCTGAAGACGGAGGACTTCAGGATCCTGCTGTCGCGTCCGCTCGACATAGCGATCGGCACGGTTGCGCAGTTTACCCTTATGCCTCTGATCGCATGGACGCTCGTCAAGACCATCGGATTGCCCAGGGAGGTCGGCGTGGGGCTTATCCTCGTCGGGTGCTGCCCAGGCGGAGTCTCCTCAAACATCATGACGTTCCTGTGCAAGGGCGACGTCGCTTTTTCCGTGGGCATGACGTCGCTTTCCACGCTTGCGGCGCCGCTGATGACGCCGATGCTCATGCTCTGGCTTGCAGGCGAGACTGTCGATGTCGACGCATTGGGGATGTTCAAGAGCATCCTGCTCGTGACAATCGCGCCGATTGCAATAGGATTTTCGCTAAACGCGTTCTTCGGCGGAAGGAAGGCGTACGGCGAGATCATGAAAGTCATGCCTGGTATCGCCGTCCTTGGCCTTGCCGCGATAGTGGGTGGCGTTGTGTCCGCCCAGGGAAGCAACTTCGCCAGCTCGGGCGTACTCGTTTTCGTCGGCGTGTTTCTGCATAATTCGCTTGGATATCTCCTTGGCTACCTTACGGGGGCCGCGGCGCGCTTCAACACCGCGAAGCGCCGCACGATCTCAATCGAGGTCGGAATGCAGAACGCCGGGCTTGCGACGGTCCTTGCGACGAAGCACTTCCCTGCGATGCCGGAGGCCGCAGTGGCGTCTGCCGTCTCCTGCGTCTGGCATTCGATCTCGGGTGCTCTCATGGCCGGTGTATTCAACGCTGCGGATGCATTCCTCTCCAGAAGGAAAGGCTAGCCGCAGTTGCAGGAATTGTCCGCTTCTTGCTGATTTAGCACGTTGTTTGCCGTGCTGTCTTTTGCTATAATTGGTGGCAGGAGATGAGAACATGCAAATAGCTTCACCGAGATTTATTGTTTCGTCACTGTTATTGGCCTTGTCGGCGATGCCTGCCACGGCGCAGATCGTCGAGCGGCCGCGTCCCGCAGGCTGGGAGCGACTTGTGCCCGGCGGACGGTTCATGGACCGTTTCGAGGCGTCTGCGCAGATCGGCGAGTTGACCTCGGAATGCTGGGGCGGCGACAACGTCAAGCCCCGTGATGTAAGGAACGGCATCGAGGAACCGGAGTACTCCTACTGGGGCGGCAACATAACGAAGGTCGACGGCAAATACCACCTTTTCGTCTCCCGCTGGAAGGAGTCGTCTCCTAAGGGACACATGTTCTGGCGCAACAGCGAAATCGCGCACGCCGTGTCGTCCAGGCCCGACGGCGACTTCAAGGTGGTGGGTGTCCTGGGAATGGGACACAACCCCGAGCTGTTCCGCTGCAAGG
The DNA here is from genome assembly GCA_015061665.1 of Lentisphaerota bacterium. Lineage (GTDB taxonomy): Bacteria > Verrucomicrobiota > Kiritimatiellia > RFP12 > UBA1067 > UBA1067. Next base: position 5,774 of record SUWC01000064.1, read on the forward strand.
ACGGGAGCTGGGCCGTCTACTGCATAGACAAAAGCAGCGCAGCCCACCTTTACCGCGCCGCGTCCGTCGACGGACCTTGGTCTTACGAGCGCATGAAGCTTGACCTTGACGGCAAGAAGATGATAGAGGGCGAGTCCAACTTCTCGTTCTGCACACGCCCCGATGGTTCGGTCCTTGCTGTCTGCCGCGGGGGCGGCATCTGGCTCTCGGAGGACGGACTCAAGCCCTTCGTCAGGAAGTCGGAGGGCCGCGTCTATCCCGATGTTGCGGGGAGATTCGAGGATCCGGTAATATGGCGAGACGAGACGCAGTACCACATCATCGTGAACGACTGGCTTGGACGCGTCGCGTGGAAGCTCGTTTCGCCCGACGGCTTCAGCTGGACGACGCTCCCAGGCGAAGCGTACACGCCCGGCATAGCGAAGGTCCGTGCGAATGACGGCATCGTCTCCAACGAATGGTTCAAGTACGAGCGCATGAGGGTTCTGCAGGATGGATACGGACGCGTCATCCAGGCGAACTTCGCCGTCATTGACTGCGTGAAGTGGGATGACCATGAAAACGACATCCACAGCTCGAAGAACATCACGATCCCGGTCAATCCAGGTCGCCGCGTCGAGACGTTCAAGAGGACCCGCAGAGGATGGGAGGCGCGCATTAAGTGCGAGCGGAATTTTGACTCCAAGACGGACGTCGATGTCGATTCGCTTCTTCTCGGGCCTCAGTCCATGGTCGCCTTTGGCGCAGGGGTGAAGCCAATCGGAACCGCAGAGGCAGCGGGTGACCTGGTCGTCATTTTCCCTCCCGTCGAGCTGGACTCGCCAGTCGTGGAACTGCTCGGCAAGGAGAAGGACGGGCGCCTCTTCTACGCCACGTGCCGCACGGACGGCGCCAAGCTCGGCTTTTTCAAGTACCCGCGGTAAAGGGCGTGCGGCAGTCGACATCGCGCCGCGTATAACCCAATTGGGGGGTATACTTCCACAAGTGGAGTTGATATAATTTGAGCAAACTTGAATCAACCAACAGGAGTCGTTATGGAGTTTGCAAAAAATTCAATGCCGCACAATGTCGGCGTAAAGTCGCTGTTCGCATGCGCCGTGCTCGCGCTTGGCGGAGCGGCCTGTGCAGCGGGCGAGGCGAAGATCGCGCTCCGCCCCGGTGAGAAGGGTCCGGACGTCCCGAAGACCCTGTACGGGATCTTCTTCGAGGATATCAACTACTCAGCCGACGGCGGAATCTATCCCGAGCTCGTCGCCAACCGCGGCTTCGACTGGGACAACGGCTCGACGCACGGATGGGAGAACGACTTCCGCGGCGACGCGCAGGCGCGCGTCTCGATTGAACACGGGCGCCCCGTGCACGAAGTTACCGCGAGCCATGTGAGGATCGACGCGTACGGCGCGGGAGGCGGCAAGGGCGCAGGGCTCCGCAACCGCGGCTACCACGGAATGTACGTGGAGAAGGGGAAGAAGTACAATCTTTCGTTCTATGTCCGCGGCATCGACGGATACAAGGGCGGCGTGCGCGTGGTGCTTGAGGCCGACGGGCGCGTCCTCGCCGAGAAGCGCGTCGCCAATGCGGAGATGAACGTCGGCAGTGCGCGCGGCGACGCCATCTTCCCCGAGCTGCCGGAGTGGACCAAGGTCGAAGCCGTGTTCGAGCCGTCGGAGACGACGCGCAAGGCGACGCTGTCCATTCTCGCAGACTCGGCCGGAATCGTAGAGTTCGAGCAGGTCTCGCTTTTCCCACAGGAGACGTTCAACGGACGCAAGAACGGCCTTCGCAAGGACCTCGTTCAGATGCTTAAGGACCTGAAGCCCGGCATAATGCGCTTCCCCGGCGGATGCCTCGTCGAGGGCCGCGACTGGAACCTCTGGTACGACTGGAAGATCTCCGTCGGCGACGGATCTCTTGAGTCGCGCCGCTGCATCTGGAACACGTGGGACTACTGGCAGACGATGGGACTCGGCTACTTCGAGTACTTCTGCCTCTGCGAGGACCTCGGATGCGAGCCGCTCCCCGTGATGGCGTCCGGCCTTACGTGCCAGTTCGCTAAGCCCGTCGACGCGGCCCCGATGGATTCGATGCCGTACTTCGCGCAGAACCTCCTCGACCTCATCGAGTTCGCGAACGGCGACGTCTCGACGAAGTGGGGCGCCCTTCGCGCGAAGATGGGCCACCCCAAGCCGTTCAACATGAAGTACCTCGGCATCGGCAACGAAAACTGGGACCAGGTGTTCCTCGACCGCTTCGAGGCGATCGCGAAGATCATCCGCGAGAAGCATCCCGAGATCCGCATCGTGTCGTCCTCCGGCCCCGCCCCAGACGGACATTCCTTCGACTATGCCTGGAAGCGGCTTGACACGAAGCTCGCCGATGTCATAGACGAGCACTACTACCGTCCGCCGGAGTGGTTCCGCGAGCAGGGCGGACGCTACGACGGCTATGATCGCTCCGGAAACAAGCCGAACGTCTATGCGGGCGAATACGCCTGCCACGTGAAGAACAGGGACAACAACCTCTACTCCGCGCTCTGCGAGGCTGGCGCGATGACCGGCTTCGAGCGCAACTGCGACGTCGTCGAGATGACGAGCTACGCTCCGCTCTTCGCCAAGGTCGACTCGTACAAGTGGAAGCCTGACCTCATTTGGTTCGACAACGCCGGGTGCTTCGGCACGCCCAACTACTACGTCCAGCAGATGTTCGGCGTGAACCGTCCGAGCCGCATCGTTCCCTCGTCCGAAACCGTGTCCGGCGATGCGTCGTTCTCCTGCGAAGGCGAGCTCGCGCTGCACACATGGAACACGGCGGCCGAGTTCAAGGACATCAAGGTCGTCGACGGAAACGGGAAGAAGCTGCTTTCGGCAATGCCAGACCCTTCCAGGTGCAGGATCGAGCGAGGCGGACGCTGGACGCTTTCGGGCGGCGTGCTCAGGCAGGAAAACGTCGGTGCGACGGATACTGCGCTTACGCTTCCCTGCGGCGTGGTCGGCGATGCGACCGTGACGTTCAAGGCGCGCCGCACAGCAGGATCCGAGGGCTTCCTGTTCCGCTTCCGCGCGAAAGACGGACGCCACGCGCACGTCAACATCGGCGGCTGGATGAACAAGGAGCACGGACTCGAGACGCTCGGCTTCTCCGCGGCGCTTCCGCCCAAAGTTGACGGATCGCTAGAGAACAACCGTTGGTACGACGTCAAGGTCGTGCTCAAGGACGACGCCGTCACCGCTTCGCTTGACGGACGCGAGATATTCTCCTCCGCCCGTGTGACCGAGCGCGCGCAGAAGGACTTCTTCCAGGTGTGCGGATTCGACGCCGAGAAGGGCGAGCTGGTCGTCAAGTGCGTGAACATCTCCGACGAGGCACGTCCGCTCACCATCGACTTCGGGACGGCCCTGAAGCCCGGCGAAGCGAAGAGAATCGAGCTCTCCGGAAAACCCGGCGAAGTAAACGACCTTGCGAATCCGAAGCGCGTGGCGCCAGTCGAGAAGACGTTTCGCTTTGCAGGCGGACGCCAGCTCAAGACGGAGCTCGCGCCCAACTCCCTCACAGTCCTCAGGCTTCGCGCCTCCCTGTGAGGGAGGCCTCCTGTCCCTCGTTGCCCGTAGGATTGCAAGCGAGCAGTCGGCGAATTTGATATAATATTGTCAAATATTGCGACTGAATGACGGTTTTTGTGCAGAGAACCGTTTCTAAAACAAGGATAAAACATGAAGAAAGCACTGATTACGGGCATTACGGGACAGGACGGCAGCTATCTTGCCGAGCTGCTGCTGGAGAAGGGCTATGAGGTCCATGGCATAATCCGCCGCGCGTCCACGTTCAACACGGAGCGCATCGACCATCTGTACCAGGATCCGCACATCAACGGCGTCAAGCTGTTCCTCCACTACGGCGACCTTGCGGACAGCGCGAACCTCGTGAAGCTCGTCTACGAGATACAGCCTGACGAGATATACAACCTCGCCGCGCAGAGCCATGTGCGCGTCTCGTTCGACTCGCCCGAGTTCACCGGAGACGTCGATGCGCTCGGCACGATGCGCCTTCTCGAGGCGATTCACCTCACGGGACGCGACAAGCTCACGAAGTTCTACCAGGCGTCGACCTCCGAGCTCTTCGGCCTCGTGCAGGAAGTGCCCCAGAAGGAGACGACTCCCTTCTATCCCCGCTCCCCCTACGCCGTCGCCAAGCTCTACGCATACTGGGCGGTGAGGAACTACCGCGAGGCGTACGGAATCTTCGCCTCGAACGGAATACTCTTCAACCACGAGTCGCCTCGCCGCGGCGAGACGTTTGTCACGCGCAAGATCACCCGCGCCGTCGGCCGCATCAAGATGGGCCTTCAGGACAAGCTCTACATGGGCAACATCAACTCCCTGCGCGACTGGGGCTTCGCGGGCGACTACGTCGAGGGCATGTGGAGGATCCTCCAGCACGACAAGCCCGACGAGTTCGTCCTCGCCACGGGCGAAATGCACTCCGTCAAGGAGTTCCTCCAACTCGCCTTCGCGGAAGTCGGCCTTGACTGGGAGAAGTACGTTGACTACGACGCGCGCTATATGCGTCCGACCGAGGTCGACCAGCTTCTCGGCGATGCGACGAAGGCCCGCACGACGCTCGGCTGGGAGCCCAAGGTGAAGTTCCGCGACCTCGTCAAGATGATGGTCGCCGCCGACCTCAAGCTTGCGGAAAAGGAGCTGAAGCTGAAATGAACAAGACGGACAAGATATTCGTCGCCGGACATCGCGGAATGGTCGGCGGGGCGTGCGTCCGCGCGCTGAAGGCAGCCGGATTCGAGAACATAGTCGTCCGCACCCACCGAGAGCTCGACTTGCTCGACACCGCCGCCGTGCGGCGCTTCTACGCCGAGGAGAAGCCTGACGTCGCGATCATCGCTGCGGCGCGCGTCGGCGGAATCGGCGCCAACTCGGCAGCGAACTCCGACTTCCTCTACGAGAACGAGATGATCGCGATGAACACGATCATGGAGGCCGCGCGCGCGGGCGTGAAGCGACTCCTCTTCCTCGGCTCGACGTGCATCTACCCCCGCATGGCCCCGCAGCCGATTCCGGAATCGGCGCTCCTTACGAGCGAACTCGAGAAGACAAACGAGGGATATGCGCTTGCGAAGATATCGGGCCTCAAGCTATGCGAGTTCCTGCGCCGTGAAAAGGGGCTTCTCTACCACTCGCTCATGCCGACGAACCTCTACGGGACCGGCGACAACTACGACATCGTTGGCGGACACGTACTGCCGACGATGATCCGCAAGTTCGAGACGGCCCGCGTCGAAAACGCCGCGTCCGTCCCGCTGTGGGGTTCCGGCTCGCCCCTGCGCGAGTTCCTCCACGTGGACGACCTTGCGTCCGCCTGCCTGTTCGCGCTTTCGCTGGACAATCCGCCGGACCTAATGAACGTCGGATCGGGCAGCGAAGTGACGATACGCGAGCTGGCCGAGAAGGTCAGGGCCGCTACGGGGTGCACTGCGCCGATTTCGTGGGATGCGTCGAAGCCGGACGGAACCCCGCGCAAACTGTGCGACACGTCCCTTATCCGTTCGCTGGGCTGGAAGCCCGTGATCGGGCTCGACGAGGGCCTCAGGCGGACCGTCGAAGAATACCGCGCCGCCGTCGCCGACGGCACGGTGCGCCTCGCCCGTTAGGCGTGGCGCTTCATCTGGCGCGTTGAAGGAGGGTCGATGATCGTTCCCATCGAGGTGCTCTCCGACTCCTTCTTCGCGACCGAGCGGCGTATAAGCCACATCTGGAAAATCGAGAGTCCCTGCGAGACCGTCCAGTAGAGCGACAGCGCCGAGGCGAAGTTGTAGAACATGAACAGCATCATCGCCGGCATCATGAACATCATCATCTTCTGCTGCTGCTTGTCGCCCGTGGAGGGCGTGAGGGCGGACTGAAGGCCCGTCGTTACGGCCATCAGGATCGGCAGGATGTTGAGTCCGCCGAACGGGAACCACGAGGCGAAGAGCGCTTCAGGCTCCGAGAGGTCGGAAATCCAGAGGAACGGCGCGTAGCGCAGCTCGACTGCCGCGCGAAGCACGTTGAAGAGGGCGATGAACACCGGAATCTGGACGAGCATCGGCAGGCAGGACGAGAGCGGGTTGACCTTGTGCTCGCGGTAGAGGCGGAACGTCTCCTGCTGCATGCGCTGCGGATTGTCCTTGAACTTCGCCTGAATCTCCTTCATAAGCGGCTGTATCTCCTGCATGCGCCTCATGCCGACCGTCGACTTGTGGGTCAGCGGCCAGAAGAGGAGCCGGACGAGGATCGTCATGAGGATGATCGCGATGCCGTAGTTGGGGATGAGCGAATGGAAGAAGTCAAGTACCCAGACGACGGGGTAGCATATCCAGCGCCACATTCCGAACTCCATGACGTCCTTCATGCCGAGCCCCCATAGAAGCGACTGCTTCTTGGGTCCGACATAGAACACGCTCTTCGCGGAGCCGTCGGCCGCGGGCTTGATCGAAAGGGTGGCGGAGACGGACTCTGGGCGGTACGTCGGGCTCTTCGCGTCGCGCGCGACGCTTGCGGCGAAGCCCGTGTTTTCTGCTGTCGTGGAGACGAGCGCCGTCACGAAGAAGCGGTTCTTGAGGGCGACCCATTTCACCGCGCCCGGGCACTCTATGCCGCTCCTGACGAGGGGGAGTCCAGCCGAGCTCTGCGCCTTGCTGCATCCACCTGCGCTTCCGTGGAGATATGGCTTGATGGGCGAGTCGCCCTCGCTGTGGTGAACAACGCCTTCCTTGCCCTTGCCGGCATCCATCGCCCAGCTGTCGACGGAGAGGATGTCGCTCTTGCTCGCGCCCATCGACATCGAGCCGACGGAAAGAGTCGTCTCGCCGTCGAGTCCGGAGTCCTCGAACTCGATTCTGTAGTTGTCTCCAAGCGTGACCTTGCGCCTGCGCGCGCCGCTTGTGAAGACGACTTCGCTGGAAGTGGCGCTTTCGACTTCGAACGCCGAGACCGTGCCTGAGAGGCCGAGCGGCGCGCCGCCGAAGTCAAACTCCACGGCGGGGTTGGCTTCGCTGATCTCGCCCTTGTCCTTCGCGTACTTCTTTAGCGTCGCCGACTTGACCGCGCCGCCCCACGTGGTGAGGCGCAGGCAGAGTTCGTCGTTTTCAAGCGTGACGAACTTCTCCTCGGGAAGCGCGGGCGCCTCTGGCTTTGCCGGCTGCGCTGGCGCTGGGGCTGCCTGCACGGGCGCGGGGGCTGCGGCCTGCCGCTGGATGGCCTGCGCCGTCTGCGCCTGCTGCGCGGCGGCTGCCTGCGCCTCCACGGCCTGTCGGGCGGCCTCGCGCTGCTTCGCGGACGAACCCTTCATTTCTGCGATGAAATATACGACGAGAATCGCGCCCAGTATCGCGCAGATGATTTTCTCTGTCCTGTTCATTTTCGTTGGATTCCTTTTGTGTCAGAGCGCGCTCTGGCGCTCGATATTGAAATCGTTTTTCCATCGGCCCTTCGGAGGCACGGGATCGTAGCCGTGGGGCCCGAAGGGATGGCACTTTAGAAGCCTCCATGTGCCGAGGAGCACTCCCTTCACCGGCCCATGGACTGTAATGGCGCCTATCATGTAGTTCGAACAGCTGGGCTCGAACCTGCAGCATCCGGAGAAAAGGGGGCTCAGGGTGACCTGGTACGCCCGCACTAGAAGTATCAGGATCGTCTTCAATTCCGTCCGAAGATATGCCGCATTTCGTCCATTACGTCGGCGCACTTCCTGTCCGCTATCGCCCGTCGGGCGATGAAGACGAAGTCCGAGTCCTTCGGAACAGACCCTTCCTTCGACAGTAGCCTGTACGCCTCGCGCATGAGCCTCTTGGCCCTGTTGCGGTCCACTGCGTCGTGGAACGTCTTCTTGGAAACGACAACGCCGGCCTTGCGGTCGGCGTTCTCATGGTCATACCGCCACGCGACCAGACAGCGCCCCTTGCAGGAGCGCCCCCGGTCGAAGACGCTCTTGTACTTCGCGCCGGGGAGTCGCGTAGACATCGGATGCCCCTTTGATTAAACCTGCGTCAGACGCTTGCGGCCCTTTGCGCGACGCGCCGCGAGAACCTTGCGGCCACCCTTGGTCGCCTTGCGCGCACGGTATCCGATTTTCCTTTTCCGCTTGATCTTGGACGGCTGCCATGTCATCTTCATTTTGAGTATTCCTTTCGGTGAAAAATTTTGAGAAGATATTTTATCATATTGCGGCTGAGGTTTCAAGTGCCCTTGCGCGCAACGGGGGCAGTTTGGTAAAATGTAAAAAATGAGTGACAAAGCAAGATATTCGTTTTGGGACAAGCTGGTCCTGTTCGTGGCGACGGGATTCGGCGTCGGGTTCGTCGTCCCGTTCGCACCCGGCACGTTCGGCAGCGCGGCTGGCGTCGCGCTTGCGTATGCCGTCGCGCGGCTCCCGCTTTTCCTCCAGATTCCGGCCTGCCTTGGCTTCACGCTCCTCGCCATTCCGTTCTGCGACAGGGCGGAGCGGCTGCTTGGGATAAAGGACGACGGACGCATCACCGCCGACGAGTGGATGCTCTTCCCTATTGCCCTGGTCGGCATTCCCCTCGCCTCGCTGCCCTGGTGGTCGATGGCCGTCTTCTTCTGCGTCGTGCGCGCAATCGACATCGTGAAGCCGTGGCCGTGCCGCGGACTCCAGTCCATCCCGGGCGGACGCGGCATCGTGATCGACGACTTCGTCGCCAATCTGTATTCGCTCGCCGTCAACTGGGCGGTATACGTCTTTCTCTTCCGGTGACTGAAATGGAAATAGAGCCAGTAATAAAGATAACGGACCCCTGCAAGCTCATAGAGTTCGACCTATCGCGTCCGCTCGAGATCGAGGTCGGCTGCGGCAAGGGGCAGTTCCTCGCCCGCCGCGCCAAGGAGAACCCCGACTGCGACTTCCTGGGCATCGAGCGCATGCTTGAGCGCGTGCGCCTTTTCGCTGGCAAGTGCAGGCGCGGAGGCATCGCGAACGCGCGCATCCTGCGTCTGGAGGCGCTGTACACCTTCCACTACCTCCTTCCCGCGCACCATGCGCGCACTGTCTACGTATTCTTCCCCGACCCCTGGCCAAAGAAGAAGCACCATTCCCACAGGCTGTTCGGTCCGCTTTTCCTCAACGCCCTCTGGAAGCGCCTTGAAGTAGGCGGAAAGCTTGAGTTCGCGACCGACCACGCCGAATACTTCGAGGCGGTGTGCGAATGCTTCGCGTCGGACCCTCGCTTCGAGCGCGTCGAACCGATGCCGCGCCCGAAGGAGGTCTGGACCGAGTTCGAGACGATGTTCCGCGAGCAGGGGCTGCCGATCTACAACGCGGCGTGGAGGTCGCTTCCGGCGGAAGACTCGCCTCTCGCGCCGCTGACCATTCCGCCAGAGGCCGAGCCGCGCGAAGGAATCGCACGGCGCACATGACCATGAAGATACTGATCCTCGCAGGCGAACAGTCCGGAAAGATATACGAGAAGCGCCTCAAGGCGCTCCTCGCGCACCACGACGTGCGCGGTTACTTCGACTATGGCTTCAAGACGAGCGACCTCGCAGTGATGGGCTTCTGGGAGGTCTTCAGGCGTATTTTCTACTTTCTCGGCGTGAAGCGGACGATGGAGGGCGCGATTGACGCGTGGCGGCCGGACGTCGTCTGCACGATCGACTACCCCGGCATGAACCTGAAGCTCGCCGCATACGCGAAGTCGAAGGGCATACGGACCGTCCACGTCGTGTGTCCGCAGGTCTGGGCGTGGAAGAAAGGCCGAATACCGAAGATTGAGGCGTCGCTGGACCGCCTCTGCTGTTTCTTCCCGTTCGAGCCCGCGCTGTTCCGTCCCGGCTTCGCGGAGTTCGTCGGCCACCCCCTTGCCGCGGAGTTCGCAGGTGCACGTCGCGCTTCGTCGACGCACGAAAGGGCGCGCAGCATTGCCATCCTCCCCGGCAGCCGCATAGGCGAGATAATGAAGTGCCTTCCCGTGATGCTGGATGCGGTAGCAGGACTTAAGGGCGTAGAGGTGTCGATCCCCGCGGCCAACGCGGGCGCGCGCGCGGCAATAGAGAATGTCCTGAGCGCCAAGCGGTTTATGGGCGCGGCAGTGACGGACGGCGGAGCGCGCGCGCTTCTGATGACGGCTGACCTGGCAATCGTAGCGAGCGGCACGGCGACGCTCGAGGCGGCGCTCGCGCGGTGCCCGACTGTGCTCGTATACAAGGTAAGCCCGCTTCTCGCCTGGTTTGCGCGTCGCGTCATAAAGGACATCCGCCACGTCGGGCTTGTAAACGTGATATGGGAGAAGATGCGCCCTGGGTCGGAGGATTTCCCGATGCCGGAGCTCCTTCAGGAGGATTTTACGGCCGAGAACGTCGCAAAGGCGATTTCGGGGTGGATCGAGTCGTCTTCCGAGCGCGCCAAGGCGTCCGCCCGGCTTGACGAAGCAGTGGCTCTTCTCGGCGACGGGCATGGCGCAATGGAGCGCATCGCCAATATCGTCGCTTCGTAATTAGTCCTTGCTGCGCCGCCTGATTTCTTCGTGCCCTATATGCCGCGCCAAGATGGCGCGACGAGACGTCGCACCTCCTTGCGTTTTGCATCCTTGCGCCCAAGGAGGTGGAGCGTCTCGCTCCGCCCTGTCATTCCCTCCTCCCTCTTCCCCTCTCTGCCATTCGTCGTCGAGTTTGTGGTCTTCAGGCAGTCGAACCCCATCGTAACACTGAAACGAGGCGGTTCGCAGAAAGTTCTTGACTTCCTCGTTTGCTTCTGCGAAGCGCATCAAATCTCTCGTTTTGCACCGCCTGATTTCTTCGCGCCCTATATGCCGCGCCCAGATGGCGCGGCGAGGCGCAAAGTTGTCTAATTTCGGGGGTGCGAAATTAGACAACTTGCCAGGTTGCGGAATATTTGCTAAACTTTCCGTCAATTGCCGAACGGCAAGGTTGAAACGATGGAAAGAAACATAGCATATAAATCGATAGAAAAAGTAGCCAAGCTGATGTCAACAGGGCTGGAGTGTCCGTGTTAACTGGGGGAAGCGGCGTCCCGCCGCTTCTGAAACGAGGAACTCTTTCGCACTGTCTCGAAGCGGCGGGACGCCGCTTCCCCCAGTCATCGCAGATAACCGCAGTCTGCGCAAAGCGGTTTTCTCTTGTATGGTTTGGTTTTCAATCCTTTCTGCAATTGAATCATCACGTCTATTCGTTCCGCCGGAGGGCGACGCACGGCGCTCGGCCGCGGTCGAAGCGGCGATAAAGCGGATAAAGGGTCGGGAGGATATTGGAACTCCGACGGCTTGAAAAAGGGCTTCACTAACGTTTCACCATATGCTTCGCGCGTTCAAGCCGCATGTGGTGTATGTGATAAGTTGGGGTCTGGGGCAGAGCCCCAGGTCAAAACACTTTAGTGACGGCTCTAAGTGTGGTTGTGATGCGCGAAGCCTAGGCGAAGTGGTAACTGAGCCAATTTTTTCAACCGTCGGAGTTTCTCAAAAGTTCTACATGATCTACACGGCTAAGGTAAAAACATTAAAAGTTGTTTTCCAATGCTCTCTACGCTATCTTCACGGTGTTGGGTGTGTTGATCATATATGGTGTGCTGCTCGCTAGATAGCAAACGGAAGCGGATTTGTGGTAGAATATATGCACGACATCATGGATCGGGTGACGAACATATCATGGCGCACGACAAGTGGCGCGACGCTCGGCGGCTTCGAATACGAGTACGACGCCGCCGGGCGCATCGTCTCGCGTTCCCATGCGATTGGCGTCGTCGACAGGCTCGCGTCATACGGTAGGGCGCGATCACCGAGCGCGCCGCGATCCGTGGTACGCGCTTACACCTACGACGCCTGTGGCAATGTCGTTGATGAGGAGATTGTACCATCGGCTTCGGCGCTCGCTGCGCTACGCTATCGTTTCCAGGGGCGCGAGTGGTCTGCCGCGACTGGCCTCGTCAACTTCCGCATGCGCTGGTACGACCCCGAAACAGGTCGCTGGTTGAGCAAGGATCCGATTGGTCTGAGCGGCGGACTGAATCTGTATGCGTTTTGCG